>DATHVW010000062.1:0-2816 GCA_035461085.1 Longimicrobiales bacterium | reverse complement strand
CGAGATCCTGCGGGAGCTGCACTGGCCGGACTCGCTGGGGCTGCTGTACGCGGCGTTCACGTATTACACCGGCTTCAAGGTCAACTCCGGCGAGTACAAGGTGATGGGTCTGGCGCCGTACGGGGAGCCGCGCTACGTCGCGGCGATCCTGGACGAGATCGTGGACCTGCGGGAGGATGGCTCGTTCACGCTGAACCAGTCGTACTTCAACTACCTGACCGGTCTCACCATGACGAGCGCCACGTTCGAGCGGCTCTTCGGGGGACCGCCGCGCGAGCCGGAGACGCTGCTGACGCAGCGGGAGCTGGACCTGGCGCGGTCGGTCCAGGAAGTGTGCGAGGAGATCATGCTGCGGATGGCGCGCACCGCTCACCGCGTGACCGGGCTGCCGGACCTGTGCCTGGCCGGAGGGGTCGCGCTCAACTGCGTCGGCAACGGCCGGATCCTGAGGGAAGGTCCGTTCCGCAGCCTGTGGATCCAGCCGGCCGCGGGCGACGCGGGGGGCGCGCTCGGCGTGGCGCAGCTGATCGCGCACCGGCACGAGGCCCTGCCGCGCCCGCGGGCGGACCGGGGCGACGGCATGAAAGGGTCGTACCTCGGACCGTCCTTCACCGACCACGAAATCGAGGCGTTCCTGCGCGCCGAGGGCGCCGCGTACACCCGCCTGGATCGCGCCGACCTGCTGTCGGAGGTGGCCTCGCTGCTCGCGCACGAGAACGTGATCGGCTGGTTCGATGGCCGCATGGAGTTCGGGCCGCGCGCGCTCGGCGCGCGCAGCATCCTGGCCGATCCGCGCTCCCCGCGGATGCAGGCGCAGCTCAACGTGAAGATCAAGTTCCGCGAGGGGTTCCGGCCGTTCGCGCCGAGCGTGCTGCGCGAGCGCGTGGCCGACTACTTCGAGCTGGATGGCGAGTCGCCGTACATGCTGCTGGTCGCGCCGGTCCGGGCGGAGCGGCGCATCGCCATGGACGCGGCGCAGCAGCAGCTCTGGGGCATCGACAAATTGAACGTGCCGCGCTCCGACATCCCGGCGGTGACGCACGTCGATTACTCGGCGCGGATCCAGACCGTGGACGGCACGTGGCACCGCAACTACTACGACCTGATCCGCGAGTTCGAGAGGCAGACCGGCTGTGCGGTCCTGATCAACACGTCGTTCAACGTGCGCGGTGAGCCGATCGTGTGCACGCCGGCGGATGCCTATCGCTGCTTCATGCGCACCAACATGGACTACCTGGTGCTGGGGTCCTTCCTCCTTAGCAAGGCCGCGCAGCAGGCGTGGCAGGAGCCGGAAGATTGGAAGCTCGCGTTCCAGCTCGACTGAGCGCCGCCGATGGCCGGCGCTTCGGTCTCACGGTCGGGAGCGCCTTCCTGGCGCTCGCGCTGCTGCTCTGGTGGCGCGGTCACGAGACCGCGCGCGCCGTGACCGGCGCTGCCGGCACGCTGTTCATTCTCGGCGGGCTGCTGCTGCCGGGGCACATGGGACCCGTCTACCGGGCGTGGCTGCGCTTCGGCCTGGCCATCTCGAAGGTGACGACACCGATCTTCATGGCTATTATCTTCTTTCTCGTGATCACGCCGTTCGGGCTGGCCGCGCGCGCGTTCGGACACCGGCCGCTCCGGCCCCGGCGCTCCGACAGCTTCTGGCAGGCGCGGGCCGAGGGCGAACGGAAGAGCGACCTGCACCGACAGTTCTGACCATGACCCGTCCTTCGCTCGTGCGCGAGCTCTGGGCCTTCATGAAGGTCCGCAAGAAGTGGTGGCTGATGCCGGTCATCATCACGATGCTGCTGATCGGGATGCTGATCGCATTCGCTCAGGGCTCGGTGCTGGCGCCGTTCATCTACACGATCTTCTGAGCGCAGCGACGGGCTAGGCCTCCGCCAGCGCCTGGTCGATGCGGTCCAGCACGACTGCGTCCACGTGCGGATCGAACTTGCGGGCGAAGAGCTTGCCCGACCGCATCAGCGCGTCGAAATCCGCAGTGGTGAGCACCTTCGGGTTATCGCCCCCTGCCCCCCAGTCGATGTAGCGCAGATCGTCGGCGGCCACCCGGCCGCGGAACGGCGAGTTCATCACGATCGTGTGGAAGAAGATCTCGTCCGGGACGCGCACGTGCCGGAAGAAGCGGACGAAATCGGGGTGGCTCCGCACGAACCCATCGACGTAGCGCGCGCAGTCGGCGGGCATGATCCAGTACGAGGATCCGCCGTACGGACTGAGGCCATGGGGGAACGAGCGTCGCAGCCGGAGCAGGCGGGCGGGCAGCGACCAGGCGGCATTGAGCCACGCGTGTCGGAAGGGCGCGCCGGGGAACGAGAGCGGCCGCCGGCCGAGCCGGAAGTGCCAGTGCTCGATGCGGTAGGCGCCGCCGTCGGTCCAGTGCGGGTTCGGGATCGGCATCCAGTGCAGCATGACCTGTCCGGCGGCTGCCTCGAGCGTCGCCGCGATCTCCGCGTTCGACCTGAGTGGGTAATCCTGGCCGGTGAGCAGCACGACGTAGTCGAACGGCTGCCCGGCGGCGAGCAGCGCGCTCAGCCCCTTGAGCGTCGCCTGCACGTGCCCGAAGTCACCCCAGTAGCAGGCATGGCGCGGCAGGAAGTGCACGTTCGGGCGATCGCGCAGGGGCTCCGCCATGGCACGGAAGACGGCGTCTTCCGACTTCGCGTCGACGTGGATGAAGAACGATGTCCCCGGTGCATCGAGCCGGCGCACCAGACGAACCAGCTGCCCGGGCAGGCGGTAGGCCGAGATGATGTAGGCGACGTTCATGCGCCGCCCGCGGGCGTGGGGCCGCCCTCCTCCTCACCCTCCTC
>DATHVW010000061.1:0-1540 GCA_035461085.1 Longimicrobiales bacterium | reverse complement strand
CGTATCGGTGATCGGGCTCGCGTTCCTCGCGGCCTGCTCCGACACCTCGATCACGGACGTATCCTCGCCGGAACGAGAGCTCCGCCTGAGCGCGCACGGCGCTGACGCGGCCATCGACGTCAGCGGGGAATGGCTCTGGAGCGACCGGGAGCGGCTGATTCTGCCGGAATGGGCGGCCACCCTGGTCTTCGGCATTCAGCCGGAAGGACCCCGGACGTCGGCCATCTGCGAGGGCAGCGGCACCATGACGCTGGTGCAGGAGGGTGCTGTGGTCAGCGGTGAGTGGGTGCGGACGTCGCAGCAATGCGTGACCCGGGGTGGTCAGGTCTTCGACAGCGCACCGTTCCTGCCGGCGCCCCTCGTGAACGGCGAAGTCCGCGGACGCAACCTGGTAATTCAGTTCGGTGGTGGAAACGCGGTCGATTGCACGTTCCGCGCGAGCATCACGGTGAACGGGCAAGCGGCGACCGCACTGTCCGGCGGCGGTACCTGCATCGTGCCGGGACATCCGAAGTCGAACGTGCCGCTCGATCCGCCGCCCGGTGGTGTGGACAAGATCCTGAGCTTCAGCGCCGTGCGGCCGTAACCTGCGTTCGGACGCTGAACACGCATGCTGCTGGGCGGCTAACCAGCGGGGGGAGGCAGTCCCTCCCCTCGCGGAGCCCTGCGTGGTTCGGGTGAGCGGCGCGACGGACCTGCCGGAACCTCGCGTTTAGCGTCACCGAGACGATGGAGCGCCGCGCGCGCGTCCGCCACCAGGCCCTGATGCGCTGAAGGGGCGCGGTCGTAGCGCTCCAGGAACGCACGGTAGTGTTCCCGCGCAACCGACTCCCTGCCCAGTGCCTCTTCCAGCCGGGCGCGCTGCTGGAGCGCGAGCGGCTCCACGACCCGGTTGGCGTTGTTGATGCGCCCGTAGACACGGTCACCGGCGACGATCGCCTCGTGCCAGGTGAGGAGTCTGAGGGCCTGCACCGTGTCGCCGGACTCGATGAGCCAGCGGGCCCCCGCAGGCCTGTGAATGGCTGACAGGTGCGGGTGGAAGCGGGCAGCCGCCATGTGATCGCCACGTCCGGTGAGATTCCACTCCAGCTCGGCAAGGGAGCGCGCGGCCCCGGCCGGATCACCGGCGGCATGGCGCTGGAACGCGCGGAGCGAGGCCGACAGGAGCTCGGCATGACGGCCACCGCTGCCCCTGAGCGCCTGCAGAGCGCCCGCGATCGCCGCGGTGTCGGCCCCGAAGAACGCATTGACGCCATCCAGCCAGGCCAGCTCGGCCCTCGCGTCAGGCTCCGCTGCCACCGCCCCCTGCGCGGGGTCGGGTCGCCACCCGAGCGCGGCGTCGGGGGCGACGGCGCCGGTGGAGACGCCCAGCGTCGCCAGCCCGTAGGCTCGCAGCACTGTCTGCGGGTCGTCCGAGAGGCGCGTCCAGTGCTGGAGCGCGACGAATGCGGAATCCCAGGCTCCGCGAACTGCCGACGCAAACGCTTTCCCCATCCACTGGGCTTCCGCCATCCCCGGGGGCGTTTGCTCGCGCAGCACG
>DATHVW010000060.1:0-63122 GCA_035461085.1 Longimicrobiales bacterium | reverse complement strand
AACTCGCGGCGGATGGACACCGCCGCCCCCTTTCGCTCCTGCGGAACTCGCGACGGGTGGACACCGCCGCCCCCTTTCGCTCCTGCGGAACTCGCGACGGGTGGACACCGCCGTCCCAGGCTGGGGGCAGGGGAATGACCGGGCTTCTCCGGCGTGGGGGCAGTGGACGCAGGTTGCAGGGTGTCTCTGATCGTCCCACTCTACAGGCACGCAAACGGAGCAAGTGATGCAATGACGCTCCCGCGACGCGGGTTTCTGGCCATCATCGGTGCGGCGGCCATGGCGCCGGCTACGCTGGTCTCGGGCGCAACGACACGTGCAGATGGAGCCGCGATGTTCGGACTGATAGGGAAGATGACGGCGGTGCCCGGCCAGCGTGATCCGCTGGCGGAGATTCTGCTCGAGGGCACGGCCTCGATGCCGGGCTGCCTGAGCTACATCGTCGCTGCTGATGAAACGGACGCGGACGCACTCTGGATCACCGAAGTGTGGGACAGCAGGGAGAGCCACGAGGCATCGCTCACGCAGCCGGCCGTGCGGGCGGCGATCGCGAAGGGCCGGCCGCTCATCGCGGGGTTCAGCGACCGCGTGGAGACCACGCCTCTCGGTGGCTTCGGTTTGCAGCCGCGCGGCTGAACGTCGAACTTCGGCGGCCGGCATCGTGCCGGGTACTCCTTTACACCTTCAACGAAACGATCATGGCCGACACGACACACTACAGCTGGTCGGTCGTCACGCTGGAGCGCGTGACGGACAAGCTCGATCGCAAGCTCATTACCGGCGACGGAATGATGCTCGCCCAGGTGTTCCTGAAGCAGGGCTGCGTCGTCCCGAAGCATCAGCATCACAATGAGCAGCTCACGTGGATCCTGGAGGGCGCGCTGCGGTTCTGGATCGGCGAGGACGAGTCGAAGGAAGTAGTGGTGCGGGCGGGTGAGGTGCTGCACATCCCGTCGAACGTGTGGCACAAGGCGGAAGCGCTGGAGGACACGCTCGACATCGACATTTTCAATCCGCCGCGCGAAGACTGGCTGAACCACACGGACTCCTACTTCCACCGCAAGTAGCTATGGATCTGGGACTGCGCGGCAAGGTCGCGCTCGTGGCGGGCTCCAGCCGCGGTCTGGGTCGCGCGGTTGCAGAGGAGCTCGCACGCGAAGGCTGTGCGCTCGTCCTCTGCTCCCGCGACGAGGATGAGATCGGCAGTGTCGCGCGCGAGATCTCGAGCGATCTGGGTGGTGACGCGCTGGCGGTCCGGGCAAATCTGACGGACCCGGAAGACGTCGAAGGACTGCTGCGCACCGCTCAGGACCGGTTCGGCCGCATCGATGTGCTGGTGACGAATACGGGCGGGCCGCCGGCCGGACCGTTCGAGAGTCACTCGCCGGAAGTATGGCGCGATGCGATCGCGCAGAACCTCGAGAGTGTTCTCAACCTGGCGCGCGGCGTACTGCCACAGATGAAAAAGCGTCAATGGGGCCGCATCGTGAACATCACGTCGATCGCGGTGAAGCAGCCTGTGGACGGGCTGATCCTCTCGAATGCAGTGCGCGCGGCGGTCACTGGCTTTGCGCGCACACTGGCGAACGAAGTCGCCTCGCAGGGCATCACGGTCAACAATGTCATGCCCGGCTACACGCGCACGGAGCGGCTGGTCCATCTGGCGGAGCACAATGCCGAGACGCGCGGCAGTACCGTCGATGATGCCTATGCGGCGTGGGAGAAGGAGATACCGATGGGTCGCCTCGGTGAGCCGGAGGAGCTGGCGGCGCTCGTCGCGTTCCTGGCGTCGCAGCGAGCGTCGTACATCACCGGCACGTCCATCCCGGTGGATGGTGGCTGGATCCGCGCGCTCTACTAGAGGACCTGTACCGCCCGTGCCACCAGCGCGCGCCGGCGCTTCGGACCGCATCAGTGCAGACCCACACGGAGTGAAGCCGATGATTCGTGAAGCGGAGTGGATCTGGCGCGATGGCGCCGTGATACCGTGGCGCGACGCCAATGTGCACCTCCTGTCGCTTGCCGTGCAGTTCGGCTCGTCCGTGTTCGAGGGCGTGCGCTGTTACGACACGCCGCGCGGCCCGGCGATCTTCCGCTGGCCCGAGCATCTGCGCCGCCTCTATGACTCATGCCGCATCTATCGCATGGAGCCGAAGTGGTCGCCCGATGAGCTGACCGCGGCGACCGTTGATCTCATCCTCCGCAACGGTCTGGACTCGTGCTATATCCGGCCGATGGTGCTGCGCGGCTATGGCGACGCGGGCATGCTGCCCGGCGCCTCACCGATCGAGACATTCGTCGCGTGCTGGCCGTGGGGCACCTACCTCGGCGACGGCGCGCTCGAGAACGGTGTGGACGTCTGCGTCTCGACGTGGCAGCGGCCGGCGCCGAACACGTTCCCCGCGCTCGCCAAGGCTGCCGGCCACTACAACAACGCGCAGCTGATCAAGATGGAGGCTGCCGCGAACGGTTACGTCGAAGCGATCGCTCTCGCACCGAACGGGCTCGTGAGCGAGGGCAGCGGACAGAACGTGTTTCTCGTGCGCGACGGCGTGCTGCGCACGACGGGGGTGGATGGCACGATCCTGAACGGCATTACGCGCGCCTCGATCATCACGCTCGCGCGTGATCTCGGCATCGCGGTAGAGCAGGGCGCGATTCCGCGCGAGATGCTGTACACCGCCGACGAGGCGTTCTTCACCGGCACGGCCGCCGAGGTGACGCCGATCCGGAGCGTGGATCGTATAACGGTCGGTGCCGGCAAGGCCGGCCCGGTCACGCATGCGTTGCAGCAGAAGTTCCTCGACGTCGTGCACGGTCGCGTGCCGGATGAGCACGGCTGGCTCACGTACGTCGCGGACGCGGCCGCGGATGCGGCGGTCGCCGCCGACGCCGGCGCAGCCGCTGAGCCGCAGGCGGCCCGGCCATGAGATGAGAATCGCCTCGTTCCTGGCCAGCGGCACCGAGATCTGCGTCGCACTCGGCCTGCAGGAGTCGGTGGTCGCGATCTCGCACGAGTGTGACTGGCCGCCGGACGTTCTCGACCGGCCGCGTCTCAGCCGCCCGCGCTTCGACCCGGCGGGCCTGAGCAGTGGCGAGATCGACAGCGCTCTACGTCATGCGATGCAGGAGCACGGCAGCGTCTACGAGATCGACGAGGACCTGCTGACACAGCTCACACCCGACATCATCCTGACGCAGGCGGTCTGCGAGGTCTGCGCCGTCCCGACGCCCGGCGTGCGCGAGCTCGTCGCTCGACGGGATCTGCCTGCGCAGGTCGTATCGCTCGATGCGCATACGGTGCGCGATATCCTCGACAGCATCGTGCAGGTCGGCGCGGTGACGGGTACGTCGGGTGAGGCAGCGGACGTGGTGGCGGACATCGAGGCGCGGATCGAGCGCGTGAAGCACGCAGTGGCGTCGGCGGAACGGCCGCGCGTGCTCGCACTCGAGTGGCTGGACCCGCCGTTCGCGCCCGGCCACTGGGTGCCGGAGATGATCGACCTGGCCGGCGGCGTGAACCTGGTCGGCACGGCCGGCTCTCACTCGACGCAGACGACGTGGGAGGCGCTGCACGGCCTTGACCCGGATGTGCTGCTGATCATGCCGTGCGGCTACGACCTCGACGCGACGAAGCGCGATGCCGAGTCCGCCCGCGACCGGCTGCGCGATGTGGCGCCACGCGCGATCGATTCGCGGCGCGCATTCGTCGTCGATGGCTCCGCATACTTCAATCGCAGTGGCCCGCGCTTCATCAACGGCATTGAGATCCTCGCCGGCCTGCTGCATCCCGAGCTGTTTGCCGCACCGCCCGCAGACACCGCGGAAATCTGGACCTGAACCAGGGAACGCTCATGTCACTCGATCGTCGCACGTTCATGGCGTACTTCGGCACTGCCGGCCTCTCCACCACTCTGCTGCCCGGCGTGCTGTGGGGCATCGCGCAGGAGCAGGAGACGGTCACGAAGGAGATGGTCGCCCAGGCGGAGGCGATCGCGGGCCTCGAGTTCACGGACGAGGAGCGCGAGGAGATCGCGCGCGGACTGTCGCGCAGCGTTCGCAACTACGAGCGTCTCCGCGAGGTGTCGCTGCCGAACGCGGTCCCGCCGGCAGTGCAGTTCGATCCGGTCCTGCCGGGCATGATTCTGCCCTCGGAGCGACGCCCGATCCGCTACACGCGTGAATCGGCGGTGCGCCGGCCCGCGAACCTGGAGGACGTGGCGTTCTGGCCGGTCACGAAGCTGGCCGAGCTGGTGCGCTCGCGGCAGGTGCTGCCGAGCGAGCTGACGGAGATGTACCTCGCGCGGATCAGGCGTTACGATCCGCAGTTGCACGCGGTCGTCACACTGACCGAGGACCGCGCGCGCGCGCAGGCCGCACGCCTCGACGCGGAGCTGCACGAGGGCGAGTATCGCGGTCCGCTGCACGGGATCCCGTGGGGCGCGAAGGATCTGCTCGCGACGCGTGGCTACCCGACGACGTGGGGCGCGTCGCCGTATCGCGATCAGGTGATCGAAGTAGACGCTACGGTGGTCGAGCGGCTCGACGCGGCCGGCGCCGTGCTCATTGCCAAGCTGACCATGGGCGCGCTCGCACAGGGCGACCGCTGGTTCGGCGGCATGACGAGAAACCCGTGGAACCCCGAGGAAGGCTCGAGCGGCTCTTCTGCAGGTCCCGGGTCCGCGACGGCGGCGGGTCTCGTGGGCTTCGCGATCGGCACCGAGACGCTCGGGTCGATCGTGTCACCGTCGACGCGCAACGGCGTGACCGGCCTGCGCCCCACGTTCGGCCGCATCAGCCGTCACGGCGCGATGGCTCTGTCGTGGAGCATGGACAAGATCGGGCCGATGTGCAGGAGCGTCGAGGACTGCGCGCTCGTGCTCGACGCGATACACGGAGCGGACGGCCGCGACCCCGTCGCGCGCGACGTGCCGTTCAACTGGGATGCGGAACGCCCGCTCTCCGACATCCGCATCGGCTGGTTCCGGTCCGCGTTCGAGCGCACGAACGACGCAGGCGAGCGCAACGAGTTCGATGCGGCCGCGCTCGCCGCCATGCAGCGCGTCGTCCCGAACATGGTCGAGGTCGAGCTGCCGGTCGAGGAGTATCCGCTTCAGGCGATCTCCGGATCCGTCCTCGGTGTCGAGGCCGCCGCTGCGTTCGACGAGCTGACACGCAGCAATCGCGACGAGCTGCTCGTACCCGAGCCGGAACGCAGCTCGTGGCCGGACACGTTCCGGAACGCCCGATTCGTCCCGGCTGTCGAGTACATCAACGCCAATCGCGTACGCACGCTCGTCATGGAAGCGATGGACCGCGCGCTGCGTGATGTCGATGTCGTCATCACACCGAACAACATCCTGCTGCTCACCAACCTCACGGGACATCCCCAGGTGTCGATGCCCGCGGGCTTCACCGATCGCAGGGATACGCGGGTGCCGGTCAGCGCCCAGTTCATCGGGAGGCTGTACGGCGAGGCCGACATGCTGCGGGTGGCGAAGGCGTGGCAGGACGCTACGGGGCATCATCTCCAGGTGCCGCCTGGCTTCGCGGCGTGATGCCGGCCGGGGCGTACGGTGCCCGTTGACGCCGCACGTCCGGTCACATGATGAATGAGCATCACATCACTGTGCGCCGCAGCGCACGGTACTACAGCCTCGGCGATCCCGCCGCGCCCGAGGTGTGGGTTGCGTGTCACGGGTACGCGCAGCTCGCGCGCTACTTCCTGCGGTCGTTCGTACCGCTCGACGACGGCAGCCGCTGCATCATCGCGCCCGAAGCGCTCAACCGGTACTACCACGAGACCGCGCCGGGCGTGCACACGGGCGATGCGCGCGTCAGTGCGACGTGGATGACGCGCGAAGATCGTGAGCACGAGATCGAGGACTACATTGCCTACCTCGACACGCTCACGGCGCACATCGCGGGCGGTACGGCCAGGCGTGTGATCGCGCTCGGGTTCTCGCAGGGTGCCGCCACGGTATCGCGCTGGGCTGCGCGCGGCACTGCGCGGATCGATCACGTCATCCTGTGGGGCAGCCCGCTGCCGCCGGAGCTGGAGCCGTCACCGGCACTCCTGCGCGGCGCGTCCCTGACGATCGCCGTCGGCGAGTCCGACCGTCAGATCCCGCCCGGCGAGATCGAGCGACAGGACCAGCGGCTACGGAACGGGGGATTGAGCTACCACCTGTTCAGGTATCCGGGAGGCCACCGTGTCGAAGCGCAGGCCCTGCTCGACGTCGCCGCCTCACTGCCGCCGCGCTGACTCGTGCCCCGGACGCCGTTAACCAGCAACCTGCCCGCCGGCAGCGTCGAAGACGATGCTGCAGCACGTCACGCCGCCTTCCGCCTTTGCCAGCTCGGACGCGTCAACCGGCAGCACGTCGATTCCCGCCTCGCGCAGTCTGCGAGCCGTCCTCTCGAAAGCCGCAGGGTAGATCACGCGCTCGCCGATCAGCAGTGCGTTCGCAGCAAACGGCTCGTCCTGCGCGGTCTCCACATATCGCATCCTCTCGAAGGATGAGGGATCGATCCATCGCGGGTTGACGAGCAGGAGGTCGGGTGCAATGGCGGTTACGGCGGTTTTCAGGTGCAGGCAGCCGGTCGGCTGCAATGCAACGACGCGATATCCGAACGGCGCGACGGTTTCCCGCAGCCACGATACACCTGCGTCGCTGGTGCGGCCCGAGGTGCCGACGTACAGCGTGCGTCCGATACGCAGCACATCGCCGCCGTCCAGTGTGGCGGGACCCGGCATCTGCTCTACCGTCCGGTGTCGCGCGAGCTCCTGCGCAACGGCTGCCGTCTCCGCCCGCCGCGATTCCGCGCCGGGTCTGGTCACGATGGCGACCTCGTCGAGCACGAGCGCGGTGTCCTCCACGAACACCGCGTCCGGCAGGTGGTCGGCACCCGGCACCTCGACCATTCGACAGCCGACCTCAGCGAGCGCACGTGCGTACGCGGCGTGCTGTGTGCGTGCGCGCTCGATGTCGATCGGCTCGCGCCGCACGTGTGTCAGCTCGCACGCCGCCATGTTCGCGCTCACCGGCCGGGTCAGTGCGATGAGTCTCCCGCCCGCAGCCCCGGCTCCGGGCGCAGGGACTGCGGCGGGGTCGCTGGTGGGACTCATGGAGTCGGGGTGACGGTCAGGCTCCGCCCCTGCCACGGCTCGTTGCTGAGCAGACAGTCGGCCAGCTCACGATAGACTTCGCGCAGTGCGCGTCGGAGCGCCGTCTCGGACTGCGCGTGCGGCTCGAGGCGCGCGCGGATCCGTTCGGACAGTGTGCCCTGCGCGATGACCTGCTCGATGAGCGGCAGGTACCCGCTGTCGCCTTCCTCGACTGCGTCGTGCGAGCGCTCGAGCAGACTGCGCAGCACGGCAGTGACGCCGACGCCGGGGCCATCCGTGATGCCCGTGATGTGCGGCGCACGCACGAGGGCGCGGCTGCCGTCACGTACACACTCGTGGAAATCCGCGACGAGCGTGTCGGCGGGCGGCGGCGTGATGGTGCCGGCCAGCACCTCGGCGGTCAGCTGGCGCAGTGCCGCACGCGTGAACACGGCGATCGCGACATCCATGCGGACGCACTCCTGCGTGTCGATCACGCGCACCTCGAGTGCGCGTCGCGCGAAGCGCAGGACAGCACCGCGGCTGTTCAGAAACTCGTGCCGGATCGATGAGGAGTGCGGAAACCGGTCGAGCGCGGCGTACATCGGCTGGAGGATGTCGCGGCGATATCCGGAAAAGCTGTCTACGTACTCCGGCACGATGCGCCCGCAGGTCTCCGGGATGCGCGACTGGTGCTGGAGAATCCAGCCGAGCCGGCCATCGACGAACGACTGGAGCCGGCCGTCAGGGACGGGCGAGCTCGCGGCGATCGCGGGCAGGTAGGGCACCAGCATGGCCGCGGCGGTATGCATGGCCATCGTCTCCCGCTCGCTGCCGAACGGCAGGTTGAGATGCGTCGCGTGGACGTTCATCCAGCCGTGAGTACGGATGTCGAAGATCTGCGCGTACGTCGTGTAGATGCGCAGCCCCGAGCGCGTCCACAGGCGACCGTCCTGCGGATCGAACCACGGATGCATTGCGGTGGGGAGCAGGCGGGCGCCCCATTCCTGCTGCAGCACCTCGGAGAAGCGCCGGATGCCGCTGACGATCGCCTCGTCCGCATCGCGCAGCGAGCGCACCGGCTCGAGCGTCTTGACCTCGAAGACGTGATCGGCGATCTCGTTCGAGAACCCGACGCGGTCCAGCTCGATGTCGCTGGTGCCGCGGCCCGCGATCGCGCGGAACGCGGGCTCCACGAGCGCAACGACGTCCAGGTCGTCATCCACCGTCGGATACTCCAGCTCCAGGCCCGCGACCTCGAACAGCTGGTACTGCGGCGCCTCGCGCCGCGGCTCGGCCGGCCGCCGGCTCCCGGCGCCGCCACTGGAGCCTCCGCTCGCACCGCCGCTACTGCTCGTACCGCCAGTACCGCCGCCCATCGCGGGCGGACCGGCAGCAACCGACCGTCCGCGTTTCGATCCGGCCGCGGCATCCGTCGCACGCGACGGTTCGGCGCGTGTTGACATGCCGTCGCCATCGTCCCGCTCCGCTTCGAGCGTCGCGACGGCGCCCTCTACATCCGACGCAGCCTCGTCAACCGTGCCGGCCGCAGCAGCACCGGCACGCGACCGGCCTGCGGCGGCGCCCGTGCGCGTTCGCGCGCGGCCGCGTGCACGCGCGGCCGTCGCTGTGGCCGGACGGCGCGGCGCCTCCGCCTCCTCCTCGATGCGGCGCAGGAAGAACCGCACGATGTCCTCATAGATGACATCGCCGTCGATGGCGTCCTCGTAGTCGGCGTCGAGATTCGGATTGTCGTTCACCTCGATCACGACCGGACCGTGCGCCGTCTCCTTCAGATCGACGCCGTATATGCCGCGGCCAATGAGGCGTGCGGCGCGCAGTGCGACGTCGATGATGGCGGCGGGAGCCTCATCGCGCGCGACGGCTTCGACCTTGCCATACCGCTCGACACCGCCCTCCTCCGTGCGGATCTGCCAGTGGTCGCGCGCCATGTAGTAGCGCGCGGCAAACAGCAGCTGGCCGTCGAGTACCGTGATGCGCCAGTCGAAGGCGGTGGGCAGCCACTCCTGCGCGATGAGCAGCGGCGAGTGCGCGAGCAGCTCGCCCGCGCGCTGCTCGTAATCCTCCCGCGTCGCGATCTTGTGAACGCCGGCCGAAAACGAGCCGTCGGGCGACTTGATGACGAATGGCAGTCCGAGCTCCTCGAGCATTGACCAGGGCGAGTGCTGCGTGACGATGCGCGTCCTCGGCAGCGGCAGACCCTCGCGCCGCAGCAGCTCCTCCAGGAATACCTTGTTGCCGCAGCGGATGATCGACTGCGAGTCGTCGATCACCGGCATGTCGAGTGCTTCCGCGCGCAGCGCGAACTGGAACGATGGCAGCGTGACGCCCGTGAGCGAGCGGATGAACAGCGCATCGTATTCCGGCAGCCGTCTCAGCTCCGTAGCGTCGATGCGTGCGACGTGCACATTCATGCCCGCCGCGACCCGTTCCAGCCGGTCAATCGTCTCGGAGCTCGATGCAGTGAACGGGTCGGCCGGGTCGAGCAGCACCGCAATCGAGGCGCGCACCGTATCGCGCTCGACAGTCCCTCCGCGCCGGAGCGCGGGGACGTCGCCGGTCAGCGCATCCACGAGCTGTCGTCGCTGCTCGTCGTCGAGCGTGTCCGGCGACGCGGGCATCACGCCCGCGACCTTCCACTGCGACTCCTCGCGCACGACGCGGATGCGGAGCAGCGGCGCCGGCCAGACGCGGTAGACGCCTGCGGCGATCGCCTGAAACCGCGGGTCCGGCGTGGTGCCGATGCACGCGATGATGTCCTCGACCTCGTCATCGACCGCCGGCCGGCAGTGACCGTTCTCGCGGATCAGCGGCAGCGGCCCGAACCCTTCCTCGGCAACATCCCTGTCCTCATCCCACGATATGCCGGCGCGTCGCCAGCGAACGGCCATCTCGCCGGCATCGAGCGTGGCAATGCCGGCCTCCTGGAGCGCACGGAACCGCGAATACGGCTCGGCGAGGCCGGCACTGGTCTCCAGCCGCGGCAGCACCTGCTGACCGCGTGCGTCCGCAAGCAGCGACACATAGTAGCCGTCGCTGCCGTAACCGAGCGTGCGACACAGGTTGATGATGAGTGTATTGGGGTCGGCGGCCGTTTCGCCCGCCTCGATGTAGCCCTGCGCAGTCGTCACCAGCGCATCCGGAACGCCGTCGGCATCACCTCGCTCGGTGACGACGACGAGCACACGTCTTCGGCTCAAGCAGACTCCTCGTGATCTTCCGCCGGCCACAGCTCGAGCAGCACGGCGTCATACGTCACATCGCCCAGCAGTATCGAATTGATCAGGCGTTCCGCACTCACGATCAGCCGGCCGTCCGGCGTCGCCGGTACGTGCTCCGACGGATCGAGCACGGTCAGACGCCGGCCCCACTGATCGTAGCCGCTCACCACAATGAAGTGGCCGGTCGGCTCACCGGCTACGTCGTCATCGACGAGCTTGCCGTTCACTTCGTCCCAGCGTTCGCGCGCGAAGCCGTACAGATACGTAGCCGACAGTCCGGCGAGCACCGGATGCCCGCGATCGATGATGGACTTGAGCAGCGCCGGCGTCAGCTCGTCGAATGCCAGCTCGCCGCCCTTCTCCAGGTACCTCACGTATGCAACGGCCGCGCCCCGCCGCTTCGAATCCGTCAGATACGGCGAGCGCGCGCGGATCTTCCTGATCAGCTCCTCGCGCGCCAGATGCGTCCAGGTCGGATCGAAGATCTGCAGGTCGTAGGAGTAGATGCGCGCACGCAGTCCCCGACGCATCGCTGCCATGCCGAGGAACACCGCGAGTGTGCCGCCGTCCTCGTTGCGCTCGATCGCGTCGATGACCGAGTCCATGTCGATGTCGAAGCCGTAGAAGTCGTAGACCTTGCGCAGGCACGTGGGACCGCACGTCACGTCGTCCGGCTGCAGGAATCGCTGCACCGGCAGCTCGCGCGCGATCTCGCTGGCCTCCGTCCTGTCCTCCGCGCGTACGATGAGGCGGCGCAGCTTCGGCCCCTCCGTCGCGAGTCCTTCCGGCTTCGTTCCCATGATCTCCAATATACACCGGGTACCGGCGGAGTGGATCACCGCCCGGCCGATGCGCATGCCCGGCAGGGAAACCCCGGCCGGCCAGCGGCGTACCAAGGAGCGGATTGACCAGCGGAGGCGGGATGAAGATTGGCAGGCAGGCGGTATTACTGCTCGGCGGCGCGCTGTTCGGGGCCCTGCTCGGCATTGCACTCGGCGTGTTCGCCGGCGATGCCCTGGCCCCGTTCATCCCCGGACCGGGCGGCGTGCTGCTGGCGCTGGCTCTCTACCTCCTCTGCATCCTCGCGCACGAGGCAGGTCACCTCGCTGCCGGCGCCCTCGCCGGGTTCCGGCCCCTGCTGCTGATTGCCGGGCCGCTGCGACTGGAGCGCCGCAACGGCCGGACGGTCGCGTCGTTCAACCGCTCGATCCCGCTGGCGGGCGGCCTGGCGATCTGCACGCCCGTCGGCCTTCACGACCTGCGCCGCCGCACGATGATCATGGCCGCTGGCGGGCCGCTCGCATCGCTGCTGCTGGGCGTTCAGTGCCTGGTGTTCTGGATGGCGATGTCTTCGTTCGGCGCGGCCGCATCCGCAACTGGCTCGGCACTGCTGCTGGCCGGCATCATCTCGCTCGGCGTCGGCGTGCTGACGCTGCTGCCGATGCGTGCCGGTGGCTTCTATTCGGATGGCGCGCGCATCATGCGGCTCATGCGCAACGACGAGGAGACGGGGCGTGAGGTCGCGCTCATGGCGCTGACCGCGCATAGCCTCAGCGGTACGCGGCCGCGCGACTGGGATGCAGAGCTGGTCCACAGCGCTGCAGCGATCCGCGACGGCGGCGCGTTCGAGGTGAGCGGCCTGGCGTTCGCGCACCTGCACGCGCTCGACAGCGGTGATATCGACGCGGCCCGCCGCTATCTGGAGGAAACGCTGGCGCGTGCGCACCAGCTGCCGGCCGCGAGTCGCGGTCCGCTGCAGCTGGGTGCCGCCGTGTTCTTTGCGCTGTACGATCGGGACGTCGCGCGCGCGCGTGCGAGTCTCGATGCGGCCGGAACGCGCGCGGGACTGCTCGGCGCGCCGCATCAGCGTCTGCTGGCCGAGGCGGCGGTGCGCCTGGCCGAGGGAGATGTGGACGGTGCGGCGGCGGGTGCGGCTGCAGCCAGCGAGCTGATCGAGCGCGACGCCGGGTCGGGCAGCACCACGATCGATGCCGCCCACGCCCGTCGCATCCTCAGTGCAGCAGTCGCAGCGCCAGGAAGCCCAGGATGATCAGCGCGCCGAAGCCCCACGCCAGCCGGTTGAAATGGCGGTCGATGAAGCGCTGGATCGGCGGACCGTAGAAATACACGAGCGCAGCTTCTGCGAAGAAGCGCAGGCCGCGCGAGATGCCGCTCGCGATGACGAACACGGGGAATGAGATGGCGAACACCCCGGACGCCAGTGTGAACACCTTGTAGGGCAGCGGTGTGAAGCCGGCGAGGAACACGGCCCAGAAGCCCCAGCGCTGATACCAGTCCTGAACCGTCGCGAACGCCTCGGGCGTCACGCCGGGTATGTATGTGTAGAAGAAGTCGCTGATCCCGCTCCACAGCAGGGCTCCGAGCAGGTAGCCGAACATGCCGCCGAGCACCGAGCCGAGTGTGCAGATTGCGCCGAACAGCAGCGCCTTGCGCGGTTTGCCGAGGCAGAGGGCCAGCAGCAGCGGATCCGGCGGGATCGGAAAGAAGGAGGACTCGGCGAAGGAAAGAACGCCGAGCGCAACGGGGCCGCTCTTGTGATCGGCCCACGCCAGCATCCAGTCGTAGAGCCGGCGCACCGGATTGCGGCTTTGCGGCGGCGGCGTCGTAGTTGTCTGATTCATGGCCGACAAGGTATAGCAAGACTGTTGCCCGTCAATTCCCGACCCGCCAGATTCGGCGGACCCCTTTGCCCGGAGCCTGCATGAAGCACCTGAGAGTTTTTTCCGCGGTGGCTATCCTCGCGCTGGGCGCATGTGCGCCAGCGGTGACACCCGCGCCTGCGCCCGTACCGACGCCGGAGCCCCGGCCCGAGGTGGTGGCGCCTACACCGGAGCCCGAGGAGATTCCCGCCGAAGCGCCCGAGCGCTGGTGGCTGCTCGACGCCGACGTCGATCGCATCTACGGCGCGGGTGTGGACCGCGCGTACAGCGAGATCCTGAACCGGAAGCAGCCGGCGCGCGAGGTGGTCGTTGCGATCCTCGATTCCGGTGTGGACATCACACACGAGGATCTGGACGACGTGCTCTGGTCCAATCCGGACGAGCCGGTGAACGGGCGCGATGCCGACGGCAACGGCTATGTCGATGACGTGCACGGCTGGAACTTCATTGGCGGACCCGATGGCGCCCACGTCGATGAGGACACGTACGAGGTCGCACGCCTGTTCGGCGCGTGCCGCCAGCTCGAGTCCGGTACGGACGCCGGTACCCGGCCGGAGCCGGTCACGCCGGACGAATGCCAGCAGATCCGCGAGGACTTCGAGGCGGAGCGGGACGAGAACGAGGGCATGCTCGTGCAGATGCGCGCGATCGACGCCACTGTCAGCCAGGCGATGATGCTGCTGCGCCAGCAGCTCGGTACCGACAGCATCACCACCGAGCAGGTGCGTGCGCTCGCGCCGGTGCGTAACGACGTCCGCCAGGCCCGGCAGATCTATCTCCAGCTCGCCGCGCAGAACATCTCGGAGCAGGACGTGAAGGATGAACTGGAGCGCATCGAGAATCTGCTCGAGAACGGCCTGAACCCCGATTTCGATCCGCGCCCGATCGTCGGCGACGATTATGCGGACACGGCCGAGCGCGTGTATGGCAACCGCGACGTGATCGGACCCGATGCCTCCCATGGCACGGGCGTCGCCGGTATCGTCGCGGCGGAGCGCGGCAACGGCATTGGTGTGGACGGCATCGCGACGAACACGCGCATCATGGTGGTCCGCACCGTCCCGAACGGCGACGAGCGCGACAAGGACGTCGCGAACGCCATTCGCTATGCCGTGGACAACGGGGCCCACATCATCAACATGAGCTTCGGCAAGGCGTACTCGCCCTACAAGGGCGTCGTCGATGCCGCCGTCCGCTACGCGCAGGAGCGCGGTGTGCTGCTGGTCCACGCTGCCGGCAACGATGCGAAGGATCTCGCCACGGAGAGGAACTTCCCGAACCGGTATTTCCAGAGCGGCGACACCGCCTCGCTATGGATCGAGGTCGGCGCATCTGCATGGCAGGGCAGGGGCCAGCTGGCATCCGGATTCAGCAATTACGGCGCCCGCCAGGTGGACGTGTTCGCTCCCGGCTCGGACATCCTTTCCACCTCGCCGGGCAACGAGTACGAGGCCGCGTCAGGCACCAGCTTCGCCGCGCCCGTCGTCTCCGGCATCGCCGCCATGTTGATGGCGTACTATCCGGAGCTGTCCGCTGCCGATGTCCGCCGCATTATCCTGGAGTCGGCCCTGCCGCTGCGCGATGTGATGGTGGTGCGCCCCGGCGAGGACGAGCTGCAGGTCCGTTTTGGTGATCTGAGCATCACGGGCGGCATCGTCAATGCCTATCGTGCCGTCCAGATGGCTGAACGAATGGGCCGGAACTGAAGCGGGATCGGGATCAGGATCGTTGTCGGGAGCGGGAGCGGGAACAACACGGCGTGGCAGACGCTGCCCTGCCGTTCCCGATCACGAACACGATCCCGATCCCGATTTCGTTCAGGGATTGATTTCGTGCGCCGGCCCCGCATGCCTCGGCACGCGGATCCGCTCGATCAGGTCCTGGACTTCCGCTGGCGGCGGTGGTGTCATTCGCGAGACGATCCAGGACACCGCGAAGTTGATCAGCATGCCGATACCGCCGATGCCTTCCGGAGAGATGCCGAGCCACCAGTTCGCGGCCGTGTTCGCGTCCGGATTGATGAACTTGAAGTAGATGATGTATGCAGCGGTGAACGTGATGCCGCTGATCATCCCCGTGACCGCCCCCTCCCGGTTCATCCGCTTCGAGAAAATCCCCATGATGATCACGGGGAAGAAGGACGAGGCCGCCAGGCCGAATGCGAACGCCACCACTTCAGCGACGAAACCCGGCGGATTGATCCCCAGGTAGCCGGCGATGATCACTGCCGCGCCCGCCGCAGTCCGGGCAGCGATCAGCTCACCGCGCTCACTGATGCCGCGGCGGAAGCCGCGTTTGAGCAGGTCGTGACTGACGGCGGTGGAGATCACGAGCAGGAGCCCGGCCGCCGTCGAGAGGGCGGCCGCGAGCCCGCCGGCCGCGACCAGGCCGACCACCCAGGCCGGCAGCCCCGAGATCTCCGGATTCGCCAGCACCATGATGTCCGGATCCACGGTCAGCTCGTTCGCGAGCGGGGCTCCCGCCCCATCGAGTGCATTCGGCCCGACGAACTGCACGATGCCGTCACCGTTGTGGTCGTCGTGGCGCAGCAGCCCCGTCTGTTCCCAGGTCCGGAACCACTCGGGCATTTCGGCGTAGGGTCGGCCGGCTACGGTCGAGAGCAGGTTGGTGCGCGCGAATGCCGCGATCGCCGGCGCGGACGTGTACAGGATCGCGATGAAGAGCAGGGCCCAGCCCGCGCTGATCCGCGCATCACGCACGCGGCGCACCGTGTAGAAGCGGATGATGACGTGAGGCAGGCCGGCCGTGCCCACCATCAGTGCCGCGGTGATGAAGAACACGTCGATCGTGGCTTTCGATCCGCTCGTGTACGGTGCGAATCCAAGCTCCGCGTGCAGTGTGTTCAGCCGGTCGAGCAGGAACGTCCCGGTCGCCTGATCGGCCGCGCCGAACCCGATCTGCGGGACCACATTGCCGGTCATGAGCAGCGACAGGAAGATGGCGGGCACCATGTACGCGAAGATCAGCACGCAGTACTGCGCGACCTGCGTGTACGTGATGCCTTTCATGCCGCCGAGCACCGCATAGAAGAACACGATGCCCATGCCGATCAGCACTCCCAGCTCGACCGGTACCTCGAGGAACCGGCCGAACACGATACCGACACCGCGCATCTGGCCCGCGACGTATGTGAACGAGATGAATATCGCGCACACGACGGCGACCATGCGCGCCGTCTGCGAGTAATACCGGTCGCCGACGAAGTCCGGGACCGTGAACGCGCCGAACTTGCGAAGGTACGGTGCAAGCAGCAGTGCCAGCAGCACGTAGCCGCCCGTCCAGCCCATCAGGTAGACGGAGCCGTCGTAGCCGCGGAACGCGATGAGGCCGGCCATCGAGATGAACGAAGCCGCCGACATCCAGTCGGCTGCCGTGGCCATGCCGTTCGCGATCGGCGACACGCCGGCACTCGCGACGTAGAAGTCCTTCGTGCTCCGTGCCCGCGACAGGATCGCGACGCCGATGTAGAGCGCGAAGGAGAGGCCGACCAGGACGAACGTCCAAGCCTGCACATTCATGGCGCACGTCCCCGGTCGGCACCGGGCCGCGTGCGCCGCGGGCCGCGCACACCCGGACTCTCCTCGTCCACGTCGAACTCGAGGTCCAGCCGGTTCATGAGAATGACGTAGACGAAGATCAGCACCACGAAGACGTAGATCGATCCCTGCTGCGCGAACCAGAAGCCGAGAGGGAAGCCCGTGCCCGGAATGCGGAAGCGGTTCAGCGGCTCGGCCAGGAGAATGCCGGCGCCGTAGGAGACGGCGAACCAGATCGCGAGGAGGACCGCGAGGTATCGAAGATTGCGCCGCCAGTATGCGTCAGTGGCGGGTCGGATGACCGGCTCGTCGTGATCCGCTGGCATCGGTGATCGCGTTGTCGGTTGAGCGCTGCGGCAGGTGAGCGGGCAATATTATGCCGCAGCGCTCGAAATCCAACAGCCTGATCGGGCGTCTATCCCGTGTGGGCGAGTCGCGCGAGTGTCCGCTCAGGCCGCCAGTGCTGCGATCATGCGGTCGCAGGCCTGCGCGCACCGGCGGCACGACTCCGCGCAGATGCGGCAGTGCTCCATGTGCTTCGCGTGGTTCGAGCACTCGTCACCGCAGGCACGGCACATGGCAGCACATGCCTCCAGCTGCAGCCGCAGCGCTTCCGCATCGCGCGCACTCGGCCGCGCGAACAGCCGACCCGTCACAGCGCATACGTCGGCGCAGTCCAGGTTGAGCCGGATGCACATCACCAGCTCGCCCGCGTTCTCCTCCGCCAGACATGCGTCGGCGCACGTCGCGCATATCGCTGCGCACTCGTAACACGCCTCGATGCACGCACGCGCGACGTCACCATCGGAATGCGCAGGGGAAGGATGGGATTCTAGCATCGTATGGAGCTGCTGCATGTCTGCCTCCTCGAGCGGAAATGGTTGCGTGCTGATGCGGTTATGCAACCTTTCTGCCGGAACGTGCAGCGGAAGGCTCGGGCGGCCCTCGCCCTCGGTTATTACGGGGTCCGGGGGAGCGCCGTTCATGGCCGAACGGCGCACCGCGCCAGTGCATCTAGTGGATTTCGCGGACCTCGATGCGGTTGCTGTTGAACAGCGGGATCAGCAGCCGGTGGCGGCGCGTGTCCCAGCCGATGTCAGCCGGCGCCTCCACGTTCTCGACCACCGTACTGACCGCGCCGTCGGGCGATACGCGATAGACGGCCTGTCCCTCCCAGCTCGACACGAAGAGCGTGCCATCGCTCGTGCGCACCACGCCATCCAGCTGCCCGGCCGGCAGCGTGGCGACCGTTTCCGGTGCGCCGCCGCCAGCCGCGATACGCTGGATGACAGGTCCGCCGAAGCCGACGACGATGATGCCGCCATCATCCGCGACGATGCCGTTCGGCGCAGCCAGGTCCGGTGCGCCCGCGAACGACCGTGGGCCTGTCGCGTCGAAGCGATGGATGGCGTCCGTTCCCGTCGGAGAGAACGAGGCGTCCATGCCCGTGTCGGTGACGTACAGCGTCCCATCGGAGCCGGTCGCCAGGTCGTTCAGGAATGATGCACCGGTGATGCCGCGGGCGCCGAGCGGCGCGCCCGTCGTGCGATGGAAGGCGCGCACGCTGTCGATGTCGGCGACGAACAGGGTGTCCCCGCTGAGCGCCATGCCCTTCGGCGCGTTCAGCGTGATGCCATCAGCCTCTCCGTCGATCCACTTCAGCGACTCGACATCGCCCGTCGGTCGGATCCGGCTGATGAAGCCGTTGCCGTCCGCGCCCAGCGGCTCGCCATTGATATTCGAGACGATGTAGACATCCGCCTGCTCGTCGTACAGAACCGATTCCGGCGTCTGGAAGCCGACATCGGCAATGCTGGTCAGCGACGCGGCTGCCGTGGTATCGGCCGCCGTATCGGCTCCGACAGTGGCGGTGTCATCGTCCGTCTGCGCGCAACCGGCCATCAGAACGGCACAGACGAAGGCGGAGACGGGGACGGAAATGGCAGTCATGCGCGAGGGCTGCATTGGCTCTCTCCAGTAAATGTGGTGCGAGGATAATCAGGAGGCGGCCGCCGTGCGGCAACAGCCGCAGCGCCGCCCGGCGCGTCGGGCGCGCCGCAACCCCAGCTCCGCGGGACGCGCCGGACGCGCCGGACGCGCCGGACGCGGCACCCACTCTGCAGAATGGCCCCTGCCGCCATGCCGCTGTCTCATCCGCGGGCGACCCGCACGGGGATACGGGACACGGCCATTCGCGGATCGGCCTTACGGCAGAGTGGGTGCCGCGTCCGGCGTAAAGGCGCCGAACCCGTCCAGCTCCATCCGCACCACCCGCGCCCGGCGATCCAGGCCGAACGTCACGAAGGCACGGCCGAATCCCTCCCGCCGCCACGTCGCCCGGAACGTGTCGTGATGCCAGTGCTCCAGGTCGGCGACATAATCCGGCGCATAACTCAGGACCAGGCGGCCGCCCTCGACCGTCAGACGGACATCACCGTACAGGTCGCTCGTGTATGTACCGGCGTAGTCCTCCAGCGCGAGCGACGGCTCGGTGCCCGCTATGCGCTCCGCTTCGGGTGCGGCTTCCGAGCGCTCGCGGCTGCGCCGCGCAGGCTCGAGGTACTCCGCGCTCCAGTCGCGTGCGGGCAGACCCATGAGTGCATCGAGCACGCGATACATCAGCGCGAGCTGCAGGTTGCTGCTGCCGTAGTTCGCGATCACGATCACGCCGATGCCCTCCGATGGCACCATGCCGATCTGGGTGCGCGTCCAGTTCAGCGAGCCGGAATGGTGGACGAGCTTGCGGCCGTGATAGTCCTGCACGTTCCAGCCGAGCGCGTACGCACGCAGGTTCGTGTTCGGGAACATGCGCTCGGTCGTCGTGTCCATGCGGATGACCACCTGTGGCATGTGCAGCTCACGCATGGTGCCGGGCGAGAGCAGCCGCGTGCCCTCGTAGACTCCATGGTTCAGCTGAAGCCGGATCCACTGGGCCATGTCGCGGACACTCGAGAACGTCGCGCCGGCGCCGCCAATGTTGTCGTAGTTGCGACGCGGCACCGCCCGCACACTGCCGTTCACATCGGTATGCGAAGCGGCGACGTTGTCGCGCGTCTCGACGACGGCCGCGCGCGTCGTGCTCCGCGTCATGCCGAGTGGCTGGAAAAGACGCTGCTCGATGAAATCGTCCCAGCTCACCCCCGACACTGCACCGACCACCTCGCCGGCCGCGATGTACATCACGTTGTGGTAGCCGTACTCCGACCGGAACCCGGCGGTGGACGGCAGGTAGCGCGCGCGGCGCAGCACCTCCGCGCGATCGAACGGACCCGCGATCCACAGATTGTCGCTCCGTGCAATGCCGCTGCGATGCGTCAGCAGGTCACGGATCGTCACGTCGTGGGAGATGAACGGGTCGGACAGCTGAAAGGCCGGCAGATGCTCCGCGACATGGTCATCCCAGTCGAGGCGGCCCTCGTCGACGAGCATGCCGAGCGCCGCGGACGTCATCGCCTTGGTCGTCGAAGCGATCGCGAACAGCGTGTGCTCGTCCACCGCGCCCGGCCGGCCGAGCTCCCGCACGCCGTAGCCCCGCGCATGGATCACCGAGTCGTTGCGGATGACCGCGATCGCCAGTCCGGGCACCTCCCACCGCGGCATTGCGCTCATGATGTAGTCATCCAGTCCCGCGAGCGGGCCCGCCTGCGCGCGCGTCTCCGCCGGCACTATCAGCACGGCGAACAGCATCAGGCCGCGAATGGGGTTCGGCAGCACGGCACGGTGCCGCGGAAGGCTCGGCATCAGGTTCCTCCGTCGATGTCTCAGGGGTGGCGGGGCGAGGAAACCCGCGATTTTCCCAACCTGCGGAGCGACGGAAGCGGGCGCAATGGCGCGCCGTGGCTGGACCCGTCCACCGCAATGAACGGCGAAACGGCCGCACGCGCACGCGGGCGTGGGCGTCATTGGCGGGATGATATCGCCGCGGGCGGTCTGCCGGACGCGGCCTGCCGCCGGGAAGCTGCGCGAGATCCCGCGTGCGAGTGCGCGTCCGCGTGCGCGTGCGGCCGTTACCCCTTCCCCCGGCCGCAATTACCCGTACCCGAAGGCACTGGACGCCACACGGGTTCCTGCCTATCCTCCAGATAGAAGATCGATGTGCGGTGGCAGGGCCTTCCTCCCCCACAATCAGGAGCCGCGCCCATGCGGCCGACGGACGTTACCGACCCCGCGTATTACCATCGTGTGGTGGACTGCCAGTGGGCATGTCCGGCACACACGAACGTGCCCGCCTACATCCGCGAGATCGCGCAGGGCCGTTTCACCGAGGCTTACCTGCTCAATCGCGAGTCGAATGTGTTCCCCGGCATTCTCGGGCGCACGTGCGACAGACCGTGCGAGCCTGCGTGCCGGCGCACCCGCGTGGACGGCAAACCGGTCGCCATCTGCCGGCTGAAGCGCGTCGCCGCGGATCACCGCGATGACATCAGCGCCATGCTTCCGTCCGCGCCGACGGCGAAGAACGGGAAGCGTATCGCGTGCGTCGGCGCGGGTCCGGCGTCGCTCACGCTCGCCAACGACCTCGTCCCCATCGGCTACGACGTCACGATCTTCGAGAAGCTGCCTCAGCCGGGCGGGCTCATGCGTACGAACATCCCCTCGTTCCGCCTGCCGGCCAGTGTGCTCGACGAGGAGATCGGCTACATCATTGACATGGGCGTGGACCTGCGCCTGAACACGCCCGTCGCCAGCATGGAGTCCCTCCTGCGTGAAGGCTACGATGCGATTTTCGTCGGCAGCGGCGCGCCCCGCGGCAAGGACCTGGATATCCCCGGCCGCCATGACAGCGACCGCATCCTGATCGGCATCGATTTCCTCGAGTCCGTGCACTTCGGACATGTCACTGCGATCGAGCCGCGCGTTCTCATCATCGGCGTCGGCAACACGGCAATGGACTGCTGCCGCACCGTGAAGCGCATCGGCGCAACGGACGTCAAGGTGATGGCGCGCCGCGGCCGGCAGCACTTCAAGGCGTCGCCGTGGGAGCTCGAGGATGCGGAGGAGGAGCTGGTCGAGATCGTCGAGAACCACGCGCCGCGCCGCTTCGTGATCGAGAATGGAAGACTCGTCGGCATGGAGTTCGACCGCGTCGAGTGGTATGACGACAACGGCCGGCAGAAGAGCCGCACGCTCGAGACCGTCACCATGCCGTGCGATGCCGTCATCCTCGCGATCGGCCAGGACAACGCGTTTCCCTGGATTGAGCGCGACATCGGCATCGAGTTCGGCGATTGGGACATGCCGGTCGTTGACCGGATGACGTTCCAGAGCACGCTGCCCGGCGTCTTCTTCGGCGGCGACGCGGCATGGGGTCCCGAAAACATCATCTGGGCCGTCGAGCACGGTCATCAGGCCGCGATCTCCGTGCACCTGCACTGCACCGGCACGCCGCTCACGGAGCGCCCGCCGCAGGGCATGAACCTGCTCAGCGAAAAGATGGGGCTGCACCAGTGGTCGTACAGCAACGCGTACAGCGCTGCGTCGCGTGCGAAGATGGTCCACGTCGATCTCGAGCAGCGCTTCCGCGACCTCGGCGTCGAGGTGGAGCTTGGATTCGATCCCGCTCAGACCGCCGCCGAAGTACAGCGTTGCCTGAACTGCGACATCCAGACCCACTTCACGGCCCAGCTGTGCATCGAATGCGATGCCTGCATCGACATCTGCCCCGTGGACTGCCTTACGATCACGTATCCAGGCGAGGAGGCGGACCTGCGCACGCGACTGACCGCGGTCACGGCGCACCCGGAGCAGCCGCTGTACATCTCCGCGAGCCTCCCGCAGACGGCGCGCGTCATGGTCAAGGATGAGGACGTCTGCGTGCACTGCGGTCTGTGCGCCGAGCGCTGCCCCACGGCAGCGTGGGACATGAGACGGTTCGAGCTGCTCATGCCGTATGCCGGCATTCCCGCGGGAGCGGCGAAGTACCCACCCCTGCCGGTTCTCACATGATTGCTGAGCATATCGCGAACGCAGGCGCCGCTGGAAATGAACGGCCGTCCAGCGGGAGGGTGAACGATTTCGCGTTCCGGATCGCGACCGTCAATGGTACGGGCTCCGCCAGCGCGAATGGCCTGATCCTTCAGGCGATCTTCCGCATGGGCATCCCCGTGTCGGGAAAGAACGTGTTCCCGTCGAACATCCAGGGGCTGCCGACGTGGTACGAGATCCGGGTGAACCATCGGGGCCACGTCGCGCGCACGCCGCGGTTCGACCTCGTCGTCGCCATGAACAACGCGACGTACGGCCGCGACCTCGCCGAGCTGCATGCGGGTTCGTACGTGCTGTTCGACTCGTCCTGGCCGATGCCGGAAGCACTGCAGCGGGCGGATCTGAACTACCTCGGCGTGCCGATCGCGCGGCTCTGCGCCGAAGCGTTCGCCGGCGGGCGCGAGCGCCTGCTGCTCGGCAATATCGCGTACGTCGGCGCACTCGCTGCACTGTTCGACATCCCGCTCGATGTGATCGACACACTGCTCGGCGAGCAGTTCGCGAAGAAGAAGAAGCTCCTCGATGCGAACCACGCCGCCGTGCGCATCGGTCACGACTATGCGACTTCGCATTTCCAGTGTCCGCTGCCGATCCGGCTGCAGGCGATGCCCGCGTCCGATGACCACGTTCTGATCGATGGCAATACGGCCGCTGCCCTCGGCTGCGTCTATGCCGGCGCCACTGTCGGTGCCTGGTACCCGATCACGCCGGCCACATCGCTGATGGATGCGTTCCGCGCCTTCTGCGCGCGGTACCGGCGGGATCCGGCGACGGGCGAGAACCTGTACCACATCGCGCAGGCGGAAGACGAGCTGGCCGCGGCCGGGATCGTGATCGGCGCGAGCTGGGCGGGCGCACGATCGTTCACGCCGACCAGCGGTCCCGGTATCTCGCTCATGTCCGAGTTCATCGGCCTCGCCTACTACGCCGAGGTGCCGGCCGTCTTCTTCGATGTCCAGCGCACGGGCCCGTCCACCGGTATGCCCACCCGGACGCAGCAGGGCGACCTGATGCTGACGGCGTACGCATCGCACGGCGATACGAAGCATATCGTGCTCTACCCGGGCGATCCCGGCGAATGCTTCACCATGGCCGTGGCCGCCTTCGACCTCGCCGAGCGCTTCCAGACGCCGGTGTTCGTGCTGAGCGACCTCGATATCGCGATGAACGACTGGCGCTGCCCACGGTTCAGGTGGGACGACACATACCGGCCCGACCGCGGCAAGGTGCTGACCGCCGCAGAGCTCGAGCAGCTGCCGCAGTACTTCCGCTACCTGGACGTGGATGGCGATGGCATCGCTGCGCGCACACTGCCCGGCGTGCACCCGCGCGGCGCGTACTTCACGCGCGGCTCCGGCCACACGAAGCTCGGTACCTACACCGAGGATGCCGACGATTACGTCGAGGTCATGGAACGGCTCGCGCGCAAGATCGACAGTGCAGGCGCCGCGGTACCGCCTCCCGTGATCCGGCGCAGCACCCCGGACACCGCGGCACACATCGGCCTCGTATCACTCGGCAGCTGCGACGCGGCTGTCCGCGAAGCCGTGGACGTCATGGCGGGCGGAGGTCTGGGCGTGGACTACATGCGGATCCGCGGATTCCCGTTCGGCGCGGAGGTCGAGTCGTTCCTGCTCGAGCACGAGACCGTGTTCGTCATCGAGCAGAACCGCGACGGTCAGCTGCGCAGTCTGCTGCTGCTCGCGACTACCGCGACGAAGGATCGGCTGAAGTCGATCTGCGTGTACGGCGGCATACCGCTGGCCGCGGAGGACGTCGTCAGAGGCGTGCTCGGCGAGGCCGCGGCACTCGGTGGCGGCGCCGGCGCTGCCATACGCCCCGCAGCCCCCGACCTGCAGGGTTACCCGGCGCACGGCGTCACTGCGCCGGCAGCGCCGGGCGTCGCCGCATCACACCTCGCGGGATCCTCAGCCACGGAGCCTCATTCACCATGACGACGTCGATCCCGAAGCCCCGCGTCCATCATCCCGGCCTCGAGCGCAATGCTATCGGACTCACGCGGCGCGATTACGAGGGCGCGATGTCCACGCTGTGCGCCGGCTGCGGCCACGATTCCGTGACTGCCGCGATCATTCGGGCGTTCTGGGAGCTGAGCACACCGCCGCACAAGGTCGCAAAGCTCAGCGGCATCGGCTGTTCGTCGAAGACGCCCACGTACTTCCTGCGCGAGGCGCACGGCTTCAACTCGGTGCACGGACGCATGCCGTCCATCGCCACGGGCGCCGGTGCCGCGAATCGCGACCTCATCATGATCGGCATCTCCGGTGACGGCGATTCGCTGTCGATCGGGCTCGGCCAGTTCTGCCACGCCATGCGTCGTGGCGTGCGCATGCTGTACGTCCTCGAGAACAACGGCGTCTACGGTCTCACGAAGGGACAGTTCTCCGCGTCTGCCGACATCGGCACGAAGGCCAAGCGCGGCGATACCAACCGCAATGCGCCCATCGATCCGGTGCTCCTGGCGCTGTCGCTCGGCGCCACGTTCGTCGCGCGCGGCTTCTCCGGCGACAAGGAGCAGCTCGTGCCCATACTCAAGGCTGGACTCGCACACAGCGGCTTCGCGTTCATCGACGTCATCTCGCCATGCGTCACGTTCAACGACCACGAGGGCTCCACCAAGAGCTACCGCTTCACGCGCGAGCACATGAGGGAGGTCGTGTCCGCCGACTTCCTCGACGCCGTTCCGGCCGGCTCCAACGGTGATGGCCCGGCCGCCCCGGACCTGGTCCCGATCCGTACCGAGATCACCGCTGCATACGCCCCTGGCAGCACCCATGATGTGCGTATGCACGACGGCAGCACCGTCCGCCTCCACAAGGTCGCCGATGACTTCGAGCCGGGTGATCGCGATGCCGTGTATGCCTATGTCCGCGAGCGCCAGCGCGCCGGCGAGATCCCGACCGGACTCCTCTACATGCAGCCCGATGCGGCCGATATGCACGAGATGGAAGGCACTACCGCCACGCCGCTGACGATGATCGATTACGAGTCGCTGTGCCCGGGAGCGGCCGCGCTCGATTCGCTCATGAACGAGTTCAGGTAGGCGGCTCGGCGCTCAGTCCCCGGGATACTCCCTCTTCTCGTAAACCTGCGCGATCCGCGTACCGTCCCAGACGTACGTCAGATGCAGCGACGCGCGGCACGAGCGGATCCGGCGCGGTCGGAAGATCGCCACGCACTGGCCGCCTGCATGACGCACGCTGTCGTACGCGATGCCATCGCTGCCATCCGCGCGCAGCTGCGCCGCCAGGCGCTGCGATGTACCATAGTCGTCGGGGTGATAGATGTCCGGCAGTGTGTCGCGGCGTCCGCGCAGGTCGTGCAGGCGCGCGTCCAGCTCCGCCTCGAGCACCCGCATGTCGAGCTCCATCGGCCGCTCACGCGTCGCCCGCATGAATTTCGCACGATGAAACGTGCTCTCCGCAATCGCCGTCTCCAGCGTGCGCCCCGCATAGTATGCACCCACACGCCCGTCGTTGAAACGGGCGCCCGCCGGTGCAGGGTGCGTGAACGCCGCCATGACGTAGCCGGCGCCCGGCCCCGCGACCCGCTCCGTCGCCGGCACCATGTGGATCTGCCCCAGCTGCTCACGCAGCCTGTCGTTCGTCAGTGACTCCAGCTCGTGCACGGCCGCCAGGTCATCCGGTCCCGCCACCCGCTCGAACAGATCGATCGGCGGAAACCGGCTCGGTATGACGCGGTAACACGTCCGCCACCGGATCCGGCGCCGCGGCGGTTCTGTCGGCTTCAGCTCCATCCCTCAGCCGCCCCGCTCCGCGTCCAGGTACCGACGCACCTCGTACAGGTCGGACACGTTGCCCGAGAGCATCCGCTCCAGCGCGCTCCGGCCACCGAACGGCGCCGCATCGTTCGGCCGCCGCACCCACGTGTCCGCCGCCTCCTCGTCCGGCAGCAGCAGCTGCAGATCCTTGTAGATCCCCAGCACATACGAGATCCGCTCCAGCACGTCCCGTGGCAGCGACTCCGCTCCATCACGCTTCCACTTGAAGTACGTCGAGCGTGCCGGCGACCCGAGCAGTGTGACCTGTTCGTCCACGCTCAGATCCCACAGCGCAGCAATGCGGAAGAATGTCCGCAGACCGGCCTGCGCCATCTGCGGTTCAGTGACCGGCCGGTCGGACGCTGCGGGTAGTGCCATGTCATCCTCCAGCAGTGCATGACTAGACTATAGTGTCAATATAGTCCAGATATGAACTTTCGACAACATGCACCCGGCGCGCCGCACCACCGAAAAGTGACCCGGCAACATTTTCGGGCGTCCAGCATTATGTGGCCGGATCGGAAGCCTGGGCACCGGCCCCGCGTCGTTCTCATCGGACCTGCCATCATGTTGGCGGACATCGAGTTACGACGGACAGCAGCGCGTTTGTGCGGTGCGAGTCCTGCATTTGCGGAAGACATGGGCAGTTGGATAACTCAAACGGACCTGCGCTACCATGGGCTCAACTGCCGTCCGGGTGCTGCTGGTCGACGCCGACACCCACGGTATTTCGCGCTTCAGCGGGATGCTGCAAGCGCAGCGTGTCCCCAGGTTCCAGGTCGAAACCGCCCGCACGATAGGCGCTGCCGAGCGCCTCCTCACCGACGACGCGCCCGATATCATCCTGCTCAACCTGTTCGGCTGGAAGCCGGGCGGGCTTGCCGCGCTGGCGCTGGTCCAGGCAGTGGCGCCCGCGACACCGGTGATCGTGACCGCGCCGTCGGATCAGGAGCACATTGCCCTGAAGGCGGTCAAGGAGGGGGCGCACGACTACGTGCTGACGGACCAGGTTTACGACACGCTGCTCGTGCGTTCGATCCGGCATGCGCTGGAGCGCTACCAGGCGGAGGAGCGGCGGCGCGCTGCGGTGCATGCGCTGCGCGTGAGCGAGCGACGCTATCGGGCCCTGTTCGAGCAGTCACGCGACGCGCTGTACATCACGGACAGCAACGGCAAGATCGTGGAGGGTAATGCGGCGCTGGTCGAGCTGTTCGGCTACGGCATTGACGAGTTGTACGGCCGGGAGCTGGAGTTCCTGTTTGCGGACCCGTTCGACTGGGAGCTGGTACAGACCGAGCTGCAGGTGCGCGGCTATGCGCGCGAGGTGGAGGTCAGGCTGCGGCGCAGTGATGGCGTGCAGCTCTGGTGTCTGCTGTCGGTTGCCCGGCGCATCGATGACGAGGTCGAGGTGCGCGGATTTCAGGGGATCATCCACGACATCACCGATCGCAAGCGGGCGGAGGAGCGCCTGCGCTACAATGCGCTGCACGATCCGCTGACCGGCCTGCCCAACCGTGTACTGTTCGTCGATCGCCTGGGTACGGCGCTGGCGCGCTGGCGGCGTCAGCCGGAGCAGCGTTGCGCGGTCCTCTTCATGGACCTTGACCGGTTCAAGGTCGTGAACGACAGCCTGGGTCACGCCGTGGGCGATGCGCTCCTGATGCGCGTCGCCGGTGCTCTCGCCTCCTGCGTGCGCGCACATGAGACCGTCGCGCGTCTGGGCGGCGATGAGTTCGCGATACTGCTCGAGGTGGAGACGGACGACGATGCAGTGCACGCGGCGCAACGCGTGCAGCAGCGGCTGGCCGACTCGTTTCAGCTCCAGGGCCAGACGATGTTCACGTCCGCGAGCATCGGCATCGCCTTCCCGGACGATCCGGAACAGCAGCCGGACGACCTCCTGCGCAATGCGGACATCGCGATGTACTCGGCCAAGAAGACGGGGCCCGCGCGCATGGAGGTGTTCGCGCCGAGCATGCACGTGAGCGCGATCAACCTGCTCGAGCTGGAGACGGACCTGCGCACGGCCGTCGCACGTGACGAGCTCACGCTGTTCTATCAGCCGATCGTATCGCTGCCCGACCAGGCGATCATCGGGCTCGAGGCACTCATCCGCTGGCGTCACCCGCGCCGCGGCCTGCTGATGCCCCACGAGTTCATCCCGATCGCCGAAGAGACCGGCATGATCGTCAGCATCGGCTGGTGGGTCCTGCGCGAGGCCTGTCGACAGGGCCGCGCGCTGCTCGACTCGAGCGCACCCGGCACCTGTCCCTACATCGCCGTCAATCTGTCCAGCCGCCAGATTGCACTGCCGGACCTCGCCGAAGAGGTGCTCGATATTCTCGACGAGACGGGCATGCCGGGCTCGCTGCTGTCGCTCGAGATCACCGAGAGCTCGCTCGTGCCGAATGCCGATGCCGCCGCGCGTGGACTGGCGCAGCTGCGCGCAGCCGGTGTGCGCATCTGCATCGACGACTTCGGCACCGGCTATTCCTCCCTCGCCTATCTCCACTCACTGCCGATCGACGGCCTCAAGATCGACCGCTCCTTCATCAGCCTGCTCGGCTCCAGCACCGACCGCTCCGAGCTGGTCCAGACCATCATCACGCTCGCCGCGCGGCTCGGCATCTCCACGGTCGCCGAGGGCGTCGAGACGACGGCCCAACTCCAGCACCTCGAGAACCTCGGCCCCGCTTCCTTCCAGGGCTTCCTCTTCTCACGCCCCGTCGAGGCCGCCGCAGTCGCACCACTGCTCGCGCGCTAGTCGCTCGTAGCTCGCGCCGGTCGCGCTGCGCCGGCCGCGCCCGCAGCGTCGCGCCGGTCGCGCTGCGCCGGACACCAGCGGTGTTGCAGCGCAACATTGTCCGCCGGGACATTCCTCATCGCGCACTGATTTCGTTGCGCGGCAAATCGGACCCGGTCGGCAGAGGGGTTTCCGAGCCTTCTTTTTGCCGCGCTACGATTTGCCCGTGCCGATGAATAGGCCGACCCCTTCCTTTGTTGCCGCGCAACAGCCAGCCGACGCTCGCAGCGGGCCCCACGCCGCGTGGTTGACTCTACGCTGGCGGTGGGCCCCACGCCGAGGTTGACCCGCCTGGCCATGGCTGTGCCCCGGTTACCGCCGCATTCTGGCCGTCATGGGGAAGAACGATCCGACCGTCTTCACAATGCTGATGCGCGCGCACGCAATCGCATTGAGGACGGCGAGAGAGCTGCTGCTGGAGACGGGAGTGTCTCCGCTGGAGGCCTGGCTGCTGGAAGTCATTCCGGCTGACGGTCGCGCGTGCGCGTCGGAGCTGGCTGAGGGGATCGGTGTGCCGACGTCGACGGTGACGCGTGCGCTCAGGCGCATGGAAGGGTACGGGTACCTGACCCTGACGAAAGGCTTTTTCTTCGACGCGCGCGTGCTGCGCGCGACGCTCACACCACTGGGCGCAATGATCAGACAGGGTACGTGCGGATTCGAGCGGGATCTGGATGGGGTGCTGTTGAAGGGCATAACGCAGAATGCCTTCGCGGGGCTGCTGGCCGGCCTGTCCCATATCGAGCGGTCCGGAAAGCGGTACATGTCCGACGAGCCACTGGCAGCAGCCCCTCGCGGTACGCGCGGGAAGCAGGACGAGTTGACACCCGACGGTGAACCGGAGACCGAGTCGTAGCCAGTGCTGCGCGGATGCAGTATCCTGTTCCCACAGGAGCCGACCCGATCCACCGACCAGCGAGGTGTCGATGCCCGCCCGTTCCGCTCATGCCCTGATCGCGTTCGTGTTCGCGGCCGTCCTCGTGGGGATCGCCACTTCCGCGTCGCCGGCGACGGCGCAGGGCACACGGCTGCTGCGGCAGCCATCGCTCGGTACCGACGCGATCGCGTTCGCGTACGCGGGCGACCTGTGGCTCACCGGCATGGACGGCGGCGGCGCGCGGCGGCTGACGGCGACGCCGGCCGTCGAAAGCGACCCGCACTTCTCCCCGGACGGTCGCTGGCTCGCGTTCACATCGACCCGTGATGGCACCGCTTCGGTCTATGTCATGTCGGCGGCGGGCGGCGCGCCGACGCGGCTGACATGGTATCCGGCGCCATCCTGGGTGCGCGGCTGGACACCCGATGGCACGCGCATCCTGTACGCATCCTCCCGCGAGAGTGCACCGACATCGCACGAGCGTCTGTGGACCGTGTCACGCGATGGCGGCCCGTCGACCATGGTACCGGCGCCATGGGGCTCGCGCGGGTCATACTCCGCTGATGGTCGTCACATGGTCGTGGATCGTGTGGACCGCTGGGATGTCGAGTGGCGCAACTACCGGGGCGGCCAGAACACGGCGCTCACGATCCTGGACCTCGAGGACCTGGGCGAGGTGCTGCTGCCGAACGAGGACCGGACGACCGACATTGCACCGGTGTGGCTCGACGGGACGATCTACTTCCTGTCCGATCGCGATCGGGCGATGAACGTCTGGGCATACGACGTCGCCTCTCGTGCGCTCCGTCAGGTCACGCACTTCACGAACGCGGACGTGAAGACACTCGCCGGCCGTGGCAGCACGCTCGTGTTCGAGCAGGACGGCTACATCCACACGCTCGATGTCGCCGCGGGCGAGCCGCGCCGCGTCGACGTCGCCGTGCGGGGCGACTTCCCGTGGGCCATGCCGCAGTGGGTGGACGCAGGACGCTCGATCTCGACCGCGGCGCTGTCGCCCACCGGCAAGCGTGCGCTGATGGAGGCACGCGGCGAGATCTTCACCGTTCCGGTGGACAAGGGCGACACCCGCAATCTCACGCGCTCCGCGGGTGCTGCGGATCGCGCTCCGGTCTGGTCCCCGGACGGCGCACAAGTCGCCTGGTTCTCTGATGACGGCAGCGGGTACGTATTGAAGATCGGGCCGCAGGACGGGCTCGGCGCGACACGCTCCATCGCGATCGGCGAGTCGAAGTACGTGTGGAATTCCGTGTGGTCGCCGGACGGCACGATGATCGCCTTCGTCGATGACCGTGCCCGCATCCGGATCGTGAACGTCGCATCCGGCGATGTCAGCACGGCGGATGTGGATGGCAACACGAACTCGCGCGGCGGCATGGGTCTCGTGTGGTCGGGCGACTCGAAGTGGCTGGCGTACTCGAAGAGCTTCCCGAACAACCTGCGGCGCATCGTCGTGTGGAACGCGGACACGCGCGAGGCGCGCGCGATCACGGACGCGCTGGCAGATGCGCGCACGCCCGCCTGGGACCGTGACGGCCGCCACCTCTACTTCCTTGCCAGCACCGACCTCGCGCTGGCATCCGGCTGGGCGAACACGAGCAGCATGCAGGCCCAGCCGACCTACGCGCCGTACGTCATGGTGCTGCGCGCCGAGGACGCGACGCCGTTCTCGCTCGAGAGCGACGAGGAGCCCGGGCCCGCGACACCGGAGCGACCCGACACGACGAGCACACCCGTCCGCATAGACTTCGACGGCATCGGCAATCGCATCATCTCGCTGCCAATGCCGGTACGCAGCTACACGACATTGATTGCGGGCCCGCGCGGCAGCGTGTTCATCGGTGAAAGCGTGCCGAACACGCCAGGCGCGATACTGCACAAGTTCACGCTCGCGGAGCGGGAGACGGAGGTCTTCGCGCGCGGCGTGTCACGCCCGTCCGCGTCGCACGACGGGAAGAAACTGCTCTATCAGAGCGGCGGCAACTGGCAGGTGGTGGACGCCACGCGCGCGAGTGCGGACGGCAGCAACGGTCGCCTCACGGTCGCGCTGTCCGCACATATCGATCCCGCCGTCGAGTGGCAGCAGATCTTCGATGAGGCGTGGCGCTACCAGAAGGACTTCTTCTACGACCCGAACACGCACGGCGCCGACTGGAATGCGGTGCGGCGTCGCTATGAGCCGCTCGTCGAGCACGTGCGCCACCGGGATGACCTGAACTATGTCCTCGACATGGTCAACGGCGAGCTGTCCGTCGGGCACAGCTTCGTGCGCGGCGGCGACATGCCGGACACGGAGACGTCCCGCGTCGGGCTCCTCGGTGCCGACCTGGAGGCGGACGACGGACGCTGGCGCATCACGCGCATCTACACCGCCGAGAGCTGGAACCCCGGCCTGACCGCGCCGCTGGCGGCACCCGGCCTCCAGGTCGATGAGGGCCAGTACATCCTCGCGATCGATGGTGTCGAGCTGACTGCGGCCGACGATCCATATCGTCTGCTGGATGGCACGGCCGGCCGGCAGACGGTACTGCACATCAACGATCGTCCGACGATGAGCGGCGCCCGCACCGTGACGGTCGAGCCGGTCGGCAACGAGAGCACGCTGCGGCAGCGTGCGTGGGTGGAAGACAACCGGCGTCGCGTCGATGAGCTGTCCGGCGGCCGCCTGGCATACGTGTGGGTGCCGAACACGAGCGGCGCGGGCGTCGTGTCGTTCAACCGCTACTATTTCGCGCAGCAGGACCGGGAGGGCGCGGTCATTGACGAGCGCTACAACGGTGGCGGCCTCCTCGACGACTACATGGTCGATCTCATGATCCGCCAGCCGCGCGCGGCGATCACGAACGAAGCGCCGGGCGGCCGCCCGTTCCAGCTACCCGCCGGCGTGCTCGGTCCGAAGGTGCTTCTCATCAACGAGCTCGCCGGGTCGGGCGGCGACTACTTCCCGTGGGTATTCCGCCACCAGCAGATCGGTCCGCTCATTGGTACGAGGACGTGGGGCGGGCTCGTGCGGTCCTGCTCGCATTACCCGATGGTCGACGGCGGCAGCATCACGTCCCCTTGCAACGCCGTGTTCGAGCCGGGCGTCGGCTGGATCGCGGAGAACGAAGGCGTGCCGCCCGACATCGAGGTGCGCATGGATGCGCGCAGCGTCGCACAGGGGAGGGACCCGCAGCTGGAACGCGGAGTGCAGGAGGCAATGCGCATGCTCGAGGCGCAGGGCACGCGCACGATCACGGTGCCGGCATTCCCGCGGCCCGCCGGATGGCCGGGCGGCGATCGATGAACGGAGGAGTCTGACTGATGCGACAGGTCGCCGGCTGGGTGCTGATCGCACTCGCGCTGTTCATGTTCATCGGGTACATGCGCGCCGATGTCGACGGCGGCGCTGCCCTGTTCGCACTGATCATCACGGTGCTGCTGCCCGCCGCCGGAGGAGTGGCCCTGGTGACGGGACGCGTGCGCGGACGCGGCGCAGTCGGCGCGCGCCGGGACGAGCTGCGACAGCAGACGCTCGAGGCCGAGCTCCTGCGTCTCGCGGGCGCGCGCGCGGGCCGTCTCACGGTCGTCGAGGCCGTCACGGAGCTGGCCGTACCGCCCGAGGAAGCGAAGAGCGCACTCGACGCGCTCGCCGTCCGCGGCCTCGCCGATTTCGAGGTGACGGACTCGGGTGTCGTCGTGTACGTGTTCCACGACATCGAGAACCTCGGCGACAAGTCACAGGCACGGGGTCTCCTGGAATGACACGGATGGAAACGCGCTTCCCGTGCCCCGTGTGTCTCGGCGTGAAGATGGAGAAGGTCACGCTCGAAGACCTGACGCTCGACCACTGCCCGCGCTGCGGCGGCGTGTGGTTCGAGGCTGGCGAGGTGCAGCGGCTGAGGGGGATCGACGCGACGGCACTCTGGCGCCAGATCGCCCAGCGCGAGGGTGTGCACGCCATGCAGTGTCATTCCTGTCGCACTCACGTGCCGCGCAACTTCACCGAGTGTCACGCGTGCGGCTGGAAGATCGAGCTCGATTGTCCGACCTGCGACAGGGAGATGCGCGTCGCGGAGCAGAACGGCATGCGCCTGGATTACTGCACGAACTGCAAGGGCGTCTGGTTCGATCACGACGAGCTGACATCGATCTGGAAGATGGAGGTGGACGCGCTCATGAAGCGGCGTGGCTCACGCACGGTCAGCGCTGCAGGCGACGTGATGCTGCTCGACGTGCTGCTGTACGACCCGTTCGTGATGTATTACGGCATCCACGCAGCAGGGCACGCGGCGGGCGCGGCGGCCGACGCGCTCGCCGGATCGGGCTCGGTGGAAGTGATCGGCGAAGTGGCGGGCGCGGCCGGCGAGGTCGCGTCCTCGCTGTTCGAGACGATCGTCGAGATCATTGGCGGGATCTTCGGCTGACTTCCTAGCGCAGCAGACTCAACCCCAGACCGAACGTGTAGAACCCGAGCTGCGTGTCATCGCCGCTGTTCGTGAAGTTCGAATGCCAGCGCGCTTCCGCGGAGATGCCGACACGGCCGGTACCCGGGCGAACTCGCATCCCGCCGCCAGCAGAATACCCGCCCAGCGTTGCTTCGCCGAAATCGGTGACGCCCAGGCCGAGCAGCACAAACGGCTCCACGGGACGGTGTGCGCCCGTGCCGACGCGTGCGAGACCGCCGATGTTCCAGTTGCGGCTCGGCGCATCGATGGTGCAGAGGTTCTCCGGGTCCCCGCAGAAGTACTCCCGGTCGGCCCGTGCGACGCGGTAGCTCGCCGCCTCCAGCCCCAGCGCGATGTGACCGGAGAGCTGACTCAGGTATGAAATGCCCACACCGCCGCCGACGCCCTCGTCGCCGTCCGCCGCGCGCGCGAACACGGGTGTCACACTGAATGCGCTCAACCCCGGGCGTCGTCGCGGGTCGCGCGACACGATCGTCGCTGGCGCGGACGATTCCGTGAGGGGCTCCCACCGTGTTACGGACGAGCCGAGCAGTGCGCCGAGCAGGTACCCGGAGGCCGCACCTGCGGCAGCGCCGATCACGCTCGCGACCAGGATCTCGCCAGGGCCCCAGTCGGGACAGTCGTACTCACATAGCCCGCTCGCCAGGGTCGCTCCCAGGCCGAACACGACAGCGCCGGCGCCTGCACCAATGATTGCACCGGCCTTCCCGCCGCGGCCCGTCGAGCGTCGCTGCAGCCACGCGTCTGTGATCGAGCTGAGCGCCAGCACGCGCGGCGGATCCGTGAGGTGCACGCGTCCCGCGTCTACCCGCTCCAGCACGCCGGTCACCTGCTCGTTGGCGGCATTCAGGCGCAGCATGACGCCCGCCGGCTGCCGCATGACGAGTCGCGCGGCGACGCTGAGCGTGTCCTGACCGCTCACAGGCATTGTGCTACAAACCAGGCAGCCGCCTGCGAAAAGCGCAGCGATGACGATGTGTGACCTGATGGACACGGTGCCTCCGGGGTTCAGTCCCACACCCAATGTCGCTCTGCGGTGCGCAGGACTCAAGGAAGCTGGTGTGTACTCGGCTATCAGGCTCGCAGGAGGTGTGCATCGTCGATATCGCACCGCATGCACAAGACCATTGCGGCGCGGGCTGCCATGCGGCACCTTGGGGGTCCTGCCATCTGCGAAGCCGTATTGTCCGTCCTTTTCCCTGCTGGAGGTTTCATGCGACGCATCATCCCACTCGCCCTTGCTTCACTTGCGCTGTCGGCCTGTGCCGAGCGGCAGGAGGCACCGTTCGAGTCCATCGACGGACAGACCGCCGCGCGGCAGGCCGCGGTCTACCTGGTCACGTTCCACGACGACGTCGACGTCCCGGCTACCACACGTGATCTCGCCCGGATACACGGCCTGGCCGTCCGCTCCGTGCGACTCCACGCAGCCAGAGGCTTCTCTGCCGTCGTGCCCGATGCGCGTCTCGCGGCCCTGCGTGCGGATCCGCGTATCGCGATCATCGAGGCCGACGGCCCGGTCGCGCTGATCCGACCGATCGAAGATGCCGCCCGCCCCGGCTCAGGCGGCGGCGGTGGGCAGACGACGCCGTGGGGCATCACGCGAGTCGGCGGCGCTGGCGATGGCACGGGCAAGACGGCCTGGGTCATTGATACCGGAATCGACCTCGCCCATTCCGACCTGAACACATCAAAGAACTGCCACGCGAACTTCGTCACGCGCGGAAAGGACTCACCGGCGGATGGCAACGGTCACGGTACACATGTCGCCGGTACCATCGGTGCGAAGAACAACGGGCAGGACGTCGTCGGTGTGGCAGCCAACGCATTCGTCTGCGCGGTGCGTGTGCTCGACAACAGCGGCAGCGGCACCTGGGAAGGCGTCATGAACGGCATCGATTACGTGGCCGCGAGCGCTGCGTCGGGAGACGTCGCGAACATGAGCCTCGGCGGATCAGGGGCAAATGCCACGCTGGAGAAGGCCGTCAGTGACGCCGCAGCCAAAGGCGTCCGCATGGTGCTGGCCGCCGGCAATGACGGCGCGCATGCCAGCAACTTCACGCCCGCCCGCGTCAATGGCACCAACATCTACACGATCTCCGCCATCGCTTCGAACAACTGTATGCCGTCCTGGTCGAACTACGGCAATCCGCCGGTCGACTACGCCGCTCCGGGTGCGAGCATTCTCTCCACGAAGAAGGGCGGCGGCACGACGACGATGAGCGGCACGTCCATGGCCGCGCCGCACGCTGCCGGCGTTCTGCTGCTTGGCAACGCCCGCTCCAACGGCTCTGCCTGCAATGATCCGGACGGCAATCCGGATCCGATCATCTCGCGCTGACCGGCTGACTCAACCCCCTGTTGCACGGCGCCCGGCGAGTTTGGCTCGCCGGGCGCTGCGTGCGTACGGCGACCGCCCGGTTGACAGTGTCAACGCCGTCCGCTCATACTAGCCGGGCCCATCCCTCGCATCCTCTGTCCGGCAGGTCGTTCATGCGATTCAACACCCTGGCAATCGCCGTCGTGGGTACCGCGCTCCTGGCACCCGCTGTGGAGTTCCCGCCCGCCGTATCGTCGCAGCTCCACGCGCAGGTGACGCCGCGCCATGATGTGCCGCCGCCGCGCCAGACGCAGCGCCCGCCCCTGCACGGATCGGAGTGGGTGGCGGTGACCGGCAAGCCGCTCGGCGCGGCGGCCGGGGCCATGATCTTCCAGCAGGGCGGCAACGCGGTCGATGCCGCGGCCGCAATGCTCGCCGCGACCGCGACGATGTGGGACGTGTTGTCGTGGGGCGGCGAGACGCAGGCGCTGATCTACAATCCGGACACGAAGCAGGTGATCGGCATCAACGCTCTCGGCGTCGCACCCACCGGCGCGACCGTCGAATACTACCGGTCGCAGGGCTACAACTATCCACCGGAGTACGGCCCGCTCGCCGCGATCACGCCCGGCACCCCGGGCGGCCTCATGGTCATGGTGGCGGAGTACGGCACGATGTCGCTCGCGCAGGTGCTCGCGCCGGCGATCCGGCTCGCGGACGGCTATCCCATCGAGGCGCAGACGGCCAACTCGATGGAAAGCAACAAGGATCAGATCAGGAACTGGCCGTACTCGACCGCCGTGTTCCTGCCGCATCTCGGGCAGGATCGCGAGGCGCCGGAGCCCGGCGAGATGTTCCGGCAGGCGGACCTCGCCGCGACACTGCGCAAGCTCGTCGAGGCGGAGCAGAACGCACTGCGTGCGGGCAAGTCGCGCAAGGAAGCGATACAGGCCGCGTACGACCGCTTCTACCGCGGCGACATCGCCGAGGAGCTGGTCCGCAGCACGCGCGAGCAGGGCGGCCTCTTCACCATGCAGGACCTCGCCAACTGGGAAGTGAAGATCGAGGAGCCGCTCTCGGTCAATTACAAGGGCATCGACGTCTACAAGCTGCAGCAGTGGCAGCAGGGGCCCGTGATGCTGCAGGCGCTGAACATCGCCGAGACCCTCGACCTCAAGTCGCTCGGCTACAACACGCCCGAGTACATGCACACGATCTACCAGATCATGAATCTGGCGTACGCCGACCGGGACTTCTATTACGGCGACCCGGCGTTCCCGCCGGAGGAGCCGATGCGCGGTCTGCTGTCGGAGGAGTACGCGCGCGAGCGCGCGAAGCTCATAAACCCGGAGCGCAACGACACGACCATCCGGCCGGGCGACCCGTATCCGTTCCAGGGTGAGACCAACCCGTTCAGGGAGCTGCTCGACAAGTGGCCGCCGCCGCCCAAGCCGGTGCGCATCGCCGCCGCGAATGACCGGAGCTGGGAGGACGCGTTCTACGCGGGCACGACATCGATCCAGGCCGCGGACTCGGCCGGCTGGGTCGTATCGATCACACCCAGCGGTGGCTGGATTCCCGCTGTCATCGCCGGACGCACGGGTGTCGGTCTGAGCCAGCGCGCACAGCAGTTCGTGCTCGATCCCGCGGAGAACCCGTTCAACGTGATGGAGCCGGGCAAGCGTCCGCGCGTCACGCTGACGCCGACACTCGCGCTGCGCGACGGCCTGCCGATGATGGCGTTCTCGGTACAGGGAGGCGACTCACAGGATCAGAATCTGTTCCAGTACTTCCTGAACGTCGTCGAGTTCGAGATGACGCCGCAGCAGGCCGCGGAGGCGCCGAACATCAACTCGTTCCAGATGCGCAACTCGTTCGACGACCACAGTGCGCAGCCCGGCCGCATGCTCGTGCCCGCGGCCGCCGGACCGGAAGTGCGCGCTGCACTGGAGCGCATGGGCTATTCTCTGCGCTTCTCACAGCGCACGTCCGGGCCGATCACCGCGATCTGGTTCGACCGCGAGCACGGCACGATGTGGGGGGCGGCAAGCAACTTCGGCGAGGACTACGGCATCGCCTGGTAAAGATGGTCGGCGGTATCCACCCTCCGCTCGGACACCTCGGCGCTGCGCGCCTGCGGAACTCGCGGAGGGCGGATGCCGCCTCCCTCGGGTAGGCAGGGATCGCTTCCGAGGGGTGTGGCGCGGCAAGGCCGCCCGCCAATGCAAGCGATTCGAAGGCGGGTTCTGCCGGACGCTGCGGCACGATCAGCGGGTGTACGACAGCACCGGGGCGGAGCCCCTACCTCCGCCCCGGTGGTCCGTCGATGTCAGCGGCCGCCCCGGTTATGCCTGCCGTGACCGCCTGGGATGAAGCCGTCGGACAGCGTCTTCAGGAACGCCACGATCGAAGCCTCTTCTTCCGCGCTGAGGCCCAGGTCACCCAACTCCCCGACATTCACGTTCTCGGCCACTTCCGGCGCCGGCCAGCACGTCTCCCCCCAGTCCGACCGGACTGCCGACAGGCCGCATTCCGGCAGCACGTCGCGAGTGTTGTAGAAGTGTACGACTTCTTCCAGACTCTTGAACACACCGTTGTGCATGTATGCCTTGATGTCGAGAGGACTCGGCCTCAGATCGACATTGCGGAGCGTCGGCACCTTGACCTTCCCCCTCTCCCCGGAGGCAAGACCTGCCCACTCGGGACGGCTCATGAGAAACCCGCCAAGTCCCTCATCGACGAATGACAGGTCGCGGTCATAGACAGGATTATCGGGGTTGGCCGGGACACCGAGGTTGTCGTAGGCGAAATCGGTGAACAGCGGCTGCCGTCCGCCGCTCGTATGACACCGCGAGCACTTCGCCTTGCCGTTGAACAGTGCAAGACCCTGACGTTCCTCCCTGGTCAGGTTGTACATCCCGCGGCGCGCAGCGTCGAACTTCGAGCTGAACTGGTTGTGGCTCTCCTCATAGACGGCGATCGCGATTGCGATGTTGCCGTACTCGCGGGTAATCAACTCGCGATTCACCGGATCGATGACGAACCGGTCGCCACCCTGGCTGCACTGCTGGTCGATGTCCGGCACGTTGTAATCGATCGCGTCGATCTGCGTGCCCCACATCTCGCGGTAGAGGTCCGAGTAGCTGCTGTTGGCGACACGGTAGACTACGCAGGCCTCGTCCCGGAGCGCCTGCTCCATCGGGTTGAGGAAAGGTCCCATGGCCTGGTCTGCCGCCGCATTGCCCAGGATCTCGCCTGTGGCGCGACCATCCCAGAAGTTGCCGCCGACGAACAGCCCACGCGCCTGCCGGCTGTAATGGAAGATCGGTGATGGCGTCGCGTACGCCGAGCTGGGCGGCTTGCGATCGCCGAACGCCCCGATAACGGACCCTTCGTACACCGCGCCGGCCGCATTCACGGCGGGGTTGGGGCCGGTGAACCCCCACGCTGCCAGGTGGCATGTGTTGCACGCCTGGTTTCCGTTACGTGAGAGGTTCTGATCGTCGAAGATCAGATCTCCGAGCTCGGCCATCGCTTCACTGAACGGGAGCCCCCCGTCCTTCGCCATCTGACGCGCCGCCGCGCCGGGCACAGCGGCGTCAGTGACGCCGAGCGGGGCATCGGTGCATGAGGCGAGGACCAGCAGGGACACCAGACCGGGGAGGGAAAGTCGTGTGGAAGTCATGGCCGGCTCCGGCTGGAGGTGATCGATCGCGGAACAGGGACCGCGCACCCGACCGGCTGGAGGTTGGCATCCGCAGCGGCGGCAGCAGCAGCGGATTTCCTGCCCTGCCGTGAGCGGTTGCACCACACAATCTTGAATCGTGCGCCGCCGCCGAAGTCAGGAAAACTACGCGACTCCCATGGGGCGATCTCCTCGCGCCGACCCCTGCACGAATCCGTAGCCCCGACTTCAGGACTACAGGCGCGATCGCGCGGCAGGTGCCGCAGTCCCGATTACGCCGGGGCGGGTCGAACGTTGGCGTTCATGCGGAACAGGTTGGTCGGGTCGTACACGTTCTTCACGGCGACGAGCCGCTCGTGGTTTCTGCGATAATTGGCCTGAATCGCGGCGCCGGTGTGGTCGAGCTCCAGGTCATTGACGTAGAAGCCGTGCGTGAACCGCTCCAGCCCGCTCCAGTAGTCGCGGATCGCCTGCATGTGAGCTGCCGGCTCGTCACCGAAGCGCCAGCCGGATGCAGCCAGCATGTTCGCGAACACGTCGCGCTGCGGGAACGCCGTCGCATCGGGTGCAACCCGCGCGATCGCGCCGCCGCTCTGCTGGAAGAAGATCGACGTCATGCGTGAAGGGTGAGCCGGGAACCCGTCTACGATCGCCGAAACGAGGTCGGCGTCGAGTCGCGGTATGAACCCGCTCTTGACGTACATGCCGAGCGCGCGCGGATCATCGATGTCCCCGGACTTCTGGAGCACCGTATAGTCCATCGGTCCGACCGTGCTGGACAACGGCGCGCCGAGCGCGCGCAGCGGATCGAGTGCGCGGTCCGCGCCGCTGTCCGGGCCGCAGTAGCACACCTCGATCACGACGACGCCGGGCTCGCCGCCCGGCGGCTGGACCATGGCGGGTCCGATGCTCAGCTCGTCCGGCGCCTCGGGGCCGTACTCGCCGAACAGCGTGAGTGCTTCGCGCGCCTTCGCAATCGGAAAGACCATGGTGCCGCCCGTGATGTGGCGCCGCATGGGATGAAGGCGGAATTCGAACGACGTGACGATGCCGAAGTTGCCGCCGCCGCCGCGCACGCCCCAGAACAGGTCCGCGTTCTCGGTGTCGCTCGCGCGGCGGAGCGCGCCATCCGCGGTGACGACGTGCACGCTCCTCAGGTTGTCCACCGCAAGGCCGAACTTGCGCGCCAGCCGGCCGAACCCGCCGCCCGTCACCAGCCCGCCCACACCGGTATGCGATACCGTGCCGAGCGGCGTCACCAGATCGTGCGCCATCGCTTCGTGATCCACGGCGCCGAGCAGGCTGCCGCCCGTCACGAGGGCGGCGTGCGCCACGGGGTCCACGCGCACATCGCGGAAACGCGAGAGATCGATCTGCATGCCGCGGTCGCACGTGGACTGTCCGGACATGCTGTGGCCGCCGCACTTCACCGCGAGCAGGAGGCCGCCGTGGTCCTGCGCGAACTGCACGGCCGTCCTGATGTCAGCCACGCCCGTCGGCTGCACGATCAGGGCTGGGCGCCGGTCGAAGGACGGGCTCAGGATCATGCGCGCGTCGTCGTAGCCCGGGTCGCTCGCGAGCAGCAGACGACCGCGCAGCCGCGCCTGCAGATCCGCGAGAGCCCCATCCGTCAGCGTGACCGTCCGGCCGTCGCCCGTGACCGCCTCCACGTCGCGGCCGCGACGCCGCGCACCGGGCATGACCGAGCCGAAGACCTGGTGATCCGGAAGGGCAATGTACGCCGCGGTCGCTACCGCCGACTGGAGGAACGCGCGCCTTCTCATGGAATGACTCCACTGTGGGGGTGGGAGCGGAGCAGATGGTCCACGGTAGGGCGGCCGCGAGCCGGTATCAATGGAATCGATGACGTAGACGTCAGGCCGGCACGGGCCATCCCGACTTCAGGTGCAGGTCGCGCTGCGGGAACGGGATCTCGATGCCCTCCCGGCGGAACGCGGCGTCTATGGCAAAGCGGACGTCGCTCGCGACGCGGTTCTGGTCGCGCGCTTCACTGATCCAGAAGATGAGCACGAAGTCGAGGGACGACTCGCCGAAGTCCTGAAAGAGCACCGTCGTCTCCTCGGGTCGCACGACCTCCAGCTGTTCGGCGGCCACGCCCATGAGCGTGCGCCGGACCTGTTCCGTGTTGGACCCGTATGCCACGCCGACGTTGACCCGTACGCGCACGAAGCGGTCGGAATACGTCTGGTTCACCACCGGCTCCGTGATGAACTGGCCGTTCGGCACGAGGATGTCCACGTTGTCGATCGTCGTGATCACGGTCGCACGGCTGTAGATCGAGCGGACGGTGCCGCGGGTCTCCCCCACCTCCACGAAGTCGCCCTGCTTCACCGGTCGCTCGATCAGCAGAATGATGCCGCTCACGAAATTCTGCGCGATGTTCTGGAGACCGAAGCCGATACCCACGGCGAGGATCGCACCGAGGCCTGCCAGCGCCGTGATCGAGAAGCCGAGGTTGTCCAGCGCGACGAACAGTCCGACTGCGAGCAGCGTGTAGTGCAGGAGCCGGTTCATCGCGTACTGCACACCCTGCTCGACACCGCGTTTCTGAAACGCCCGCGAGAGGATCCGCTGCAGGATCCCCGACATGGTCCAGGTCACAATGACGATAATGAGCGCCGCTACGATCGATGCGACCGTGACGTCCGTGCCGCCGACCGTAAAGAGCCGCTCGTCGAAGCGGGGAGCAAGACCTTCGATGTCCAGCGTCTGCAGAAACCACATGCCAGGCACCTCACGCTGAGTGGGAGTCAACGCACAACCTCCGGATCCGGACTATTACTTCAGTGCACGGCCGTCACCACGTGAACGCGGTCTCGGCGGTGCGCGCCACCAGCTCCTCCTGCACCACCACCGCTCGGTCCTCCGACAGGAACGGGATGACGACACCGCGGTGCGCACCCGCCGTGTCCGCCCGTACGCGCGCCATGCCGGTGCGCATGTCCAGCGGACTCCGGCGCACCGCCGCCACCTGAACACGGTTGTATCGTGCAATCCTGATCGTGCGCGTGAATGAACCATCGCGGACGATGACGGAATCGCGGGTCAGTGACCAGGCGAGATTCCTGACGCGGAGTCGTGCGCGAACGATCGCGTTCACGAGCAGCAGGAGGAACACGGCGATCGCCCACTCCCGCACGAAGATGAACGCGACGACGGACAATGCGACGGGCCAGAACAGCGAGCTGCGCACCATGCGACCGAACGCGCGGGGATGGACCGGCTGCCATTCGACCGCGTCGAGATCCAGTCCCGGTTGGAGTACGCCGAGCAGCGCGGGCACCTGGCCCTCCGGGATGATCGGCGCGATCGGTTCGCGCTGCGGCGCTCCCGGTACGCCCGTCATGCCGCCGGCCGTCTCGACGGCTACCTGACGCCTGCCGATCAGGCGGTGCAGCATGCGGTCACGCACAATGATCGTCTGCACGCGACGCAGCGGTATCGTCGCAGTGACCCGCGTGAGCAGACCATACGCCGTGGTCAGGTCGTCGCCCGTGCGTTCCAGCCTGAACTCGTGGAGCCGCACCAGCGCCCAGACGGTCGAGAGCACGCGGATGAACAGCAGCGCCAGGAGCAGCGCAGCGGCCACGTACACGGCGCCCTGCAACACCGGCACGCCGCCATCGCCGAGCCAGCGGCCGGCCAGTGTGCGGAGTGAGCCGTCCTCCGTATCGATCAGCCGTTCGACGACGCGATTGGTGGCGCCCGCCTGCTCGAGCAGCGCGAGTGCGCCGACGATCAGGACCATGCCGCGATTCTCGATGAAACCGGCGAGAACGAGATCGCGTGGCGTGAGCGCCAGCAGCGTGTGTCGCGCATGCGCGTCCGCAGCCGCCGCGCCGGGTGTAGCCTGATCTCCGTCGGAATATCCGCCGGTTGTCGTCTGTTCTGCGTCGGAAACAGCGGTTGGCGGCGCCTGTCCTGCGCCGGACACCGGCCTCGCGGCGCCGCCGGCCGCGAGGACGCGCGCGCGCATCTCTTCGAGCGCGGCGAGCGGCAGCACGCTCAGCGTCGCCTCCGGCTCGACGCCGGCGCCGGTCTGCACGAATACCTCGGTCACCCCCAGCAGACGCTGCACCACGTTCTGTGACGCGTCCAGGTTCTGGATCCGGACGTACGGTATGCTGCGCTCATTGCGGACGAGCACGCCCGAGCGGATCACGAGGTCGCGCTCGTCGTAGCGGTACGTGTAGCGGAGGTAACCGACGATGGCGATGAGGGCCACGACAGCGGCGATCGCCGCGACCACCATCAGCAGCACCAGCGCCTTCCGTTGCTGTGGCGCAGTGAACAGCAGCACCACGAACGGCAACAGCATGCGCGGCAACAGCTGACCCATGTGGAGGATGATGCTGACGGGGTGCAGGCGCCGCTCAGATGACGTCGTCTTCATCGGCTCGCAGCAGGTGCTCGCGCATTGCCAGCGCACGATCGTGGTCGAGCCCGTGCAGCCGCACCAGCGCGTGTTTCGTTCCCGCCGTGAACACGCTCAGCGTGCCGAGCCCGTGCCGACGCTCGAGCGGGCCCTGCGACACATCGCTGTGCTGGATGCGCGAGCGCGGCACAACGACGACACTGCGCCAGAGCACGCCGCGTCGGATCTCCAGGGCGCGCGCGTCCAGACGCCACGCGGCGTACCGATACGCCAGGCCCGGCCACACCTGGTTCACGGCGGCGATCGCGAGCACCGGCACCCCGGCCGCCGTCGCCGCAACGGGCGCCGACACGAGCTCGACCATGACGGCAAAGACCGCCGCGCCCGCCAGCAGGAGTGCGTGACCCGCCGTATTCAACCAGCCGACCTGCCGCCGGTATGTGATCCATCGCGAATCGAGGCTGTGTGCAGCGCCGTCTGCCACCAGACGGGCAGATACGCCATCGCCGATGTCGCCGTACGTGGGTGCGGTTTCTGACACGTCTACCACAGCATTTGCGGGAGCGCCTGTCGCCGGGGGGTGTCCTGGTGTGGCTGACTCAGGGTAACCCCGCCCGACGCGCGCTGACAATACGCATGGCAGGGCGCCTCACGCCCCCGCACGAACGACAATCTGTTGCGGCCGCAATCCAGTGACTATTCTGTGATCCCGGAACCACTCCTCTCGGCAGGCCGACGTCATGCCCCACGATCATCTGTCCACCCTGTGGGCAAGGCTCAGAAACGATCTGGTCTTTCGCGTAGCCACACTGTACGCGGGCGGCAGCTGGTTCCTGATCGAGGCACTGGATACGCTGCAGATGAGCGTCGGGCTGGTGCGCGGAATGGCACTGGCGCTCGCGGTGGTGTTCCTGCCTGTGGTCGCGGCCGCGTACTTCTGGCAGCGACGCGCCCCGCGGCTGGACGCTGCGACGGCTGCCGGTGACTCGCTGGCTGGCGATGGCCGGCGGAGCTGGCGGCGCGGCACGCGGCGCTGGGCAGTGGCGCTTGTCTCGCTGTGCGTGGTCGCGCTCGGGCTGTGGGCGTTCGGCGCACGCTGGCCGGCCGGCGACGTACCGCCCGCCGCGGAGCGTATCGCAGTGCTGCCGTTCCACGCGACGGGCGCGCCGGACGTGCAGGAGTTCGCCGTCGGGATGGTGGATCTGCTGAGCGCTGCGCTGGGTGATGTCGGCCCGATCCGCACGGTAGCGAGCCGCACGGTTCTCGCCCGGGTGCGCGACAGTGAAGGAGAGTGGTCGCTCGACGACGCACTGACCACGGGCAGGGATCTCGGCGCGGGCGCGGTGCTGACCGGCAGCATCACGGCATTCGGCCGCGACGTGCGAGTGATCGCGGAGATCCACGAGGTCGTGAGTGGTGAGGTAATCGCGCGCGCGGAAGTGCAGGGTGCGCAGCAGGACATGCTGCCGCTGACGGACCGGCTCGCCGTTTCGCTGGTGCAGGATCTCTGGCGCTCGCGCAATCCCATGCCGACGGTGCGCGTCGCGTCGCTCACGACGGAGGTGCCGACCGCGCTGCGTGCCTGGCTGCGGGGGGAAGAGCATCTGCGTGCGACGCGTTTCGACTCGGCCGTGCATTATTTCGGCAGGGCCGTTACAGAAGACTCGACGTTTGCGCTCGCGTGGGCCCGCCTGGGTGAAGCGGTGGGCTGGGCGAGCGAGGCCGGCGCGACGGTGGTCGAGCGACGCGAGTACCAGGAGCGCGCGCTCGCAGTCAGTGATCGCCTGCCGGAACGCGAGCGCTCACTGCTGCGCGCCCTCGACCTCCGACTGCGCGGCTCGTTCGAAGGGTTCGACTCGCTCCAGGCGTACGTCGATCGTTATCCCGATGACCCGATGGGCTGGTATCAGCTCGGCGACGCCCGCTACCATGCCCAGTATCTCGGCCGCTTCGATGTCGATCAGATCAGCGAGGCGTTCCTCGAGTCGACTCGACTCGATCCCGCCTTCGGCATCGGCCTCGCCCACGTGCTCGACCTCAGTCTCATGCGCGACGACCGCGCGGTATTTGATTCCGTGCTGCCGCTGTATGCACGGTTCGGCGACCCCGCGCGCACGGATTCCTACCATCGCCGGGCACGCGTGCGCTGGGCGGCGCCCGACTCGCTGCTGCCGCTGTTCGCCGCCGAGCAACGCACGCTGCACCCGCGCGACGACCGCACGATGATCCTGCAGCTGATCGGCATGGTCGGACTGCGTGCGCGCGTTGACCTCCGGCTTGATCCGCTCGTCTACGTCCACGCCCTCGACAGCGTTGCCGCGATTCACGCCGACAGTCGCGATTTGCAGGAAATCTTCCAGCGGCGACGGGTGGATGCCTGGGGTGCGATGGGCAGCGCCGGGAACATGCTGGCTGAGATCGACCGGACCCTGGAGGTCGCCACCGACGGCCCGCTGCCACGACCCGTGCTCCGGTCAGTCGTACGCACGGCGCAGGCATTGGAGGTGGATCTGCCCATGGCCCTGGTGTCGGACGATGCCGCTAACCTGGTGAGCCGCCTCGACGAGTTCCCCGACGTCGCGGGTGTGCTCCAGGGCTACTGGCTGCGCACTGGCGAGGTCGACAAGGCGCGGGAAGTGCCCTTGGACCTGGGCGATTTACGCGACCTCGACCGCGAGGCCGCCCGGGATGCGGTTTCCGCATGGTTCCGGATGGAGGCCGGTGACACGGTGGGCGCGCTGCCCGTCCTCGACGCCGCCATCGAGCGGCTGGGCTACGAGGACACCAACTATCTCGGCCTCCCGTGGCACCACTACGGCCGCGTGCTCACCCGCTTCGACGGACGACGCGCGCAGGGCATCCGCATCCTGGAGCAGCGAATTTCCGTCCTGTCCGGCGGCACCGGCCTCATGTATCTCGCACTGGGCCGCGCGTGGGAAGCGGAGGGCGAACGCAGCCGCGCACGGCGGGCGTACGAGCACGCCTATCGCTTCTTCCGCCATTCGGACGAGCACATGCGCGACCGGCTCGAGGAGGTGGAGGCCGCGCTCGCGCGCCTGAGCGTCGAGTCGCCGAGCTGACCTCGGCAGAAGTCCCGAGAGCGCCGGGACTCCCCGGGAATTTCCCCACCGCCGCAACGTAAGTTGCCCGACTGCCGCGGCGCGGCCACGCCGGTAACGTTGTGCGCAGGAAGCCTGCGGGCATCCAGAGCGTTCACCCGTCAACCGGATAGTCAGCGATGTCGTCTGCTGAACAGGCCGTACCGCGCACGGCACGTGCGCCTTTCGCCACCCCGGGACTCGTCTTCATGCGCCGTGTCATGCTGGCCGTGTTCATCGGCTGGACGGCGTTCTGGACATACAGCGCGTACGGGATGGTGCGCGCGCATTCGAAGATCGGATCAGGCGCGTACGGCTCGACGATCGATGGCCACGAGATCTTCGAGTTCGTGTTCGTCGCGAGTCACTGCCTGGTGCGCTGGGCGCCGCTCGCCGTCCCGCTCTTCGGCTTCTGGCTGTGGACGGGCTGGCAGGCGAAGCGGGAGCCGCAGGCCTGACCTGCGGCTCACCCTGTCTTCCCCTGGGTTGCGGGCGTCAGACGGCGGCCGTTACCTCCGCCGTCACGGGCTCGATGGTGTGGTGCACGAGTGCGATCACGTCGGCAGGAAAATCGCCGCGGCGCGCGTGCGGCAGCAGCATCTCTTCATCCGGCGGGCGGCGCGTAGTCGCAGTCAACATCCGGATTCCAGTCGGCGAACATGCCCGCGGGATTGTGTTTCCAGATCCACGCGTGCAGCACCCACAGGCCGAGTCCGTCGTTGCGATGGAATTCGATGCCGTGCAGCACAGGGGCATCCTCACCCCAGGCCGCGATCGGTACCGCGTACTCGACCGCCACCAGCCGCTGCCGCCCGTTCTTCTGCGGCTCGTACACGAGCAGCTCCGGCCCCAGATCGTCCGGTGTGAGCTCGCCCATCCGCGTCCAGTCGATGTAGTGCTGCCCCATGCCGCCGGTGCCGGGCAGCTCCATGCACGGCAGGATCGGTTCGGACCAGCCCGGGGAGAAACCCTCATTCGTCAAGGGATCGAACACTCCGCGCACATTCAGTGTATCGTGCGTGTGGACAACGGCATCACGGCAGGAGGAGTAAAGATGAAGCAGGTCATTGGCGGGCTTTCGGCCCTGCTGGTACTGGCTGTGGCGCAGCCGGCGGCCGCTCAGCAGCCCAGGCCGGTGGAGCCGACGCGGAGCGTGGAGGAGGTCATCGATTCGAGCGGGATCGTGCAGGCCGTCGAGGCGCTGGCCGTGTCGGCGACGCCCGAGCTGGAGCGCGCCCTGGGCCAGCTCGCGCAGACGCTCAGCGTCGTCGTCGCCCGCATCGCCGCCGACCCTGAGCTTCGCTCCTCGGCCGTCCGCGCCGGTGTCGGCATGGCCGAAGTCGCCGAGGCCGCGGTCGTCGAGCACTCGGGCACGCTGCAGGACGCACTGCGCGACCTGGCTGACCGCCTGGAGGAGCTCGCCGGCGAGCGCAAACGACCGGCCGGCGTTCCTATTCGATGAGAAAGTTCATCATCATTCCCATGTCTTCATGCTCCAGATTGTGGCAGTGGAGCATGAAGACACCCGGGTGACGGTCGAAGCGCGCTGCGACCTCCACACGCTCGCCCGGATGAATCAGCACAGTGTCCTTCGCGCCCGACTCCCATGGCAGCACCTGACCACGCCCGCCGGTGCGTGACAGCACGTGGAAATGCACGGCGTGCATGTGCACCGGGTGCGGGAATGCGCTGTCATTGATGAACGTCCACACTTCCGTGCTGCCGAGCGGAATACGTTCGTCAATGCGCTCCATGTCGTACATCCGGCTGTTGATCGTGTGATTCATCATCATGCTGTCGAAGCGGAAGGCACGCTCGCGCGTCGCCTCTGAACGCAGCACCGGTGTCGCCGCAGGCAGTGTTCCCGGTATGACATGCGGCTCGCTCACCTCGCGCGCGACCCGGAACTCCAGCAGGTCCATCTGCGCTCCCTGAGGCAGCCCTCCGCCCATGCCGCGCATCCCCATGCCCATCCCCATTCCGCCCCCCGATGGCGACGGAAACTGGAGCGATCGCAGGTGCAGCCGGGTGCCCACCGGCAGGTCGGAAAAGTCCACCAGCAGGTCCGCCCGCTCGCCCGTGGCGAGGTCCACGTACGGTACATCCACCGGCGCAGCCAGGAAGCCGGCGTCTCCGCCGATCAGCTTCAGAGGCCGTCCGTCCGAGCGCGCGACACGGAAGATCCGCGCGTTCGATCCGTTCAGAACGCGCAGGCGGTACAGCGCCGTGTCCACATCGACTACGGGCGAACGCACACCGTTCACGAACGGCACGTCGCCGAGGTAACCCTCCATCATGTCGTGTCCGGAAGCCGCGTAGATCAGCGCACCGCTTCCGTCCAGACGTTTGTCCTGGATCAGCAGCGGCAGCTCGCGCACACCCGCTGGCAGGCCGAGCGCGTCTTCTGCCTCGTCGCGCACCACGATGAGACCGGCCATGCCCATGTACGCCTGCACCGCCGTGCGCATGTGCGCGTGCGGATGATACCAGTACAGTGACGCCGGCTCGTTCACCTCGAAATCGTACGAGTAGCTCGCACCCGGGGCGATTGCGAACCGCGGATGGCCGTCAGAGTGTTCCGGCGGCCGCAGGCCATGCCAGTGCACGATCGTCGCCTCGTCCAGCTCGTTGATGAGCTGCACGCGCGCCCGGCCGCCGCTCCGCACCGAGAGCGTCGCTCCAGAGGCCGCCTCCTCGCCCAGCGTCCACACGGGCGAGCTCACACCCGGCGCGACCAGTGCGCTGCCGCGCCGTGCAGTCAGCACCAGACCGTCCATGTCCAGCGTGCGCGGCACCCGCAGTGGCAGACCGGCCGCGAGCGCGTCGGCCGGTGCGGCCGTCGCGAGGGTGTCGCAGGCACTCAGGAGTGCGCCGGCGCCGCCGCCGACGAGCAGGCCGCCTGACCCGGTGATCGCCCGTAGACATTCCCGTCTGCGCATGGGACTCCATCCAATCGTATAATGATATAATTATATGATTGCTACCACGCGGCTCCTCCCTGTGTTCCTTGCGGTGCCGGGACGCCCGGTCCCGGCCCGCTAACGGAACACGATTCCGCTCCCGATTTCGTCTAAAGCAGTACCGCCAGAATGATCCCGCCGAGCACGATCGCACCGACCAGCCACCAGAAGTTGCGCGGCGCCGTGACGTCCTGTGCGGCTTCATCCATGTCCGCGGGTGCGCGCATGGTGGCAGCGTCGATCGCCGCGGCCGTCGGGCTGCGCGGGCTCAGATCGACGGACGGCACGGGCGCGTCCGGCGCGCGGGCCGGTGTGGCCTCAGCCGGTGCCGGCGCTGCGGGCGCGGCCTCAATGGTCGCCGGCTGCGGCGTGACGGGCTCCTGCGCCTGAGCGGCGGTGGCGCAGATGAACAGCAGCGCGAATGCAGTAAGTTTTCTCATGATGACCCCGGGTGCGTGACAGGCTCGCGACGGTACGTCCGTGTGAGTACCGGGTCACACATGCAAGGATGAGCCCCTTCGGTCGAGGCGGCCGGGTATACCCTTCCGTCCCTGCGCGTGCTATCCTGCCGGTTCCGGCACAATTCACCAGCGAGGCCAGCCATGAATGCACGTTTCCGCACCGTGCTCGCCACGGCGACCATCCTGTCGGGTATCGTCTCTGCCGCGCACGCGCAGACGCGTCCGATGACCTTCCTCGACATGCAGCACATGCGCACCGCGGGTGCGGAGACGCCGAGTCCCGACGGGCAGTGGCTGCTCTATACCGTGGCCGAGCCCGACTGGGACGAGGCGGAGCGGCAGACGGACCTGCACATCGTGTCGCTGCGGGAGGGTGTCTCGTCGTCGCGGCAGCTGACATTCACGACGGACAAGAACGAGGGATCGCCCGCGTGACTGCCGGATGGCAGCCGGTTCCTGTTCCTGTCGAACCGTGACGCGCCCGCAGCGAGCCGGAACCGCATGCAGCTGTACGTCATGCGTCACGATGGTGGCGAGGCGCGGCGCATCACGGACGCGGCGGAGGGTGTGTCGAACTTCGAGATCAGCCGGGACGGCCGGTGGCTGGTGTATCGCAGCGGCAAGTCAGGTGAGGAGCAGCTCTACCGGCTCCCGGTGGCGACCCTCGACAGCGCGGAGGCGGAGCAGCTGACGAAGCAGACGGCGGGTGTCGGCAGCTGGGAGTGGGCGCCGGACAGCCGTCGCATCTATTTCGTCACGGCCGACACCGTGGACGAGGCGGAGAAGCTGCGGCGCGAGAAGGACTTCACGGTGGACATCTACAACATGGAAACGCCGCTGTCGAGCCTGTGGTCGATCGACCTCGATCCGGTGCGGGTGACGCGGCTCACGCGTGACACGACGATCTCGGTATCGGGCTTCACGGTCTCGCCCGACAGCCGCTGGGTCGGCTTCCGCGGCACGTCGGCCGATCGGTACCGCCGCAACATCACGGAGGAGGGCATCAACACCGACCTCTACCTCCTGGAGGTGGCGACCGGCAGCATTGAGCGCCTCACGGAGAACCAGGAGGTCGGCGAGAGCGGACCGGACTTCTCGCCCGACGGCCGGTGGGTCGCGTTCAGCGCGCCGGACGATCTCACGCGCTACACGATGTCGAACCGTCGCGTATACATCCGGCCGGTCGCGGAGAAGGGCGGACAGTTCCGCAAGCTCGGCTCGTCGTTCGATGGCGACGTGGGCGTGGACTTCTGGTCGCCGGATTCGCGCACGATCTACTTCAACACCGGGGTGCGTGCGACGCGCCAGCTCATGGCGCTCGACATCGAGCGGGACCAGGTCCGCCAGGTCACGCAGGAGCGCGCCGCTCTGTCCGTCGATCGCGACGAACGGACGGGCGTGGTGCTGATCACGTACCAGGACCCGAAGACGCCGACGACGCTCTTCACCGTACCGTCGCTCGACCGGGTCGCGAATCGCTCCGCGTGGCGACAGCTCATCGACGTGAATCCCCAGGTGCGCGAGTGGGCGCTGGGCCAGGAGGAGGAGATCACGTGGACGTCCACGGACGGCAAGCCCGTGAGTGGCGTGCTCGTGAAGCCGGTCGGCTATCGCGAGGGGCAGCGCTACCCGCTGATCGTCGCGATCCATGGCGGCCCCGCTTCGGCGGATGTGCTCGGCTTCAACGGCGGCTATGGCGCGCAGGTATATGCCGGCGCCGGCTACGCGGTGCTCCGCCCGAACTACCGCGGCTCGACGAATTACGGTGAAGCGCACAAGACCGACATTGTCGGGAATTACTTCGAGCCCGGTTACAACGACATCATGACCGGGGTCGACCATCTGATCGCCGAGGGCATCGTCGACGGCGAGCGCATGGGCGCGCTCGGATGGAGCGCCGGCGGCCACTGGTCGAACTGGATCCTGGTGAACACCGACCGGTTCAAGGCCATCAGCTCCGGCGCCGGCACATCGAACTGGATCTCGATGTATGCGCAGAGCGATGTGCAGCGCAACCGGCAGTTCTACCTCGGCAACGAGCTGCCGTATGACGACTTCGACGCGTACTGGAACCAGTCGCCGCTGAAGTACATCAGGAACGCGAAGACGCCGACCATGATCCACGTCGTGAAGGGCGATCCGCGCGTGCCGAGCCCGCAGTCGGTCGAGCTGCACATGGCGCTCAAGAAGATCGGTGTCCCGACCGAGCTCTATATGTATCCGGGCAACTCGCATGGCATCCCCGACCCGCGCAACCGCCTCGTGAAGTCCGTCAGCGAAAAGGCGTGGATGGACTATTACGTGCTGGGCACAGGCCGCAAGTTCGTGTGGCGCGATGTGCTGGAGACGCTGGAGAAGGCGGAAGCGGCCGGGCCGGGGCGGGTCAGTACTGGCGGGAACTGAATTCGGGATCGGGATCGGGATCGGGATCGGGAGCGTGTGCGGGACGGGAACTGCTTCAAGCAGGTCCGCCGTGTGCGCGGTCCCGATCCCGCGAGCCGAACACGATCCCATCCCGCTCCGATTTCGTTCCCGATGTCAGGGAGGAACCATGACGTCGCGTATTCTCTTCCTTGCCGCATTCCCTGCTTGTCTTCCTGTTCTCGCCGCATGTGATGGCCGCGACATGGTCGGGCCGCCCGAGGAGGAATGCGATCCGGCATCGGGCATCGGGTGCGACGCGCCGGTCGGCGTCGCATGCGATCCGCAGCTCGTGCCGGCAGGGCGCTCGTGCGAGCGCTGGACGGCGGCCAACGGGCCGTACGTGCTGATCCGGACCGACACGTTCGACATCCTGGTGATCGATGCGGGGGCCGAAGTAAGGGCGGCGGCCGACGTGAGCCTCGTCGCAGCGAAGCTCCTCATCGAGGGAACGGCTGCCGAGCCGGTTCTGTTCCGGCCGCTCGTCACCGGCGCGCGCTGGGGCGGGATCGCCACGCCCGGCTTCGGCGCCGACACGTCAGTTGTCAGGCACGCGCGCATTGAGAGTGCGGCCTGCGGTATCATGGCGACGGCGCCTGCGGAGATTGCCGACACGCACGTGACGGATGTCGCTGGTGTGGGCGTTGTGCTGCATGGCGGCAGTCTGGTGCGCAGCGTGATCGATGGCGCAGAAGCGGCCGGGGTCCTCATCGGAAGCAACAGCCATGCGCGCATCGAGGACACGACGGTGCGTGGCTCCGGCAGTGGCATCGGCCTGCCCTGCGTCCGCTGCTACGTACACGTAAGTGGTGGGCGCATCGAGCACAACACGGGTAACGGGATATGGACGACATTCGGTGATCCGCGGACCGCCACGGTCATCTTCGAGACGCCAGTCCGCATAGCGGGGAACGGCGGTTACCCGCTCATCGTGGCGCTCATTTCGCTGCGCGGCGTCATGAGTACCACCGAGGCGCAGAACGGCCTGGTCGGGAACGGTCGCGATACGATCGTCGCGTTCGCGGGCACCACATGGGGCTCCACGCTGGTTCCCGAGGGCGACATCACACTCCGAAGCGTGCTGCCGCTGCGTGTGCAGCTCGCATGTCCCGGCGCACTTCCGCAGATGGTGATGGAGGCAGGATCGAGCCTGATGGTCGAGAGCGGCGGGTGTATCGGCCCCTGGGGTGTCACGCCGCTGCCGCTGCTGCTCGGCACGCCGGCCGACCCCGTGAGCGTTCGCGGCGATGGGGCCACTCTGGGTTTGACACGACCCGGTAACGACACTGTCCACGTACGCAATGCGCAGTTCCATAGCATCCGGCTCGCGACCGTGGACCAGCCGGTCAATCTGCAGGATCTCGAGCTGGAGTCCTCGACGCTCGTCATCACGTCGGCCGGCTCGCGCATGTCACGCGTGCGCACGACCGGTGGCGGCCGGACGGGTCTGTACGAGTATCAGCAGGAGGCCGCGGTCACCCTCGGCGCTGACGTGCGGATGGCACACACGATCATCGAGGGCTCCCGGCACCACGGTCTGCACATCCTCGGTGGCGACCCCGTAGTGACTGACTGTGCGATCCGCGGCAGCGCAGGACACGGCGTCTGGGTGGAGCAGGGAACGCTGCGGATCGAGCGCTGCAACCTGGTGTCGAACACGGGGAACGGGCTGCACAATTCCGTACCGGACACCGTACAGGCGACCAGTAACTGGTGGGGCGATCCGACCGGGCCGCGCGGGCCGAACGGGGACGGCGTGGACGGCCCGGTGCGGTATGTGCCTTTCCTGACGGCAGCCGGGAACGAACCGTTTTAACGAATTCGGGATCGGGATCGTGTTCGGTTCGCGGGATCGGGACCGCTCGCCGCGGCGGTCCGCTCCCGATCAGTTGCCGATCCCGATCGCGCACACGATCCCGCTCCCGAGTTCGTTACCGGACCACCAGTGTCGTCTCGGCTCGCGGCCTGTGCTGTGACCCCGGCGGCGGCTGCAATTCGAACTCGACGCGCACCATGTAGCTGCCAGTGGGAGCGGGCGCTCCCTCGATGTCGCCGGGATCCTGGGCATACAGCTCAGCCCGCATGGACCACTCGTACGTCTTCGTCTCGCCCGGTGCGAAGACATGGGTTGTGATCGCCGCGGTGCAGCCGTACGCACTGCCCTTGAACGGCACGCGAACCCCGTTGCGGTACACCCCGGGCAGGACCAGGCAGCCGTGCGAAGTGACGATCTGCATGGCGGAACGGGTAGTGTTCGTCGCCGTGAAGAGCGCCGTGAACGGCGCGTGCTGCATCACCTCGTCATCATCCAGGACCAGCGAAACCTCGAGTCCCTCTGGAAGACCGTTCGTGGAGTCGGACGGCGGCAGAATCTCCACGCACCCGGCGAGCAGCAGGACACCCAGGAACGGAACGGTATTTCGTCGCATAAGACCTGAGTCGGAATAAGTAGTTACAGAACAACGCGCGAGTCCGCGAACTGGTGACCTTTCAGTCCCGCGCCCGCCCCCGAACACGATGCCCATCCCGATTTCAGATTCAGGACGCTATCCGTCAGCGTTCGCAGCTTCACCCGACAGAAATCGGATGACGCCGTCCGCGATGCCCTTCGCTGCGCGGTCCGGCTCGCCGATGATGACGCGACGGTCGCGCGCGCTCGTGAGGAACCCGGTCTCGATGATGACGCCGACCGTCATCGGGTGCAGCGCGTGATGATAGCGGCGCGAGTTGAATGCGTAATAGCCGCGCATGCGACGCGTGATCGTCGGGTAGAAGGGCAGTGCAGTCGCCTCGCCGTACGCCTCGTTCAGCACCTGCACGAGATCCTCCGCGCGCCCGGTGCGGTCACGACGCGGCGCGGCCGCGCGGTAGCCGGAGAGCGACGTGTTGGGATTGCCGTCCGCATGAACGGCGACGAAGACATCCGCCCAGTAGCCGGGCGGGATGGTAGTCGGGAGGATATCGACCACGTACCCTGCTTCCTCCAGCAGCTCCGCGGCACGTGTCGCAATGGCGAGGTTGACTTCCCACTCGGCCTTGCCACCGCCGCGCGTGCCGTTGGTGCGGAGCCGCGCCTGCTCGTCGGGCGCTTCCGCAGCCTTCCAGTGACCTGCCTGGAGTGCGACCCGGATCGGTCCGTCCGGCCGCTGCCAGTTCGCATACGGATCCGGGTCCGCAGGTGGCGCTACCTCGGCCGCCGGCGCGGGCATGTCGGAGTCGTCGGCGTCCGGGATGTTGAACGCGACGAGTGCGAAGACGAGTGGCAGGCCGAGGACGATGGCGGCTGATCTCATGGCAGGAGCGGTCCGGGGAGTGTGGGAGATTCACTATATTAGCCACATTACGCCCGGGAGGCGACCCTCGTTCCATCGAGCCCGTTTGGACGCGGCGACGTCGCGCACGTCCCGCTCACGTCCGATGTAATGCTGCTGACCTTCCGCGCGATGGCAGACGGGATGGCGCCGAGGCGCCGTATGCGGCGAGAGCATCGAGCGTCTACGTGAAAGCAGCAAGTGGCTGGCAGCTCGCCTTTCATCAGCAGACGTCGATTCGGTGAGGAGTGGCGAGATCTGATATGAGCCTGGAGAGCTGAGGGGACATGAAAAGACTTCTGTCGGCATTGCTGTTATGCGCCGCATTCGTACCGGTGGCGTGCACGGGGGATGACGCGGTCGAGGCCCCAACCGTCCGCGTGTCGAAAGCGGACGGTGTAGTGCATGTGCGCGTAGCGTCGCTCGCACCGACTGATGTCCGGGCGATGACCACGCAGCAGGCGTTCACGACCGCGCGCGCTGCGCCGCCGATCGAGTTGTATCAGGTGACGGCCGCACGGTTCCTGCCGGATGGCAGACTCGCGGTCGCGAATGCCGGTACGAGTGAGATCCTGGTGCTCGACGCATCGGGCGGTCTCGCGCAGACGATCGGCGGCAAGGGCGCGGGCCCGGGCGAGTTCGCGTGGATATCGGCGCTCGACGTGGATACGGCTGGAACCATGGCCGCGTATGATCCGCGGCAGGGCCGGATCACACGGTTCACGACGGCGGGCGACGTCATCGCGACGCAGACGCTCGCGCCGCCGAATCGCGTCATCGACATACAGCCGCTCACCCTGCTCGACGATGGCCGGTTCGCGGCGGTCTACGGGGACATGCGCGTGTTCGGCGCGAGCGGCGAGGCGCGTGATACGACGCCACTGATGGTGTTCGATGCCGCGGGCACGAGTGCCGACACGCTGGGCATGTGGGCGGCGTCGGAGTGGGCGTTCCGCTCGTTCGAGGGCGGCGCGAGCCGGGCAAACCCGGGCTTCGGCCGCACGGCGCAGTATGCGGGGCGGAACGGCCGGTTCGCGATCGGCAGCACGGACAGCATCGACGTGTCGGTATTCGACCGCAGTGGCCGGCTGGCGATGCGGATCACGGGCGGTCCGGGCGGCGCGGTGAGCGCCGCCGATGTGGAGCGGTGGCGTGCGGAGCTGATCGAGAGCTATGCGCAGATGCCCGAGCCGCTTCGCCGCGGCCTCGATCAGGTGCCGCACCGTGCGACGTTCCCGGGCTTCGAGTCGCTGGTCATCGACGATGCAGGTCGCGTCTGGATCGGGTCCCATGTCGCGCCTGGCGGAGCGGAGCGCGACTGGCTCGTTCTCGAGAGCGACGGCACGCCGTACGGCCGCGTGACGCTGCCGGGCGACACGCAGCTGCTCGATGCGGCCGGCGACCGGGTCGCGCTGCTTCTGCGCGACGAGCTGGACGAGCCGTTCATCCGCGTACTGCGGGTCGTGCCGGAGTAGCGTCGTGCGATCGCCCGCCCGGCTGCTGCGCTACTGGTTAAGGTTCGAGGAGGTGCGATTCGACGTCGGAGCGACCCCACGCGGGCGGATTGTCGGCTTGGCACCCGTTTGCCGGCGCCTGGCGCCGTCCACCTTGCCCCGACGCCTCGTGAAGCGACAGATGCTGCGAGCTGCCATGCACACAGCGGGCCCGATCCCCGGGTCGCGCGTCCCGCATTCGGGGTTTTCGGCCCACGACGCTTGAAGTGCGGTCCGGCCGGTGTTTCCTTCAGGCGTTCCGCCACGACTCCTTCGAAATGACGATAATGCGCAGAGGCTTCCTGATGTGGTTGTTTGTGCCGGGTGCCCTTCATGCACAGGCATCGGGTTCCGCCGACTCCGCAACCGGGCATGCCGCTGCACCCGTCGCTACGGCGGTAGCGGCCGCATCCACGATACGAGTCGATGGCGTGCTCGACGAGTCGGTGTGGCAGAGTGCGCCACCCATCACGGAGTTTACACAGATCGTGCCGACGGAGAGTGCGCCGGCGAGCGAGGCGACCGAGGTGCGGATCGCGTTCAGCGGGGACGCGCTCTACATCGGTGCGCGCATGCACGACAGCAGTCCGACGACATCCCGGCTCGGCCGGCGCGATGGCGCGATGGCGGCGTCGGACTGGCTGACGATCATTCTCGACACGTATCACGATCACCGCACGGCGTTCGGCTTCGAGATCAACCCGTCCGGACTGCGACGCGACCAGACGCGGTCGGACTCCGGGGAGGACGACTCGTGGGACCCCGTCTGGGAGGCGGCGACGTCGGTTGACGCGGGCGGCTGGACGGCCGAGATCCGGATCCCGTTCAGTCAGCTGCGGTTCAATCCCGCGGCGGAGCAGACGTGGGGCATCCAGATCGAGCGGCAGATCGCGCGCACGCGCGAGTTCGCCGTCTTCTCGTTCACGCCGACATCGCAGCCGGCCGGCATCCCGCGTTTCGGTCACCTCGAGGGGCTGCGCCAGTTGAGCACGGGCAAGCGACTCGAGCTGCTGCCGTACACTGTGTTGCGGGGTGAATCGGTTGACCGTGGCGACAATCCGTTCCGCGAGGATCGCGAGGTGGGCGTGTCGGTCGGTGCGGACATGAAGTATCGCGTCACGTCAGACCTCACGCTCGACGTCACCGTGAACCCCGACTTCGGGCAGGTCGAGGTGGACCCCGCGCAGGTGAACCTGACGGCCATCGAGACGCTGTTCCAGGAGAAGCGGCCGTTCTTCGTCGAGGGGTCGGAGATCTTCAACTTCGGTGCGGGCGGCGGCAACAACGTGTTCTACTCGCGCCGGATCGGTCGTTCGCCGCAGGTGCTGCCGCCGACACCGCAGCGTGACGTGGCGGACGCAACGCGCATACTCGGTGCGGCCAAGCTCTCCGGCCGCACGGCCGCCGGCTGGTCGATCGGCGTGCTGAACGCGCTCACCGATCGCGAGCACGCACTGTTCCTCGATGCGGACGATGTGGAGCAGCGCAGCACGGCGGAGCCGCTCTCGAACTATTTCGTTGGCCGGCTCCGTCGCGATCTGCATGCGGGCCGAACGGCGCTCGGCGGGATGCTGACGATGGTCCACCGCGATCTGGATTCCGATCCATTGCGCGCGCGTCTGCGTTCGGCTGCGTACACGGGCGGCTTCGACTTCAATCACGAGTGGGCGGAGCGGACGTGGTCGCTTGGCGGGTTCGTGTCCGGCAGCCACGTGCAGGGCAGCGAGAGCGCGATACTGATCGCGCAGCGGGCGCCATGGCGCTACTTCCAGCGGCCGGATGCCGATCACCTCGAGCTCGACCCGTCGCGTACATCGCTCACCGGCCTGTCGACGCAGGCGACACTCCAGTACCGGCGCGGCCGCCACTGGCGCTACTCCGTCTCCGGTGGCACCACAACGCCGCAGTACGAGGTGAACGACATCGGATTTCAGTATCGCGCCGACCGCATCGACGGCCAGGCCGGCATCACGTACATCGAGCCGCGCCCCGGCAAGCTGTTCCGTTCGTGGCACACCAGCGGCTCCGTACGCGCGGAACGCAACTACGCGTTCGAGACGATCATGAACCGCGTCTCCGGCAGCTTCATCTTCCAGACGCTCAACTACTGGAGCGGCAATTTCACGCTCGGATACAACGGTGAAGCTCTCGACGACAGGCTCACGCGCGGTGGCCCGTCTTCGCGGCGGCCGCCGCAGTTTCAGCTCAATGCCGGCTTCAATTCCGATTCCCGCAGGCGCATCGGAGGCGGCGCGGGCTTCGGGTACGCTCGCAACACCGCCGGCGGCTGGGGCATGGGCGGGGGCGTCGGCATCAGCGTACGACCCGCGCCGAACTGGAGCTTCACGATTTCGCCGAACCTCGAGCAGTCCCACACCGTCGCACAGTATCGCGGCGAGCGCGTCGATTCCACTGCCACGCACACGTTCGGCAGCCGCTACCTGTTTGCGCCGCTCGACCAGACGACGCTCAGCGTCGAGACGCGCCTCGATGTGACGGTAACGCCCGATCTCTCGCTCCAGGTCTATGCGCAGCCGTTCATCTCCAGCGCCGACTTCGGCGCGCCCGCCGAGCTGCGCGCACCCGGCGTATACGACTTCCTGGAGTACGGTCGCGACATTGGCGAGACCGAACCCGTCAATGGCGGCACCCGCATTTATCCGCAGGGGCGTACGGGTACGGCTGCTCCGTTCGTCGTCCCGAACACCGACTTCACGCTGCGATCGCTCCGCGGCAATGCCGTGCTGCGCTGGGAGTACCGCCCGGGTTCCACGATCTTCGTCGCCTGGCAGCAGCACCGCACCGGCGATGACGCGTCCGGCGAGTTCGATTTCAGCCGCGACCGCAGCGCGCTCTTCGATGCGCGCCCCGATGACGTGCTGGTGATCAAGATGAGTTACTGGATCAACCCCTGAGAGTCCCAGCGCCAGGCGAGGCAGCGATGAGGAGAGGCAGAAGGAATGTCATTCGGCTCCCGGTCGGCCTTCTGCTGGCGTCCGTCACGGCCGGCTGCGGCATACTCGATCCGACCGTCTGCACGCTGGAGGCGCGGCCGGCCATCCAAATGGACGTCCTGGACTCGATTTCCGGCAGCCCCGTGCGCGGCCACGTCCGTATCTTCGCGCGCGACGGCTCGCAGACGTTCGAGTTCGATTCGCAGGATATTGTCCTGCCGCCCACCGCGGACCCGGACACCATCGTATTCGGCCCGTTCTACCTCGCCCACGAGCGGCCGGGCACGTACGAGGTCACGGTCGAGGCTCCGGGATACCGCCTGTGGCAGCGCACCAGCGTGCGCGTGCGGGACGGCGAATGCCATGTGCAGATGGCGGAACTGACGGCGCAGCTACAGCGGGATCAGACAGGCCAGTAGCCTTTACTCAGCTCGTGTGGGCTGCACGCAGACCCTGACCTCCCGGTTCCGACCCCGGCTTTCGCCCCAGCCCGTGGCGCCTTCGTCCCACACACCTTCCCCATGCGACCAAGGCCACCCATATAGGTGGGACCACCACATATGGAGGCGCCACCATGCTGGGCCGTGAGCTTAAAAAGGGCACAATACCGCTGCTCGTGCTGTCGCTGCTCGATGTCGAGCCGCGGCACGGCTACGAGCTGAGCAAGTTGATCGAGTCGCAGTCGCGGGGCGTGGTGCGTGTGCACGCGGCGTCGCTGTATCCGCTGCTCTACAAGCTGGAGCAGAAGAAGTGGATCGCGGGCCGGTGGGTGGAGCGTCCGGGCGAGCGGCGCAGGCGGTTCTACAGTCTCACCGCGGCGGGCAAGCGACAGCTGGCGAAGCAGCGTGCGGGCTGGGCGGAGTTTGCGCGTGCGGTGTCGCAGATCGCGGGAGTCGAGTATGCGTGAGCCAGGGGACGGGGAAGTGCCGGAGTGGCGGGACGAGATCCGGCGTCGGCTGACAACGGCTCGACTCGGCGGTACGGCGGAGGCCGATATCGTGGAGGAGCTGGTGCACCACCTGGACGACCGGTATGCGGAGCTGCGCGCGCGCGGCGAGAGCGAAGCGGAAGCGCGGCGGATCGTGCTGCTGGAGCTGGAAGACGAGCACACGCTCGGCCGTAGTGTACGTCGGGCGAAACGCACGCGTCCCGACCCGGTCGCACTCGGTGCGGATGCCGGTGCCCCCGGCGCCGGGGGCGTACGTGGGATACTCGGCGGCATTGTAGAGGATGTGCGTATCGGTCTGCGCATGCTCGGGCGAGCGCCTGCCTTCACCATCGTGGCGACACTGGTCATCGCTCTCGCGATCGGTGCGAACACGGCAGTGTTCAGCGTTGTGAACACGCTGCTGCTGCGCCCGCTCCCGGGCGTCCGCGCGCCGGGCGAGCTGGCGATGGTATACACGAGCGACTACAGCGGCCCGATCTACGGTGCGACCGCGTATCCGGACTACGAGGCGATGCGCGAGAGCAGTGCGTTCGCCGGCATTGCCGTGTACCAG
>DATHVW010000059.1:0-6125 GCA_035461085.1 Longimicrobiales bacterium | reverse complement strand
ACTTCGTCGCCCGGTACCTCGGCTACGACGCGAAGCTGTACGATGGCTCGATGTTCGAGTGGAGCCCGAGGACGGATCTTCCGATCGCAACCTGCGAGACGCCCTGGTGCTGAGTCGTTCCGCTCGGTCGAGCCGGACGGGGTCCCGTTCCGGCTCGACCGCAGCAGCGCCCTGCATGTCCCGTGGGCGGGCATCCGCAGCAGTCGCGCCACACTGAGCATGCCAAGGCGCTCTCCCCACTATCACGGCGCGGCCGAGGCGGCCGAACCAGATGGATGTCGAGCAGCGCGACTCGTCCTGGAACAGCACGTGGACGTCGTTCCCGGACGCCTTCAGCCAGGGATCATGCCCGGCAGGACTGCTGCCGGGGCGGCCACGCTGTCCGCGAACAGCAGGATGGGCCCGTCGATCGCGAGCACGAACCAGAAGGGCGGCTGGATGTGAGCGAGCGCCCAGCGTGGGACGCGTTCTCGCGCGGCTCCCCGATTCGTCGAGCGGGTCGAGCGGGCTTCGCGCGCAACGTCTGCGTGGGGCTGGGCAAGTGGGGGTCGCCGGACGCGGTGCCCGTGCTCACGAGGGCGTTATCCGACCCGGAGCCGCTGGTGCGCACGCACGCCGCCTGGGCACTCGGGAGAGTAGGCTCTACCGAGGCGAGGGCGGCGCTCTCCGCTCGCGCGACGGTTGAATCGAACCCGGCGGTCCTGGACGAGCTGTAGGCACGGGCAGGCGCAGAAGCCGCCCAACGGCCGAGAAAAGTCTGACGCGCCGCAGGGCCGCCGCCGATCCTGGGCGCCGGTCCTGCCACAGCGTGGCGGAACTCCCCCACCTTGATCTTCCCGTATGAGCTGCGGGAGCGCGGGCAGCGCGGTGATCGAGCACGGCATCGCGATCTCCCCGCGCACCGCGTTCAACGCCGGCTCGATCAGCAGTTCGCGGCCTACGCGGCGCTCAACCTCGCGCGCGAGAGGCGCCTCCAGTGCGTCCGTTCAACCGGAAAGTCTCGAATCCGACCACGGTCCTGGCGTCGCAGCGCCTGGTAAGCCGCCGTTCGGCGTGCTGCTCGAGGCGGGTGCGTCGCGGCCACATCCCGACACCGCTGTAGCGTAACGCGTCGCATGGCTCGAGACCGCGCTCAACGAGGTGAGCCCGCTTGTCCGGTTTCCCCGGCGGATCCCGTAACCCTGATGGCGATCCGCAGATGAGACGCAGATCGAACCAGGTTTCTCCCACGACACGATCATGGAGGCAGCATGCGAGGGCATCATCGGAAGCAGCGCGGTCGCTACCCAGCGCTCATCCTGCTGGTCGCGGCCGCGGCCGCGGCCTGTAGCGAGCGGAATGCGATCCTGGAGCCGGCAGGCGAAGTGCCGCAGGCGAGCACTGGCACGCAGGCCAGGAAGGCCGGACCCGCCATCGTGCAGGTCGACCCCGGCTTCGACTTCGTCGTCGACGGACCTGCGCATCCGGTCGCGGTCACCGTGCACAACGGCGGCAGCTCCACCCTGACGGAGACGTTCGTCACCCTCACGCTGCGGCAGGACCGGAGCACTCGTAGCCTGGGCAGCGCCGAGGTCGTCTGCAGCGGTGCGCCTGCGGGAGTTTTCCCCGCAGGGGCGACCTGCAGCATGACGGTGCAGGCGGTGCTCAGTTCGACCGGCGGCGAGGGCACGATCGTCGGCGGCGCCGGCACGCTCGAGGTGGCGCTGCGGCGGACGATGAAGAAGCGGTCGAAGCTGCTCGACACCTTCGACGCGGCTGTCACGGTGACCGTCCCGCCCCCGCCGGCCATCACGGATTTCTACCTCGACTCGGAAACGCTCGAGCTCGAGGGCAGCGCCGTGGGCTACAACATCGAAATATCGAACGACGGGCCCGAGCGGACCGGCATCAGCGTGGCAGCGCGCCTCGAGCAGGGCGCGGTCGTGCGCGCGGCCGGGAGTGTTGCCACGCAGTGCGTGGTGGGGCCGGGGGTGTTGCCGACCGGCGGCTGCGGCTTCGACTACTACGTTTCCGCCTCCAACCTGAGCGAAGGCACGGGTACCCTGATCCCCGGGCCGGTCACCCTCGTGATCGAGGTCCGCGAAGGGACCACGGTGCTCGACAGCTGGAGCGGCACGGTGACACTGGCCGCCCTCGGCTCGGGCGCACTCCTCGGCAGGTGAGAGCAAGGCTGAATCGGCAGGAAGGGGGCCTGGGCGCCTGACAGACGCATGACACGCGCGCGATCAGGCGGTCGAAAACGCCCCCGCGGTTCGTGCCCGAGCGCGAGCGGGCGCAGCGCGCGCATGGGGGTGACACGCCGGTGCTGAGCTCGAGTTGCGCCGCCGCCGGCAGCGCCGCGGCAACGTCCGCCGCGGCGCGACCGGCTGGCCTCACTCCGCGCCGAACGGAGACCAGTGGCCATGCACCAGCCGCCAAGCGTCGTCATCACGCCGGTACACCGACGTGGCGTGCCCTGCGACATCGGCGCGCCCGTCGTGTCCGCGGCTGCGGGTGAGCTGAGCAATGTGCCGCAGGGTACGCTTCGGCTGCTCGTGGGCACGGCCGCCGCCCCGGTGCTGAGCGGGTCACTGCTGAGCGGCTTCCTCACCGCTCATCCGCAACGTCATGCTGGACCTCGTCGTGAGCGATGCGGTCGGCGACTTGGGGGCCGAGGGTTACGACGCCGGGATTCAGCTGGGCGAGGTGATCGACCGGGACATGAGCGCGGTGCCGGTCACGGGCGATATCCGGATGACGGTGCTAGGCTCGCCAGAGTACTTCGCTTGGCATCCCATGCCTCGGAACCCCGGTCCTCGATCAGTGCTGCGAGCCGTTCCGGGCTACTGCCTGTTCTATCCGCAGGGCCGGACGTGCGGGCTTCTTGCGCAATGTGGCGGTCGCGCTCGGCAACTGGGCTCACCCGAGGCGGCGCCGGTGCTCACGGCAGCGCTGTCGGACCGCGAGCCGTTGGTACGGGGACATGCCACATGGGCACCGGGCGAGATCGCCTCACCCGAGTCGCTGGCCGCGCTGGAGCCTGTTGGCCACGGAGTGCGACCGTTCGTGCTCGAGGAGGTCGACGGTGCGCTTGCCAGGTTGCGGTGAAAGTGAAGGAGCGTGGTGCGTCCTAAACGGTACTCGCGCCAACCCCGGTCGGCTGAGCGGCCGGCAGCCACAGTGTGAAGGACGATCCCCTCCCCACCACGCTCCGCAGGGTCAGGTCCCCGCCCATGCGACGGGCCAGCTCGAGGCCGATGGCGAGGCCGAGTCCGGCACCACCCCGCTTGCGGGTGTTCCCCGGATCGGCCTGGGCGAACGGCTCGAAGACCGATGTCGCCTCCGTTGCCGAAATGCCGATCCCGGTGTCCTCCACGCGAAAGAACATCCAGGGGCCGTCTCCCTGGAGTGCCGCCTCCGCTCCGGGCGCCTGGACGGTGCCGCAGCTCACCGTCACGCTGCCGCCGCGTTCGGTGAACTTTACCGCGTTGCTCAGCAGGATCACGAGGATCTGTCGAACCCGATCTCCGTCACCGCGATAGCCGTCGGGCGCGTCGGCGGCGGCGCTGCGGACACTCACACCGGCCACGGCGGCCTCCGGCTCGATCAGGGCGATCGCGGTCGCGATGGACGCTGCGGCCGGGAGCACCTCCTGGTTGAGGTGCATCCGGCCCGATTCGACCTTGGCAAGATCGAGGATGTCGTCAATGAGTCCCATCAGATGCCGACTGCTGGATTGGATCCCGACGAGATACTCCCGCTGCTTCGCAGTGATCGCTCCTGCGATCCCCATTTCCAGCAGATCCGCGTACCCGACGATCGCGTTGATGGGAGTGCGGATCTCGTGGCTGAACGTTGCCAGGAACTGCGACTTCGCCCGGTTCGCCTCCCGCGCCTCCTCGGCGAGTTCCTGCTGCTGTATACTGGTGACGACCAGTCGCTCGTTCAGCTGGACGGCGCGGGCGCGCGCCTCCTCCGCATCCCGGAAAAGGCGCGCGTTGTCGAGGGCCAGAGCGCAACGGGAGGCCAGATCCTCGGCCAGTTTCAGGTCCGTTTCGACGTACTGGTGTCCGACGTTCGAGCTCACGAACGTGATCGCTCCGAGCAAATGGCCGCGGGCGCGTAGCGGGACCACCACGACGGAGCCGATGCCGAGCGCCCGCAGGTCACGCAGATTCTCCTCGCTGTCCGCGACCGCCACGAGCATCTCATCGGACACCTGCGGGATTACCTCGGTCACAGGCGAGCGCACGGCCTGGGGCACGCCGAGTCGATGGTTCCTACGAGGAGGCCAGCCCCCCTCCAGCCGGCGCGCGTGCTCCTGCTTGATGGGGTCCGGGTGAACGATGCCGACGCGACGCATGCGCTCGCCCGGCTCGACCAGATCGACGATGCACCAGGAGCCGAGGTGTGGGAGCGCCATTCCCGCGACGGTCAGGAGCGTGCTCTCGTAGTCGATGGACTCAGCCAGCCGCTGGCTCGTTCGTGAGAGCAGCTGAAGCATGGAGTGCTGGCCTTCGGGGACCGCCATTGGGAGCGTTCAGGACTGTGATACGTTCGCCCGTTGGTATGTTCGCCAGGGCGGACGGTCGATTCCCCCACCCGGCGGTTCATCTCCCCCCGGCGGGGCGGTTGCCTGTCGATGACTGAATTCTTACGTTCTGGAAACGCGAACGCAATAAAAGCGCCGTAGCTCATAGCGTGAGGCGCATCGCGGAGTTCCGCGAGTGAGGTTCCCACTTGGCCATCCCCAGCCGCGAACCGGCGAGATTTGAGCGCCATCGCTCGGCATGCCCTCGAAGGATGACGCATGGCCCAGCCCCCCGCTGAGGCAACCGAATTGGCACGCCGGCTCGTCACGCACGAAGCCCGCAGTTCGGTTGATCCGGCGGCCTGGGCCGACGCTGTCGAATCCGTATGCTGCCGACTGAAGGACCACCTGGCAGGCCTCCTCGGCTCCGGCGGAGTAGTCGCATTGATGGGGCGCGCGCTCAACCTCGCGAAGCGCGAGCAGCCCATGCTGGCCGAGGTCAAGCTGGGCGCGGAGCCCTCGGCCTGTTTCACGGGCCTCGTCGAGGCGCTGGCGGCGGGAACCGCTGAAGACGCTGCCGCTGCGGGCAGCTCCCTCGTCGCACACCTTCTCGGCCTGCTGATCCTCCTGCTCGGCAGGGAACTCGGCACGCAGCCCATACGCCAGCTCTGGCCCCACGTGGCGTCCAGTGTCAGGGAGATTGACGCATGAGTCAGGGACCGAAGGTCGCAATCAGGAAGCTGCCCAGCGGTGTCCCGGGGCTCGACCTCGTCCTCGGCGGCGGCATTCCGGAATATTCCTTCAACCTGATCGCAGGTGAGCCGGGCACCGGCAAGACCACGCTGGCGCAGCAGATCGTCTTCGAGAATGCCACGCCTGAGTGCCACGCCCTCTACTTCACGGTCCTGGGCGAACCGACGGTCAAGATGCTGCGGTACCAGCAGCAGTACTCGTTCTTCGAACCTGCGAAAGTGAATGATACCATCCGGTTCGTGAACCTGAGCGACGAGGTCATGGAGCGCGGGCTGGAGGGGGTCCTGGAGCGGATCGTTCGGGATGTGGAAGAGAGCGGTGCGGGCATCGTGGTAGTCGACTCGTTCCGTTCCCTGATCCGGTCGGTGGCAGCCCCCGCGGCGCACATCGACCTTCACTCCTTCGTGCAGCGCCTCGCGCTCCACCTCACCACCTGGCAGGTGACCTCGTTCCTGGTGGGGGAGTACCAGGAGAACGACACGTCGGGTAACGCGGTGTTCACCATTGCTGATAGCGTCATCTGGCTATCGCAGGCGCAAAACAACAATTCGGTCGTTCGCAAGGTCCAGGTCGTGAAGGTACGCGGGCAGGGGCAGATGCCAGGCCTTCACACCTTCCGCATAACGGCTGCCGGGCTTCAGGTCTTTCCCCGCCTCTCGCTCGCCGTGGACGAACACGCACGCGCGACGCCCAGCGGCCGTGCTTCCACGGGTGTTGCGGTCCTCGACGAGATGATGGGCGGCGGCATCCCCACCGGCGATTCGGCGCTCATCGCCGGACCTTCGGGCTCGGGCAAGTCGGTGCTCGCCACCCAGTTCATAGCCGAGGGCGGGAGGCAGGGCGAGCCGGGCGTGCTCGTCGT
>DATHVW010000058.1:0-12832 GCA_035461085.1 Longimicrobiales bacterium | reverse complement strand
GGGCGTGCCGGGATGGTGATCCGGATCGGCTCGCGTCGCTGCTTGTCAATGAACCGCTCGCCGTGCGTCATCCACGGCGCGGCCGGCTCGCCCTTCAGGTAGTGCCCGAAGAACTGCGACATGCGCGTCTGGTAGTCGAGGTTGTTTTCCAGCTTCGACAGGCTGTGGCCCTCACCCGGATACGACAGGAAGATAACGGGCTTCCGGTTGAAGCGGAGCGCATTGTAGAACTCCATCCCCTGGTTGTACTCGACGATCTGGTCATTGTCGCCGTGCATGTAGAGCAGCGGCGTGTCCATCGTCCGCACGCCCGAGATCGGGGACTGATCCCAGTACATGTCGAAGTCGTCGTACGGGTTCGAGCCGTAACGTCCCTGACCGTAGATGTCGTAGGAGTGATTGTTCTGGCCGGTGCCGCGGAACAGAATATTGAATTCGTTGACCAGGTTGATCGGCGCTGCGCCGGCCACGATGGCCGCGAACGCCTTCGACCGGGTCGCGATGTAGGATGCGCCGCCGCCGCTGTAGCTGTGACCATGCAGCCCGACCCGGGCGGGATCCGCATAGCCGAGCTCCACCACCTTCGCGATGGCCGCCTCGACGCACTCCAGCATGTCACTGTGCGAGCTGCCGCCGCGGAAATGCACGTCCGGCTGCATCACCAGGTAGCCATCGCTCACGTAGCCTGCGAACTGCGGCGATGAAGAGAACCGCGGCGTCGGATACAGGTGCAGGTTCTGCGAATACTTCTCGTAGAAGTTCACGAGCATCGGCAGCCGCTGGCCCGGCTGATAGTTCTCCGGGATCGCGAGCGTGCCCTGGAGCCGCACGCCGTCCCGGTTCGTGTAGTCGAACAGGATGCGCCGGCCCCACGAGTACTCCGCCTGCTGCGGATTCGCATCCGTGATCTTCCGCGGCTGTGCGAAGTCCGCGCGTGCAACCTGGAGGTCGGGGAACTCCGTCCAGCTCTGGCGGGTGAACACCAGCCGGTCCGCGTCGCGCGCCTTCTGCACGCCGCCGTACATGTTGTCGGTATACACCAGCTCGCGCATGCGCCCGCCGCTCAGCTGGTAGAAGCCGGCCTGCTTCGTCCACTGTCCGTAGGCCGACAGGAGCACCGGCTGCGACAGGTCGATGAACCGCTCTTCGGGGTCCAGCTGCACGTAGCGGAAGCGGATCTCGCGCTCACTGCCGATCCCGTTGGTAAGGTTCCGGGCCGCACCCCCGTCCAGCGGAACCAGCCACAGATCGTAGCGATGCATCAGCACGATGCCGCGACCGTCCTTCGTCCAGCCCGCGACACCGTAGGCTGGTGGTGTGCTCAGGTAATCCCACTCCGCGTTGACGAAGCTGACCGGCGCACGGGCGGTGAGGTTCACGTGCCGGCCGGACGCCAGCTCATACGCCCACACGTGGTCGTCCTTCCAGTAAGCGTAGCGGCTTCCATCGGGCGACATGCCGAGCGTGCGCATCTGCGCCTGCAGCATCGGAGTGCGCTCGCCGGTGTTCACGTCTACCCGGTAGTAGTCCGCGCGTGACTCCTCCCAGTCGCTCATGTATTCGCGATCGTCCCAGGCCACGGCCCAGCGGCCGTCCCGGCCGATCGTGATGCCGCGCAGTGTGGAGTCCTGCAGTACCACGACCCGCTTCGAGGCCGTGTGCAGTACCGCGCGGTCGGCACGGTTCCGATCGCTTTCCGCCTGCTTCTCCTGAACGGTCTGCAGACGGTCGTCGTTCCAGTGGAAGACCGTGACGTCGGAAGGCTTCTGCCAGTCCTCCTCGTCATCCTTTTCCTTCGGCTCCTGCGCCTTCACGCCGAAGAAGAGGCGGTCCCCCGCGTCGTTCCACTGCAGCTCCGCCTTCTCGCTCACCACATGACCCGCGGGCACGCCGGCCGTCTGTGGTGCGACCTCGATGCGAGTCGGGCTCCGTGCGCCCACGTTCGTGAATGCGAGCAGCGTGTTCGCGCGATGCGTCAGCGTGTCCACATCGACGCCGCGCAGAACCGCCAGGGCAGTGCCCGTCTCCGACCACTGTGCGCGCGCGTACTTTGCCCTGTCGCTGTCGAGCGGCACGCGCGCGCGTGTGCGCAGATCGATGGCATACAGGCCGTTGCCGTCCATGTCATCCGCATCGATCGTATAGGCCAGCAGCGTCCCCGGCTTGTTGAACGCGTGCCACGACACGCTGCCGATCAGCTCGTCCACGCCCGTGCTCAGTTCCCGGAGAATCAGGTCGGCACCCTGGTGCTTCGGCTCGGGATCCGGACGGCTCTTCTTTACGGCCAGGTGCGATGATCCCTCGGCGAACTCGAACGACGCGACATCATCCCAGCCGGTCTTCGCGCCCGTCTCGAGGTCCATCAGCTCGGCACGACGGGGCACCGGCTTCTTGTCCTTCTGCAGCTTGTCGATTTCCGCTATGGTCGGCGACACGCTGTAGGCGACCCATCGTCCGTCACCGGAGAACACCGGCCGCGTGGCTCGCTCCACCACGTGCTCCCGCCCGCTGTCGATATGCCGCACGTGCAGCTCGTCATCATGACGTACCCGCGTGTACGTCCACGCTACCCATGCGCCGTCGCGCGACAGCGTGGTCGATGCGATGGCGCGCCAGCGCGCGTAATCGGCGATCGGCAGGGACCGGCGTGCCGGCACAACCGCAGTCACAGCGCCATCTGCGGCGCTCGCGGCGGTGGTCTGCTGCGCGGCCGCGGGCGCGGCCATGAAGGCGAGGACCAGGACTGCCGGGAACAGGCTGCGGAGGTTATGTGAGTGCTTCATCGCAATTCGGAGAGGTGAGAGGGTGGTATGATCCAAGTCTAGCGGCGGCGGCGCGGGCCCGGCAAATGCGCCCGCGTCACCGGGCCCGCCGTTCGTCCCGGCTAGCGTCTGAACCGCGCGAGAACGCGACCGTCCGCCATCAGCTCCAGCATGCCATCCCGCACGCGCCACGTGCGCGCTGCCTCGAATACGGCAGCATATGCCGACTCCACGTCCATGCGGTCCGGGCACGCCATGCGCGTCATGGCGATGGCGCCGAAGCGGATTTCATCGCCCGTGATCGTGTACGGGCCACCGAACTGATTGCAGCCCGCGCTGCCGCTGGCGCGGCCGTCCGCATCGAGCAGCAGCGTCGCAGGCCGGTTCATCTGCGCGGGGTCCACCGTGGCGCCGTCCACCTCCACGAGTGTCCACGCGACACCCGTGATGGTCTCAGCCGGCATGCTGCCGTGCCGGCTGCAGCCGGCCATCCCGCTGAGCAGGACACAGGCGAGCACTGCCGCGGCGAACGGGCGCCGGTACGACATGCGCGTCCTCCTCGCGTGTGCGACGGACTCGGGACCCGCGCCTAGAAGCTGAGCCCCATGAATACGGCGTTCGCGAACAGCGGCAGCATGCTGCGCCAGAGATCCCGGAAGTTGGGCTCATCGGCGAACCCGACCACCCGCCCCCGGCCCACGCTTTCCGTCCACACATACGTCCCCTCCGCCAGGCGCGGCGGCGCCTCCGGCCAGAGGTAGCCGGCAGCGCGCAGGTCTTCCTCGGCGGCATAACGGATCACGACCTCACCGGGACCGACATCGTCCGGCGCGGTCAGCACGCGAGAGGAGAACACGAGGACCGGCAGCTCGCGCGGGACACCGGCCATGATGGGTGACAAGGTGTCGCCGACCGCATTCACGAACGCACCAGGCACGGACACGTTCACTTCGAATCCGTCGCCGCCCTCTCGAACGGTGTCACGGAGCACCTGCACGCGTGCGAGGTCCAGTGCCTCACTCGCCAGCCATTCCGTCGCGGCGTCGAGCGTGATCAGGAGTCCGCCCGCGCGCACCCAGCGCGCCAGGCGCTCCCGGCCGCTCTCACCGAGTGCGCCGTTCATGGCGCCCGCGGACACGGACGGTACGATGAGCACGTTGAAATCGTCGAGCGCAGCACCAGCCACCGCATCGACGTCGATCTGTGTGGTCGGATACCCGATGCGCTGATCGAACGCATACCACGCGTACCCGAACGACTGTCCGCCGATCGGCGCGCCGCCGACCAGAGCAATGCGCGGGAATTCGAGCGGGAAGACACTGTTGCTGCCGAGATCGGTGCCCTCATCTGCGCGCGCGGACGACAGTGGTGCGACAGCGGCGCCGGCCGCAGCGGCGTGACTGCGAACGCGTTCATGCATGTTTTCACGATTTCCCGCGACCCTCACGACAAAGCCGCCGTTCGGGAACTCGTAGCTGCCGGATCGGAACGCGCGCGGAGCGTACCAGACGCGGACGCTGTCGGCCATGAGCGCTGCGAGCAGCCGGATCGAGGACTCACTGCCTGCCGCGAACGCATAGCCGTAGCGCGCTTCCGGCGGCGGCGCCGGTCGCATTGCATCCAGCGAGGCGTATGTCACCGGCTCGGCCGGAGTCACTGCCTGACCGCTGCCCCATGTCCGCACGTTGAACGTGAACGGTAGAGAGAACGCGGTGAGGTCGTAGAATCGATCGCCCATGCCGCTCCGTCGCCGCTCCAGCTCCTCCGCGATGAACGCGGAATCGAGCGGCGCATCCGGCTCGAGCAGTGCACGCGCCAGCCGGCCCATCGGCTGCGACAGGTCCACCACGTAGGCGCCTGCGCCGACGCTGACGTTCGTCGCTCTGCCGTCTCCACCGTAGAGGGTCGCGCCCCTGACCGTGCTGCTGCCCGTGAGGCGGCCCACCTCAATGCCGTTGTCCAGCAGCCTCCTCGCGAGCGAGTCCGCACGTCCCTGCATGTCGCGCTCGAACACGATCGTGCGCAGCGACGAGCGCGCTCCATCCGTGATCGCGCTCTGCCGGTACGTCAGGTAGTCACGCACGCGCCGGTCACGACGCACGGCCGTGCCCAGCGCCGTGGCCCACGCCGCTGTGTAGTGCTGCCGCGCCGCCTGCTGGAGCGTCAGCACCGTGCCGTCCGTGCGCTGGATCGCGCCGCCGCGGCTCGACGCCTGCTCGAACGTCATCCCGACTGCCCCCGTGTACAGCGGCCACGAGCTGCCGTAGCCGGGATAGAACTCGTCGTAGCCTTCGCGCCGGAAGAACGACCAGCCGCCGCGGTCGAACGCCGTGATGATGTCCTCTGCGAAGATGTCCCACCAGTCGAGGATGTTCTCATGCACGATCTGGTTGATCGGATCCATGGCGGGCGGGAAGAAATAGGTCGAGTTGGATCCCATCTCGTGCAGATCGACGGCGACGTGCGGCCACCACTGGAGCATGGACTGCACGCGTCCGCGTGTCTCCGGATGCGACTGTGCGTACCAGTCGCGGTTCAGGTCGAAGTAGTAATGACTCGTGCGCGGTCCCGGCCAGGTGCCCGAGTGAATCATGGCCGAAGGATGCGTCGGCACGCCCCACGCCGAGCGCATGCGCATGACATCCTGCGCGTGACGCTCGTGGCCGTCCGGGTTCTGCACCGGATCGATGAGCACGACCGTGCTGTCGAGCACGAGCCGCGTCTGCTCGTCCTGCCCGGCCGCCAGCTGGTACAGCATCGCGATCGCAGCCTCGACGCCGGAGGCTTCGGGGCCGTGCACGGTAAAGCCGAGCCAGACGATGGAGGGCATACGCGCGACCACCTGATCCAGCTCCGCCTGCGCCGCGCCGCGCGGATCGGCGAGCCTGCGCGCATCGGCGCGGATCTGATCCATGCGTGCGTGGTTCGCCTCGCTCGTCAACGCGACGAGCATCACCTCGCGCCCCTCGAAGCTGTGCGCCACGGTGTCCAGTCGCACGCGCGCGCTCGTTGCCGCGAGCTGCTCGAGATAGCGCATGAGCAGGTGATGCGGTGTGAACCGCTCCCCGACCTCGTAGCCGAGCACGGACTGCGGCGTCGGAACGGCGGGATCGTACGGTCCGCCGGTAACCAGGGCATGCTGCGCGTGTACGGAAGAAGCCGTGAGAACGGCCATTGTGGCCAGCGTGAGGGCGCGCCTCATCAGGTCAGTTCCTTTGACTGCGGTCAGCGACGTAGGAGCGCAAAATGTGGCGCACTCCGCCGCGACATCGCAAGGAGTCAGGCCGCGAGACGCTGGACCCCGCCCCGCGCCCGCGTGCGTGCGCGCGCCCGAATTGTAACTGAGCCAGCTCGTCCGGCCGCTTGCACGAACGGACTGTGATCGCCTAACCTCCATACTCGCCTCCCACAACAGGAGTTCTTGCCGAGAATGAAATACGCCAGTCTGGCGCTCGCAGTGACGGTTGCCACCGCATGCGCCGCGCATCCGCTACCCGCGCAGACGCACAGCTCGCAGCATCACACGTTCCGCACAATCAACGTGGTGGAGGGACTCGAGCACCCGTGGGGCATGGCGTTCCTTCCCGATGGGGCGATCCTGATCACGGAGCGGCCCGGCCGCCTGCGCATCGTGCGCGAGGGCGTGCTTGATCCCCGGCCGATTTCGGGTGTGCCCGAGGTCTACGCGCGCGGACAGGGCGGCCTTCTCGATGTCGCCATCCATCCGGACTTTGCGGACAACCGGTTCGTATATCTCAGCTACTCGAAGCCCGGTCTCGACCGCAGCGCTACGACCGCAGTGATCCGCGGCCGGCTCGAGGGCAACGCGCTGACGAATGTCGAGGAGATCATCGAGGCGAAGGCGTGGCGGAACGCCGGGCAGCATTTCGGCTCACGCTTCGCATTCGACCGGGACGGGTTTCTCTACATAACGATCGGCGAGCGCGGCGAGATGCAGGCGGCGCAGGACCTGACGAACCACCAGGGCACCGTGCTGCGGCTTCATGACGACGGCCGCGTCCCGGCGGACAATCCGTTCGTCGGCCGGTCAGACGCGCTGCCGGAGATCTTCACGTACGGCAATCGCAGCCCGCAGGGCCTCACGGTGCACCCGCAGACCGGCGAGCTGTGGGAGGTGGAGCACGGACCGCGCGGCGGGGATGAGATCAACCTGCTGCGTGCGGGTGCCAATTACGGCTGGCCGGTAATCACGTACGGCATCAACTACAACGGCGAGAAGATCAGCGACATTCAGGCGAAGGAAGGCATGGAGCAGCCGCTCCACTACTGGGTGCCGTCGATCGCGACATCGGGTATCGCCATCTACGCCGGCGACCGCTTCCCGAGCTGGCGCGGTGACGTGTTCGTCGGTGGACTCGCCGGCCAGCACCTCGCGCGCGTCCGCCTCGATGCCGACCGGAGGAAGGTCGAGGAGGAGAAGCTGCTCGAAGGGATCGGTCGCGTGCGCGACGTTCGTTCCGGGCCGGACGGCTACCTCTACCTGCTGATCGACGCGCCGGACGCGCCACTCGTCCGGATCGAGCCCGCCGGCTGAGCCGTCCGCCGCCCGCATGGCCCGTGCGGGCGGTACCGGCCCGTCAGCCGTTCTGATCGTACGCTGCGCGCAGCAGATCCGAGACCTCGCCTGTCACGTCATCGACCGACATGAGAGAGAGCCGGTGCGTCGCCTGGCCGGGCGCGTTCCCGGTCTGCAGCAGCGGCGATTCCGGTGCCTCGGCGAACCGGAGTCCGACATCGACCCGTGTGCGTGTCACGGCGGCCACGGCGGCAAACTGGCGTCGCCGCACGAACGGGATGTACGTCGCTCTCGCCTCGATGCGCACGTCATCGCCAAAGCTCTCGAGGATGTTGCGCACCGCCTCGAACACGGGTCGAAGCGACGCCTTTGCGCCGGTATACTGCTGATCGATGAGCTCGGCGAGTGACGGGCGCTCCCAGCCCGCGGCGCGCGCGGCCGCATCGGCGATTGCCCACTGCGTGTTCTGGCCGATACCGTGCTCGTCCCTCAGCCAGCGGCGCACGGCATTCTGAGCGAGCGGGTCGATCCCGCTGGCCCGGACGACCTCGGTCCACTCTTCGATGGAGCGACCGGTCCGCTCCTTCATGGAGGCAGTGACTGCGGCCATCATTGCGTCCGGACTCGATGGTGTCATGACTTCCCTCGCGTGCCCTGCTGCTCGAACGTCACGATTCCATTTCCCGCATCACATCCGCCCGTTCCTGTTCCGGCCAGGTTGCGAATGGACGGAGCGCGAGGCTGCTGTTGGAGAAGCGCGGCTCACCGGTGATCTCGCGGCCGGCCCATTCCGGACGGTCGCGATCGATGCGCGCGTCCCACGCCGCGCGGGCTTCGCCATCCGGCAGCTCGACCTCGGCCAGCACCAGTCCTGCATTGCCGCCCTCGAACTGATCGACCTCCCACACCAGCTTCCCGATGCGGAGAGTGCTGCGCGTCTTTTCGATGGGCGTGCCGGTGAACAGACGGGCTTCGAGAATGGCGCGCGCAGCCGCGGTATCGATCGGGCACTCGATTTCCGTTCGCGCACCGCGCTCCGATGGTCCCTTCACCGTCAGCACGGCGCGCTCCGCGCCCAGGCGTATGCGCACCGTGCGTTCGGGCTCCGCGGCCAGATAGGCTTGCACCAGGTGCTCGCGTGTCGCGTCGGCCGCGACCGCTGCCCACGAGCGCACGCGAACCAGAAAGCGCCGCTCCGTTTCGGTCGTCATCCCGCTCATCGGGTGATGTCGAGGTCGTAGCGTTCCTCCGTCAGGACCGCACCCCACCGCTCTGTGGTTTCCTGGTGCGTGAGCTCGAATCCGAAGGAACGGTAGAGCCGCGCGGCCGCCGTGAGGGACGCGGTCGTCCAGAGGAACACGTGCGTGAAACCGGCACTGCGGCAGAACTCGATGGCATCCGCCATGAGTCGCCGGCCGAGACCGCTGCCGCGCGCCGATGGGTGCACGAGGAACCAGCGCAGCTGGGCGATCCGCTCTTCCACTTCGAGGATCGCGATCGATCCGACGATCGCACCCGCCCGCTCCGCGATCCAGATGCGGTCGTGCGCGGGATCCCACCGCTCGGCGAGACGGCCGAACGTCTGCGCCGCATATGCCTCGAACGTCCAGTCCCAGCCCTGCTCCCGCGCATACAGCTCCCCATGCATGCGGATGAGCCCGCCTATGTCACCCGGCTGCAGTTGATGGCGGATGTGCGCCTGTTCCGCTGTCATGGATTGCGACATGTCTCAGTCGCTGGCTTCCGTGGGCGCGCGTGGAAGCGTCACAGTGAACGTGGACCCCTCGCCCAGCGTACTCGCCGCCATCAGCTCGCCGCCCATGCCGCGCGCCAGGTCGCGGCTGATCGCCAGGCCGAGGCCCGCACCCTCATGCGCCGAGCTGTGCGTGCGGCCCACCTGCACGAACGGCTCGAAGATCGTATCCAGATTCTCCGATGGTATGCCGATCCCAGTGTCCGTGACCTCGATGCTCGCCACCCTGCGGTTGACCCGGCAGGCTACCGCAATGCGGCCGCCGGTCGGCGTGAACTTGATGGCATTCGTCAGCAGATTGAGCAGGATCTGCTCGGTCTTCGCGCGATCCACATAAATCAGTGCACGCACGTCCTTCGGCCACTCCGTCGCAAGTGATTTCGCGGCCGCCAGCGGCTCGACCATGTCGTGCACCGCATGCAGTATCTCGCTCAGCGGCACATACTGCAGGTCGTACGTGAGGTGACCCGCCTCGATCCTGCTGAAGTTGAGCAGGTCATTGATGATGCCCAGCAGGTGCTGCTGGCTTCGCCGGATCCGCTTGAGGTCATCGATCTGCTGCTCCGTCACGGGCCCGCGGATGCCCAGCGAGATCAGATCGACATATCCCCCGATCGCGTTCAACGGTGTACGGAGCTCGTGCGACATCGTCGCCAGGAACTCGGCACGTGCACGGTTGGCGGCCTCGGCTTCCGCTATGCGACGCGCATCCTCTACCGCACGCACTTCCGCGGCCCGGCGTTCCGTCAGGTCCCGCGTAACCTTCGCGAAACCGACCAGCTCGCCATTCGGACCGCGCAGCGCAGTGATGACGACATTCGCCCAGAACCGGCTTCCGTCCTTGCGCAGGCGCCAGCCCTCCTCCTCGAAGCGGCCCTCCGCTGCGGCGACCCTGAGCTCGTAGTCAGGATGTCCCTCATCGATCTTTGACTGCGGATAGAAAATCGAGAAATGCTTCCCGATGATCTCTTCTGCCGTGTACCCCTTGAAGCGCTGAGCGCCGGGATTCCACGTGAGGATGTGCCCGGCCGGATCGAGGGCAAAGATCGCGTAGTCCCTGACGCTCTCCACCAGCAGACGGTAGAGAGCGACGGACTCCTGTGGAGTTTCATCCGCCACACGCGCGGCGCCATCATCGCGGGGATCCGGCGCGCCCGTGGTGCCCGGAGGGATCTCCCTTCCCTCAGCGTCTTTCATTGCCTTCGCGTCTCATTGGCTCCGCGCAGTTTCCGGCTGCCGACCGGACGGCGGCCATACTGCGTGTGCGATTCTTTGCCCGCAAATCTCCGGCAGGAACACGCGCCGCCGCGGCCCCGCGACTGCCGGCGTGGCGAGTCCGGGATGTGGGACTGACCGGTCGATACAACGGGTAGAACTGCCCCGCCCCGGTCGATGCCCGCACTCCGCGTGCCGCAAACGCCCGGTGCGTGGCTTTCTGCGCGCCTGAGGACCGTCCAACCGCCGGGCCGGGGCACGGCCTCAGCGGCTTCAGGCCGGCCGCTCTGTGACGCTCGGGTGCGGTGATTCGGGAGGTAGGACACGGCCGGGGACGGCGACCAGGACGCGCCGCCAGCCGAGCGCGCCCAGCGCCAGGAGCGCCAGCCCGCTCACCGCATTGGCTGTCGCTCCGGCCGTGTACTCGGTGCCGATCCGGGAAGCGATCGCCTCTGCGCCGATCATGCTCCCGTTCCACGCGCAGTGCATGAGCACGGCGGGCCAGATCGAGCGGAATACGTGGACCGCGAGTCCCGCCGCGAGTCCCAGCGTGAGTGATATGCCGAGGATCGACCAGTGCGGCACGCCGACATGCAGGCTCATGAACAGGATCGCCGAGGCCACAATGGCCACCGGCACGCCGTAGCGTCTCTCCAGCAGGCGCTGGACATGGCCGCGGAAGGAGAACTCCTCGACCAGCGGGATGGCGAACGCGATGAGGAGAGTCAGGGCCACCCATCCGATCGTGGTTTCCCGGTACGGCCGCAGCATGTCATACCATTCCGGGATGTCACTGGCGTCCAGCTCCGGCGCGATGAGACTTGCGAAGGAGCCGATCGCGAGCAGCAGCAGGATCGTGGCGGCGCAGCTCAGCAATACCCAGCGGAGTGGGGCGGCCGGCGGTCGCACGCGCAGTCGGGAGAGCCGCTGGCGGCGACGGCGGCCCGGGCGCGTGGACCAGGCATAGAAGGCCGCGGCGAGCGCGAGCACCCAGACCAGACCGGCCACGGGAGGCAGGGCCGCCAGGCCGAACATCGCGATCAGGTTGAACGCGATGACGGTCAGTACGGCACCGGCGATGCGCAGGATCATGTCATGATTTCGTCACGGGCCCGATCCACGGAATGCTCCCGTCGATCGGCTGCCTCAGCTCGAAGACTGCCCTGTCACGCGCGCGGCAATACCACTGCTCCGGGCCGGGCGTACCGAAATCGCCTTTCGTAATGGGATACATGACGTGCGACACGACGGTGCTGCCGCGCACGAATGCAATCAGCGTAGCATCATCGCCGGTTTCGAGGCCCGTCGCGCGTACCGCCGACCACGGAGCGCCGATCACGGAGTCCACGCGCTCGTACGTGTTGCCGGGGCGGAAAATACACACACGGTCCCAGTCACCTTCCACCGTCCGGCCCAGGTCCGCGCCCGCCGGGGCGGTAGCGAGTGCCTGCTCGATCGTGAATACGAGCGACTCATTCGATTGCGACGCGCACGCGGTGCTCAGTGCGAAGAGCAGAGTCAGTCCCGTGATGCCGCGGCCCATGATGTTCACTGTTCCGCCTCCATTCGACGTCGCACGCGACCGGCACCTGCCGGTCACTGCCGTTACCGCAATACACCCGCGGGCACGTGCCGTTCGCAGCGCTGGATCGTTCATTGCACGATGCGCCCCGTCCGTACAACCGGGAGCCTGAACGTGATACGATTTCTGCCGTGCCTGCTCATCCTCGGCGCGTGCGTCGATGCCGCGCCCGATCGCGTGGAGATCGCCGCCGACTCCGCAGCGGGCGAGATCGCGTTCGAGCTGGCCGGTCCCGGAGGCGCCGCGCTGCTGGTTCCCGTCCATGTCAATGGTGAGGGCCCCTTCCAGTTCGTGCTGGATACGGGAGCCACGGTCACGTGTGTAGACGATGCGCTCGCTTCCCGGCTCGCGCTTCCGGACGTGCGCGGCGTCATCGGCACTGCGGCCGGCGTCGGCGGACAGGGAGGCGTGCGACTCGTATCGGTGGATTCGCTGCGCATCGGATCCGTGCGCGCGCACGAGCTGCAGGCGTGTGTCATCGACCTGGAGCACCTCGCCGGCATGGGCCTGGACCTCGACGGCCTGATCGGGCTGAACGTGCTGAAGGAGTTCCGTGTCACGATCGATTTCGAGCGACGGATCGTGACGCTCGCACAGCCCTGACGACCGGATGCAGCAGGTTGGGCTGACGATCACGTCGGGCGCTATGCACGCGGGATATTGTCGATCTCGGGATCAGAGGGTCTCCGAGCTGCCGGCATCGCTTTCGCCCAGGAGCTCGGCCGCCGCCTCGTAGTGCGGCTCAGGAACGAGCAGCGTTACCCCCTGCGTCGTCGGCCCGGCGAAACCGGGGCCGAACGCACCGGTGAGCGGGCCCTTCAGCATCACGGGTATGCCCGATTGCTCGATCATCTGCTTGTCCAGCTCGGCCAGGAAAAGCGCCGCGTACTCCTTTACCGCCACCCAGTTGCTCATGATGTCCTTTCAGGTTTCTCGGCAGCACCTGTCCAATGCTCCAGGCCCGCATCCTCGATCCGGACAGG
>DATHVW010000057.1:0-6548 GCA_035461085.1 Longimicrobiales bacterium | reverse complement strand
GGCCCTCGAGAGTGCCGGATATACTAGCTTTTTGGACATCATCGACCTTGAACGCGAGGATCTCCTGCGCGTTCCCGGGATTGCCGCAGAGCAGGCGGACAACCTGCTTCAGCTCATTGAGTCGCTGACGGTCGAAGAGGGGGCCAACGACGAGGGACAGGCCGTCGAGGGCGCACCGACCGACGAAGAGCTGGAAGAGGCGAAGCAGCTGGCGGCCGATGTGCTCGGCCTGCCCATGCCGGAACGGAAGACGCCCGCTCCGTCGACGGAGGATGCGGGACGGTCAACCGGGTGATTCTGCGCCCGAGCGCGCACACCCGGAGACCCGGCCTGGCGAGCGGGCGCGGCCGGATCGCGCGCTCGGCCTCCTCGGGATGGCGACCCGTGCCGGTGCCGTAGTGCCCGGCACGGAACGCGTCCGTGAGGCCGCTCGCGCGGGCACGCTCCATCTGGCTGTGATGGCATCGGACGCCTCGGATAACAGTCGCGGGAAACTGCTGCCGCTGCTCACCGCACGCGGCATATCCCACGTGATCCGGTATGAACGTAATGCACTGGGCGCGGCCATCGGTCGCGGCCCGGTCAGTGCCGTCGGGGTAGTCGATGCCGCCCTGGCGGATCGGCTCATGGCGATACTGGACGATCGTGGTGTAGAAGGCATCGGGTAGGATGACGCGCGCGGCGCGTCTCGTGGTTCCGTTAAGGTGGTGACAGAGGTATGCGGGTTTACGAAGCAGCGAGAGAATTCAAGGTCGAGCCGGAGAAGATGCTGGCCATCCTCCGGACCATGGGTGCGCGTGTAACCTCCGAGGCGTCGCAGGTCGATGATGCCACGGTGGCGAAGCTGCGCGCCCGTCTCGAGCGCGAGCGGCGCGCCGGACACACCGACCTGGAGGAGTCCCTCGAGGCGGTCGTGGAGGACGCGCAGCCAGCCGGCCGGCGCCGTCGGCGCAAGAAGGAAGACCTGCCGGAGCCGGTCGCCGAGGAGCCCGCGCCGGTAGAGGCGGAGGCGGACAGCACCGTGGATGCCGCCGCCGACGCCGCAGAAGCCATCGCCGCCGAAGCGGCCGAAACGGCAGCCGCGGAGGGCGAGGATGTCGCCCGGCCGATCGAGGAGGCCGCTGCCCGTCCGGAGATCACGGTGGTGCCGGCGGAAGCGCAGGCCGAGCGTGCACCGGAAGTGGAGACCGAGCCGGAGCCCGAGCCCGCCGTTGAGGTCCCTGAAATTGAGCCGTCCGAGCCGGAGGATCTGACGCCGGCAGCGAGTGCGGAGCCGGCCGTCGAGGAAGAGGCCGCGCGTCCCGCGCGGCAGCAGCCGACCGCGGAGCAGCGGCCGAAGCTGCGTCGTGCCGCGGAAGTCCTGGGCAAGACGCCGCCGCGCGGCGCGAGCCCGTCACCGGCCGCGAGTGCGGCGCCCGGCGGGCAGGTCCGCATTCAGGCCGAGGGCTTCACGGCCGACGGCCGGCGAGCCGTCGGCGGCCCGACCACATCGAGCGGTGCCGGCACCAGTGCCGGCGGCGGTGGCAAGAAGGACAAGAAAAAGAAGAAGCAGCGCCGGGTGGACCAGGACGCGGTGCAGGAGAACATCGCGCGCGTCATGACGGAGCTCAAGACGGGCGGCAAGAAGCGCCGTCACCGTCGCGAGGAGTCGCCGGGCCGCGTCGAGCGCGAGGCCGAGCGCAAGCGCGTCGCCGCGGAAGAGGCGACGATCGTGCGCGTCAACGAGTTCCTGACCGTCGCCGAGCTGGCGGAGCTGATCGATGTGTCGGCAACGCAGATCGTCGGCAGCGCGTTCAAGAATCTGGGTCTCCTCGTCACGATCAACCAGCGGCTGGATTTCGATCAGATCGAGCTGCTGCTCGAGGAGTTCGGCTTCCGCGCGGTCCGTGAGGAGGAGTACGCCGGGGATCTCACCGATGAAGAGACGACGGTGGATGCTCCGGAGGACCTCGAGTGGCGGCCGCCGATCGTGACCATCATGGGTCACGTCGATCACGGCAAGACATCGCTGCTCGACTACATCCGCAAGACGAACGTGATCGCGGGAGAGTCGGGCGGCATTACGCAGCACATCGGCGCGTATCACGTCGCACTGCAGGACGGTCGCAAGATCACGTTCCTGGACACGCCCGGTCACGCCGCGTTCACGGCGATGCGTGCACGCGGCGCGGAGCTGACCGACCTGGTCGTGCTCGTCGTCGCGGCGGATGACTCCGTCATGCCGCAGACGATCGAGGCCATCAGCCACGCCAAGAATGCAGGCGTGCCGATCATCGTCGCGGTCAACAAGATCGATCGGCCCGGCGCGGAGCCGTCGAAGATCAAGCAGGACCTGCTGCAGCACGGCGTCGTCGTCGAGGAGTTCGGCGGTCAGATCCTGGCGGCGGAGGTCAGCGCCAAGAAGGGCACCGGCGTGCCGGACCTGCTCGACAAGATCCTGCTGCAGTCGGAGATGCTGGACCTGAAGGCGAATCCGTCGCGCACCGCGCAGGGCACCGTCGTCGAGGCACAGCTCGACGTCGGCAAGGGCCCGGTTGCGACCGTGCTCGTGACGAACGGCACGCTCAGCGTCGGCGACTCGTTCGTGTGCGGCCACTACGATGGCCGTGTCCGCGCCATGCTGGACGAGCGCGGCAAGCCCGTGCAGAAGGCCGGGCCCGGTATTCCGGTCGTCGTCCTCGGTATCGCGGGCGTCCCGGGCGCGGGTGACAGCCTGATCGTGATGGATCCGGAGCGGGCGAGCGAGATCGCCGGCACGCGACAGCGGCTGGAGCGCGAGAAACAGCTGCGCATCAAGGGCCGCGGCGTCAAGCTGACGGACATCAGCCGCATCCTCGCCGAGGGCAAGACGGCCATGCTCAACCTGATCATCAAGGGTGACGTGGACGGCTCGGTGCAGGCCCTCTCCGATTCGCTGCTGCAGCTCGGCACCCAGGAGGTGCAGGTCGACGTGATCCATCGCGGTGTCGGTGCGATCAACGAGTCGGACGTGCTGCTCGCTACGACGGCCGGTGCGATCGTCATTGGCTTCCACGTGCGTCCGACCGCCGAAGCGCGCGCCGTCGCCGCACGCGAGGGCGTGGACATCAAGCTGTACAACATCATTTACGAGGCGGTCGAGGATGTGCGCTCGGCGCTCGAAGGGATGCTCACGCCGGATGAGAAGGAAGTGCTGCTGGGCGTCGCCGAAGTGCGGCAGCTGTTCAAGGTGCCGCGGGTCGGTACGGTGGCCGGCTGCTACGTCACCGAGGGCGTGCTCGACCGGAAGGGCAGGGTGCGCGTCGTGCGTGACGCCGTGCAGGTCTACGAGGGTGAGCTGGGCAGCCTGAAGCGCTTCAAGGACGATGTGCGCGAGGTCCGCGAGGGCTTCGAGTGCGGCCTCAACGTCGAGGGCTTCAATGACGTGAAGGTCGGCGATCACATCGAGTGTTACCGCGTCGAGTCGGTGGCGCGCACACTCGCAGGCGCCGCCGCGCGGGAATAAACTCGGACGCGGAACCCGTTCTGCAGAATGGCCGATCCGGACAGGCTCGCGACCGGACGGGATATCGGAGGCCGGGGTGGTAGTGGGGGTGATCGTTTGGGAGCTGGAAGTGATCGGCGCCCAGTCATTGAAGGACAAGCGGCGTGTCGTGAAGAGCCTGAAGGAAAGGCTGCAAAGCCGCTTCCAGGTATCGGCTGCGGAGACGAGACACCAGGATCTCTGGCAGAGAGCCGAAATCTCGGCATGTGTCGTGAGCGGTGAGCAACGCCACGTCGACGAGGTGCTGGACAGCATGGACCGGCTCGTCACGGGGGATATGCGGGCCCGCGTCATCCAGTCGCGGCGCAGTTATTGTCAGTGATCGATTCGCCTGCAGCGGCCGCGCGGAAAGCGCGGCCGTTCGCATATCGGACAGAGTGGGCGCCGGGGACGTGGGCATGGTCGCGGGGGTCATTTTGCAGAACGGGTGCCGCGTCCGACCAATGGGGGATGGAATGGCGAAAAAAAGAATCGCGCGCGTGAACGAGCAGATCCGGCGCGAGTTGACGTCTCTGCTGCAGCGCGACGTGCGTGATCCGCGGATCGGCGTCGTCACGGTCACGGCTGTCGAGACCAGCCCCGACCTGTATCACGCGAAGGTCTTCTACAGCGTGATGGGGTCGGAGGATGATCGCACGAGCGCAGCGGAGGGGCTGCGCGCGGCCGCGGGGTTCCTGCGCACCGAGATCGGCAGGCGGATGCACATCCGGCGCGCACCGGAGCTTCATTTCACATACGACGACACGCTCCAGCACGCCATGCATATCGAGCGGCTGCTGAAGGAGGCGCTCGCAGGGAGCGGCAGCGCCGACGACGATGGGGTGAGCGCAGGCGGCGACGCCTCTCTGGACGATGCGGATCCGGACGGTGCAGCGGATCCGGACGATGCAGCCGATCCGGATGTTCTCGACGACGGGGAGCATGGCGGGAGCTGAGCCCCCGCTGGAGGGCGTGCTTCCCATCGACAAGCCCGCCGGTCCGACGTCGCACGACATGGTGGCGCGGACGCGCCGCGCACTCGGCACGCGCCGCGTCGGTCACACCGGCACGCTCGATCCCTTCGCATCCGGGCTCCTGCTGCTCTGCATCGGCCGCGCTACCCGCATCGCCGAGTATCTGAGCGGCATGGACAAACGCTACAGCGCCGTCGTCCGTCTCGGTGTGAGCACCGACACACTCGATGCGTCGGGCACCGTGACGGCCGAGCACGACACGACCGGCCTGACGCGCGATGCCGTCGAGAACGCCCTCGCGCTCCAGCGCGGCAACATCCTCCAGCTGCCGCCGGCGTATTCCGCCAAGAAGATCCGCGGTGAGCGTGCGTACGCGCTGGCGCGACAGGGGCGGGAGGTCGACCTCGAGCCGGTACCCGTGACGATTCACGACCTCACGATCACCCGTTTCGAGCTTCCCGACGTGCACCTCGACGTGACATGTGGCAGTGGCACGTATATCCGGGCGATCGCGCGCGACCTGGGCGATGCCCTCGGTGTGGGCGCACATCTCACCGCGCTGCGCCGGACGGCCGTCGGCCCTCACTCCGTCCACGGCGCTGTGACGGCCGATGAGCTCGACACGCGCCCGGACAGGATCACTGAGGCAATGATCCCCACGCTGGACGCGCTCGGCGCCATGCCGCACATCGCGCTTTCCGACGACGACGTGGCGCACATCCGCCATGGCCGCGCCATCGTTCGTGACACGGATGCGAGCGGCGCGGTCGCGCTGGAGGCCGGCGGTGAGCTGGTCGCGATCGCCGAAGCGGACGCAGGACGCATCCGGCCGCGGAAGGTATTCCTGTGAGCAATCGTGCGCGGCGCCTGCCCGATCCCGCCAGTGGCGCCGTGGTCACGGTGGGGACGTTCGACGGCGTGCACCGCGGCCATATCGAGGTGCTCGATCGGCTCGATGCCGCGGCGGCGGAGCGCGACGCGCTCAGCGTGCTGGTCACGTTCGATCCGCACCCGCTCCGCATCGTCCGCCCGGAAGCGGCTCCGCCCCTGCTCACGACGCCGGCCGAGAAGATCGAGATCCTCGCGCAGACGTCGCTCGACCGAGTCGTGTTCCTGCACTTCACACCGGTGCTCGCCGCCTACGAGCCGCGCGAGTTCGTCGATGAGATCCTCATCCGCCGGCTCGACATGCGACATCTCGTCATCGGCCACGACCACGGCTTCGGCAGGGGCCGGAGCGGCGATGTCGATACACTCCGCACGATTGCCGGCGAGGTGGGCTTCGGCATCGAGGTGGTCGACGCCGTGGTGAGCGACGGCGGCATCGTTTCCTCCTCACGCATCCGTCGCCTCCTCCAGGAGGGTGACGTGCGCGAGGCCGCGCTCGGACTCGGTCGGCACTACTCCCTCACGGGCACCGTCGTGCGCGGCGAGGGCCAGGGCCGCAAGCTCGGGTTCCCGACCGCCAACCTCGGTCTCGGGGACACCGACAAGCTGGTTCCTCACGAGGGCATCTATGCTGTCCGTGCAGCGCTGCGCGATCGCTTCGTGGACGGTGTCCTGCACCTGGGCCCGCGCCCCACGTTTGCCGGCCTCCCGCCCTCCATCGAGTTGCACCTCTTCGATTTCGATGGCGACATCTACGGCGAGCGCGTCGCCGTCCGCTTCGTGGACCGGATCCGCGACATCGCCCGGTTCGATTCGGTCGAGGCCCTCGTCCACGCCATGGAAGCCGACTGCCAGCTGGCCCGCAGCATCCTGGCGAAGACCGACCGCCGGTGAGTGACAGCCGCGACCGCCGGTGAGGTAACAGTCGCGATCGCCGGTGAGTGACAGCCGCGACCGCCGGTGAGGTGACAGTCGCGGCCTGCGGTGAGAGCCGCGGCGGCCGGTGAGGTGACAGCCGGGACGCACCGCCGGGTTGCGACTGCGGCGCCCAGCCGCTAGACTCTAAGGCTGGCTGTATCACAGGACGAAGGGGAAATCCCCGCTTCGCGAGCAGCGTAGACTCTCGAGGAGGCAACCCGCATGATTGCGGACAAGAACGACGTCATCCGTAAGTATCAGCTCCA
>DATHVW010000056.1:0-8280 GCA_035461085.1 Longimicrobiales bacterium | reverse complement strand
CAACGCCGCTGAAGGCGGCGCCGTGTTCCGTGTGCTGCTGCCGGCCGAAACGGCCGAGGTGATATCGACATGACCGTGCTGATCATCGACGACGAGCCGGGTCTGCGTCAGACCGTCTCACTGATCCTGGCCGAAGAGGGCTACGAGGTGCAGGCGGCGAGCGACGGCGAGGAAGGCCTCGCGCGGGCGCTGGAGCTGCAGCCGGACATCATCCTCTGCGACCTGCGCATGCCGCGTCTGGGCGGCCTCGAGTTTCTCGAGAAGTACCGTGCCGGCGGCGGTACCGGCATGGTCATCATGATGACGGCCTACGGCGGCACCGAGCTCGCGATCCAGGCGATGAAGAGCGGCGCATACGATTACCTGCCCAAGCCGTTCAGCCCCGATCAGCTGATCCTCGTGCTGAAGAAGGCGGAGGAGCGCGAGGCGCTGCGCCAGGAAGTCTCGCGTCTGCGCGAGGAAGTCAGCATCCAGCGCCGTTACCGCGAGATCATCGCGAAGTCGCCGGCGATGACCAAGGCGCTCGAAGTCGCGGCGAAGGTCGCAAAGCATCCCTCGTCGGTGCTGATCACGGGTGAGAGCGGTACCGGCAAGGAGCTCGTCGCGCGACTGATCCACGGCGAGAGCCATCGCGCCGACGCCGCGTTCGTGCCGGTCAACTGCGGCGCAATTCCGGAGAACCTCCTCGAGTCGGAGCTGTTCGGTTATGCACGCGGTGCGTTCACCGGCGCCGACCGCGACAAGCCGGGACTGTTCGAGGTCGCGTCGGGCGGCACGCTGTTCCTGGACGAGATCGGCGAGATGCCGTCGACGCTGCAGGTGAAGCTGCTGCGCGTGCTGCAGGAGTCCGAGATCCGCCGCCTCGGCGATACGCGCACCCGCCAGGTCGATGTGCGTATCGTCGCGGCCACCAACAAGGACCTCGAGGAGGAGATCAAGGCCGGCAACTTCCGCCAGGATCTCTACTATCGCATGGCCGTGGTGCCGATCCATCTGGTGCCGCTGCGCCAGCGGCGCGACGAGATCACTCTCCTCGTGCGTCACTTCATCGACAACAACAATCGGAGGCTCCGCCTCGACAAGAAGACGATCGAGCCGGACGCCATGCGCCTGCTGCTGGCTTACAGCTGGCCGGGTAACGTCCGCGAGCTGGAGAACACGATCGAGCGTGCGATGGTGCTCTCCGACGGGCCGAACATCACGGCCTCCGACCTGCCCGAGCAGGTCACGAACCCGCTGCCGACAGCCGATGGGCCCGAGCTCGGCCACGACGAGCTCTCGGTCAAGAAGCACGGTGCCGCGCTCGAGCGCCGCCTCATCCGGCAGGCCCTCGAACGAACGGGCGGCAACAAGACGCGCGCCGCCGAGCTGCTCGAGCTTTCCTCACGCGCACTGCTGTACAAGATCCGGGAGTACGGGCTGGAATAGAAGTCGTCCCAGCCCGCCATGTAACCGCCCCGCTTCCGGTGTCATCGTGTCTGCCATGAACAGACGCGGTTACACCGTCATTGAGCTCCTGCTCGTGCTGATGCTGGGCACGCTGCTTCTCGCCATCACCGTCGCTCCCGTCCGGCACGCGCGCAGTGTCCTGGCCGTGCGCGCCGCCCGCGGCGACATCGCCGCCCTGATCGCCCTCACGCGCTCGACCGCGATCATGACGGGCGGCGCCACGCTCGTGGTCGATGTCAGTGCCGGCACTGCATGGATAGAGCAGGGGAGCGGTGTGCGCGTGGGCGACGTCCAGCATATCACCGCGCGGCACCGCGTGGCACTCACGGCAAACCGGCCGGTGCTCAACCTCCGCTATGACGCGCTCGGCATCGGCCGCATGAACAACGCGGTCGTCCATGTGACGAGCGGATCCGTGACGGGAACCGTCACCATCTCGGCATACGGCAGGGCACGGCTGTCATGATTCCCGAGATGCAGAGTCATCGCCCGGCCGGCTTCGGGCTGGTCGAGGTTATTGTCGCGTTGACGATACTCTCGATCGGATTGCTGGCGCTCACCGGCGCGGCAGCCGTCGCGCAGCGCTCATTCATCGGAGCGCGTGCACTTCAGGAAGGCACCGATGCCGCCGCTGCCGTGCTCGACTCGCTCATGCGCGAGCCCGCACCCGTCGATGGAGCACGCCGCGTCGGTCGAGTGGACGCGCAATGGGCCATCCGGCAGGATTCCGTGGCAACGAATATCCTGCTCACGGTCGTGGTCAGTGACGGTGCACGCCTCCGCCGGCTCGACTTCCGTGCCTCACACCACGCCCGGTGATCCATGAGGCTGCGACTGCATCCGGGCTCGACACTCGTCGAGGCGATGGCCGTGATGATGCTGACGTCGATCCTCGCTGCTGTCATGGCGGGCATCCTGATGACGCAGATGCGCCTCGCGCGGCTGGCCGCTGAACAGGCCGCTTCGGCCGAGGCCGTGCGGACCACGTCGGCCATCCTGTCTGCGGAAGTACGGCGTGCCACATTCGCGGACGTGAGCGCCTGGAGCAGCGACTCTCTCTCGCTGCGCGGGTTCAGAGGTTCAGCCATTCCTTGCGGTACAAGCGCGACGGGTACGCTCGTCCGTTACACGGGCGACCGCATGCCCGATCCCGCGAAGGATTCCGTTCTGGTCATCAGCCAGTCCGGAGAAACCGGCTCGGTATTGCACGCGTGGAACGCCGCGACTGGTTACTGCGTGGCCCATCCGGGCGAGAGTGTGCTCGAGATCCGGACGAGCGCGCCGATACCCCCCAAGTCGGCGCTGCTGGTCTTCGAGTCCGGTTCATATCACCTGAGCACGGGCGCACTGCGTTATCGCATCGGTGCCGGTGGGCGGCAACCTCTCACGATCACGGTTCTGCGTCACCCGTACTCGCGGTTCACGGGCGTGACTTCCCGGGACGTCCAGTTCCAGATCGAAACGAGCCGGATCCGCTCCCGGCACGCCGTATCGTTCACGCCGCGCGGTGCTCATCCATGATGCGCCGGCGACGGAGTGGCGCGGCCCTCACGATGACGCTGCTGGCCATCATCGTACTGGACTGTATCGTACTCGGCTCCCTTTACCTGGCCCTGCAGGAAGCCCGCATCGGCGGCAATCACTCGGCGGTGCTCCAGCTGCGGCTCGATGCCGAGAGCGGTATCCGGCGCGCACTCGGCCTCTGGACCCTCGAAATCGATAGCATGCCGGCCGCGACGGGCCAGCGCCTGACGTTCGACACTCTCGCCACGGGAGGTGCGCTTGTCCACGCGGAGCGTCTGGATGACCGCCTGTTCCTCCTCGAGTCCGCGGCCTTCGAGCAATCGCCACGTTTCGGTCGTGCTGCGGCGCGAATGCTGGTGGCTCCACCCGCTCTTGCCGTTGGAGTCGACCCCGCGCCGGCGCCACTGTCTTCGTCCGCTTCCGTCCATGTGACCTCTACGGGCGTCGTGATCTCCGCGGTTCCAGCCGGGTGCGCGGCGGCACCAACCCCGCACGCCGTTCTCGCTCCCCAGTTCAGCGTGACGATCGCCCCCGGCGCCAGCGTCGATGCGCCCGGCGGCGCCGTGGGTCCCGATCCCCTCATCCACACGTTCGGGCGCCTGCTTGCGCTTGCGCCACCACACACGGTGGCGTCCGGTGATACAGCGATTACTGCGCGTCATTCAGGGGTCCTCATCGTCCCCGGCAATCTCAGGGTGACTCCCGGCGCCGCGGTGAGCGGGCTTCTCGTCGCCAGTGGCTCCGTTCAGATCGACGCGGGAGCCGTCGTCGCGGGGGCGGTGCATGCGGCCGGACTCCTCACGGTCGCGGGATCCAGCACATGGGACCCCTGCACCGTGAAAGCGGCGATCAGTGCGGCGGGCCTGGACCGTCCCCGACCGGCGGCCGGCCGCGCATGGCTGCCCGCATTCTGATCGCCCGGCAGGCTCCACACGCGCCCTCGCAGGGCTGCTATTCGCTTCATGGCGACGGCTACTTATTTCCTTCCTTTCTGCGCCCATTTTTTGTAACTTGTTGTCGCCACAGGCGTTTCTCGGGGGCATGGAAATCGCCCGATCGGCACCCGTCCGGGTCGGTTCGTGTCCAATCGAACGAAAAATTGAATGCGCAGTCGCGACGGCTTTACGCTCACGGAGGTCCTCATCGTGCTCATCCTCGTCGGCATCATCGGCGGGTTTGCGTTTGCGCAGGTGGGGTCCATGCTGGCCCAGACGCGGGTTCAGCGGGCGGCCTCGGTGGTCGCGGCGGATCTCAAGCTGGCCCACAGCATGGCGGGCAGGCAGCGGATGCCGATTCAGATCTCGATCGATCCCACGGCCCGTGCATTCCGCCTGAGGGACTACACGACGCCGACGAAGATCTACAGCGAGCGGCATTTCCACAACGGCGGGGAATACCCTGTGGAGAGCTTCCAGACCACGCAGACGTCACTGCTGGTCTATCCGAACGGACTGGCCGACGGCCCCGTGACGATCACGCTCCAGGCAGGCGGCAACACCCGGGTGGTGAGAATGTCGCGCGCCGGACAGGTGAGGGTGAGCGGTTCATGATGCAGAATCGGGAAGGCTTCGGAATCGTGGAGGTGGTGGTCGCCATGGTCATGCTGGCGATCATCGTGACCTCGCTGGCCGGGCTCACGTACGCCAGCGCACGCCAGTCGATCATCGCGGACAACGCCATGGCCCGCCAGGCCGTCGCGCTCCAGACCGTCAACCGTTTCGCGACCATGCCCTATGCGAACCTCGCGGGCGCTGCCGGATGTGATACAGTGGGCAGCGCGAACCGGGAATTCGAGTCGTGCGTCACGCTGTCTCCCGCCACGAATGCGACGCGTGTCCAGATCGTGACCAGACCGCTGCAGCACAACCTGTCGGCTTCCACGATGCGGATCATCCGCGCCGCGCCGGTGACGAGCAATCCGCTCTGCATGGGGTGCTGACATGAAGACCATCATGAGGAACCGGCCGGGCTTCACGCTCGTCGAGGTGATGATCGCCCTCACACTCACGGCAGTGCTGGGCGCCGCGTTCATGGGTGCGTTCGTTTCACAGTCGCGGTTCTTCGACCACCAGGAGAAGGTCGGCGCGGCCCGCGCCGTATCGCGCGGCGCGCTCAACATGATGATGTCGGAGCTGCGCATGGTCGAGCAGACCCAGGGCGTCGTCTCCGCCACCAGCCAGCAGATCGAGCTGCGCGTGCCATACGTATTCGGCATGGTGTGCGGATCGCCCGCAAGCATGCTGACCATTACGACGCTGCCGGCCGACACTTCGGCCGTGGCAGGCGTGGACTTCTCCGGCTATGCCTACAGACTGCCGAGCGGCGGGTACCAGTATCAGGAGGGGACGGTCATCGCCACCAACGGCCTGAGCACTGTATGCACCAGCGCTGGGCTGGTGCCTGATGATGGTGGCGTCATTCCGGATCCGGCGGGTGGCAGCGGTCCCGGCAGCGGCAGCGTCATACAGATTCCGCTCGGTCCTGCGATCGCGCCCGGTACGCCCGTGTTCCTGTATCACAAGGTAACGTACAGCTTTGCCGCATCCGCGAGTGTGCCCGGCGGCATCGGGCTGTTCCGCTACGTCGAAGGCCAGACCAACCCGAATCCGGAAGAGCTCGTCGCACCGTTCGATACGACTGCCAAGTTCCGCTTCTTCGAGAGTGATGCCGCGGCCGCGCAGGTCGCGGTGCCGGCCTCACTCAGCGACATCACCGGCATCGAGGTCGTCCTCGATGCCGTCAGTGAGCGACCGAACGCCGACGGCACGCATCAGAGCGTGCCGCTGACGACGGCCGTGCATTTCAAGAACCGCTAGCAGGGAGCAATACCATGATGCTCCGCACGAATCGTGAGGGTTTCGCGCTGCCGATGGCCATTCTGCTCATCGGTTTCATGACGGCAGGCGTGCTTGCAGGCTTTGCCCGCTCCAGCGCGGAAGTGCAGATCTCCGATAACCAGAGCACGGAGACGGCCGCATTCGCACTGGCCGAGGCGGGACTGGCACAGTACATGGCGCGCGGTCAGATCCTCCCGGTTGATACGACATTCGTCTATCCCGGCGGTCAGGCCCGCGTGTGGATCACGCGAATGAAGCCCGCCGCGACGGTTACTGACACGGCCACATACCTCATTCGCTCCACCGGTCAGGTCACCTCGCCGGCCGGACGGCCACCGGCGCGCCGGACGGTTGCCCAGTTCGCGTTCCGCGTGGTCGGCACGATGCAGGTGCTGTCGTCGTGGACCAGCCTGAGCGGCCTCCACAAGGCCGGTACAGCCGGTGACATCACCGGCTTTGACGGCTGCACCGGCAATGCGGTGGCGGGCGTGGCGACGCCGGACAGCATGCTGACGGGCAAGGACGCGTCGATTACCGGGTCGCCGCAGCACCTGGAGATGGGTACGCAGGCGCAGATGGCGGCTCAGATCAAGATCGACTGGCCGAACATTGCCAAGCCCGTCGCGCCCTCGATCGTGCCCGACAACGTGGTCTGCATGCCGGGTACGTCGGCCTACGACAGCAACTACACGAATTGCAGCAGCTGGCCGTCGAACTCAAAGTTCACGGACCCGAACTACTGGCCGACGATCGTCATCAACGGCAGCTCGCCACTCCCCAGCAACGGGCGCGGCGTGCTCATCGTGACGGGCGACCTCACGTTCGGCGGCGGCGATACCTGGGACGGCATCATCCTCGTCGGCGGCATGATAACGGACAACGGCAGCGGTAACATTGCCGGCGCCGTGGTATCCGGCCTGAATGTCCTGAAGGGCATGACGGTGGGAGCCTCGTCGAAGGCGAACGGAACGAAGGACTACACCTACGACTCGTGCATCGTCAGCCAGGCCGCCAACGGCATGGCTAAGCTGAATCAGATCTCGAATACGTGGGCCGACAATCTGTCGACCTGGTAACTGGAACATGACAATGCGGGGACGGGCGCTGTTGCCGATGAAAACCTTGACTCACACGTGTGTGCGGAGTACGATGTTGCACCATCCTGTGCATGCATCGCCTCCCTTCATAATCAAGACTGAGTCCGTGTAATGGGACTGTTTGGCCGGAGCAAGCTGTCGGCGGGGCTCGACATCGGTAGCGGCATAGTGAAGCTCGTCGTGATCGATCACTCGAAGCCGGAGCCGGAGATCGTCCAGGTGGCGACGAGTCCGCTCGTCCCCGACGCGATCGTCGAGGGCGAGATCATGGATCCCGTGCTGGTCGCTGAGACCATCCGCTCGCTGATCGCGAGTGCGGGGCTCAAGAGCAAGAGCGTCGTCGCGGCGGTTGGCGGTCACGATGTGATTGTGAAGAAGATCCCGATGGACCGCATGAGCCAGAACGACGCGGCCGAGGTCATCCGCTGGGAGGCGGAACAGCACGTGCCGTTCGACATGGAGAACGTGCAGCTCGACTTCCAGATCCTCGATCCGCACGAGGACACGCCGCAGATGGCGGTGCTGCTCGTAGCGGCGAAGCGCGAGCTGATCGAGAACCGGATGAGCCTGCTCACGGATGCCGGTCTCGATCCCGGCGTCATCGACGTCGAGGCGTTCGCGCTGAACAACGCATTCGATCGCAACTACCCGGGCGTGCGCGACGGGCTCGTGGCGCTGGTCAACATCGGACACGAAACGACGAACGTGAATCTCATTGCCGATGGCGCACCGGTTCTCGTGCGCGATGTGCCATTTGGCACGCGGCGTCTGCGCGAATCGCTGCAGCGCGAGCGCGGGATGACGGCGGATCGCGCGGAAGATGTGCTGAACGGCCGCGAGGATCCCGCAGCACTGCGCTCACTGCTGGATGAGCGCGTGGACGAGCTGGCGGTCGGGATCGAGCGTGCGGTTGCGTTCATCCTGGCGCAGTCGGGCGGCGAGGGTGTGCGCCGCGTGTACCTGTCGGGAGGCGGTGCCGGCATTCCGGGCATCGTCGATGTTGTCGGTGCGCGCATGAGCGTGCCCGCCGAGGTCGCGAACCCGCTGCAGCGCGTAGCGGTCCGGCCGGAAGTGATGGAATCCGTACCGATGGAGCAGTTGGCGCCGATGCTGATGCTCCCAGTCGGACTCGCCCTGCGCCAGGCTTAGGAGGCGGCGTGATAGAGATCAACCTGTTACCGGGCTCGACGAAGAAGCGCGGCGGCAAGCGCGGCAAGACCCCGCGCCGCGCGGCCGGTGCGGCTGCTGCCGCGCCGAAGCTGCCGGAGTTCGACCGCACGAAGGCCATGGTCCTCGGCGGCTGGGTGCTGGGCGTCGCGATCATCGCGTGGCTCCACCTCGGCATGAACTCCCGGCTGGACACGCTCCGCACC
>DATHVW010000055.1:0-5323 GCA_035461085.1 Longimicrobiales bacterium | reverse complement strand
CCGGCTGGTGGACACACGGTGGTGCCGCGAAGCGCGTTACTTCCACCGCGGGAAGGGAAGCCCCGGTCGCGGCACCCCACGCCTGTACTTCCAGCACCCACCTCGTCGTCCCAGGGTGTTGCCCGGCAGGCCGCTCGTGCTTCGTCGGAATCACAATGGCGTTGCTGCCGCCGCTTGGCGCCTCGTCGGAAAATCAGTGGCGTTGCTGCAGGCCGCTCGCGCCTCCTAGATTGGGCCTACCTGCCAGAGATGACCGCTCGCCGAGCACCCACGAGCGGCCTTGTCACTTTGTATCCTCATAGCAGCAAGCACGTTAGGTCACATTACACGATGGGACTGAGAGGCACGAAGTGCGGGCTGCCGTCGCCTCGGCCACCGATTCCCGTCCCGGCATTCCTCCGCCCCGCCGGCCGTACGAGCTTGCGGCGATGGATCGTGAGTCGACGCAGCGGCCGCGCCTGCTCGAGCAGGTTCGCCGTGCCGCGCGCGCCCGGCAGTACAGCAGGCGAACCGAGGAAGCGTATGCCGGCTGGGTGCGGCGTTACGTACTGTACCACGGCAAGCGGCATCCCGCGGAGCTGAACGACGGGCACGTCGGGGCGTTCCTCACGCACCTGGCCGTGGAGCGGCGTGTAAGTGCCGCCACGCAGAACCAGGCCGCGAGCGCGCTGCTTTTCCTGTACGAGGCCGTGCTGCGACGTCCGCTCCAGGTCCCTGCCGGCGTGCTCCGCCCGAAGCAGCCGCGGCGCCTGCCGACGGTGCTGAGCCGCGCCGAGGTCCGCGCCGTGCTCGACGAAATGAGCGGCGCGCCGCAGCTGGTCGCGAAGCTGCTGTACGGAGCCGGCCTCAGGCTGCTCGAGGCGCTCCAGCTGCGGGTGAAGGACCTGGACTTCGACCGGCGCGAGATCAGGCTGCGCAGCGGCAAGGGTGGCCACGACCGCATGACGATGCTGCCCGAGCGTCTGCGTCCCGCGCTCCAGCGCCAGCTCGCCCACGTGCGGCGCCTGCACGAAGCCGACCTCCAGCGCAACGCCGGGTGGGTCCAGCTCCCAGGCGCGCTGGACGAGAAGTTCCCCGGTGCCGGCCGCGACCTGGCGTGGCAGTGGCTTTTCCCCGCGACGCGCACGCACACCGACCCCGCGACCGGCCGGATCCGGCGCCATCACCTGCACGAGAGCGCCGTCCAGCGCGCCGTCATCGCCGCCGTCAAGCGCGCCCGTCTCGCCAAACACGCCAGCTGCCACTCCTTCCGTCACTCCTTCGCGACGCACCTGCTGGAGGCCGGCTACGACATCCGCACCATCCAGGAGCTGCTCGGCCACCGCAGCGTGCGGACGACCATGATCTATACACACGTCCTGAACCGCGGCGGCTGCGGCGTCCGGAGCCCGCTGGACGCACTGGACGAGTAGCACGCGCAGCTATTCAGCCGACCTCGCGTGCCGATTGGGCTGCGTCTGGATGCGGCTCCGCAGCGGGGTGCGGGGGATTAGGCTGCAGCTGCGGCGTGGATCGGTGCGACGGAGAGGACGCATCGACGTTGCTGCTGGAGCGGGGGTGGTGGTTTAGTTTATTGCAGTCGATTTGGCGTTATGTGCACATCGCGAACCGCACGTTCGCGATCCCCGAATGTATCACTAGCTGGAGGTCACGGTGGGGCTACTGAGCAAGCTGATCGGTCGGACCCAGCCCGCCGACAACCCTTACGAAGGCCTGCGACAGCAGGTGCTTCGAGTGAAGCCATCTAACATCGGCCTTCAAATCTCTGCTGAAGCGCCGATCTTTGGCGTGGTGATGGAAACCGGTATGGGGCGTGACGTCGCAACGTTCCTCTGCATGACAGACGGCACTGTCAGCTTGTACCTCTCCACAGGCGGGGGCGTCATCGGCGCCGGACAGCACGAAGCCGTCCGCGCGGCTTCAGATGAAATGCTGCGTCTAACGAACGAGTACGCGGCCGCCTATCTCGAGGCGTGCGGACAGCATCCTGGACGAAGCCCCAAGAACGGCATGGTGCATTTCCATCTACTCACCAGTGACGGTCCGCACACGGCCGAGTGTCGGGAATCGGACCTGCAAACCCAGCAGGACCCGTTCTCGAATCTTTACTCCAACTGTCATCAGGTAATGGCAGAGGTTCGTGAAGCAGAAAGCGCCCGAAGTTGAGCTTGGTGCGAACCGAAGCCGTGCGTCTGCGCCGGTTGGCACATAACGTGAGCGTTGAAGCTGACGAGATCGCTGGATGGTATTCAGCAGCTGGCAGCAACTCGTATCGTAGTTCAGTTATGAAGGTGCTGGACGGGCTCGCAGCTTAACTCTGGGCGTTAGCACGCGAACCGGAGCTTCGTCGTCCTTCTGGCGCGGGGGGGCTTCTATCACTAGGTTACATGTAACCTGGCAGGAGGTTCGCCATGTCTGAATCCGATCGCCCCAAGTCGTCACGTGACAAGGTCCGCGCTCATCGTGAGCGCCTCCGCAAGCAGGGTTTGCGACCCATACAGATCTGGGTTCCTGACGTCCGCTCCCGTTCTTTCAAGGCGCAGGCGCACCGCCAGTCCTTGGCTGTCGCCGAGAGCGAGCGCGAAGCCGAGGATCAGGCCTTCATCGACTCCGTTTCTGATCCAGCGTTGGAATGAAGCGCGGCGAGATCTGGACAGTATCCGGTGGTGCGGACTACGCCGGCAAGCCCAGGCCAGCCGTCGTAATCCAAGACGATCGCTTCGACGCAACCCGCTCCATTACCATCTGCGCCTTCACCACCGATCCCACCGACGCGCCGCTCTTTCGGATCGCGGTGGAGCCCACGGCTGAGAATGGTCTCCTCGTTGAGAGCCGCCTCATGGTGGACAAGATCACAACGGTACCGAAGAGCAAGCTCGGCGAGCTGATCGGCCGGCTTGCTGACGAGGACCTCGTGCGGCTGAACCAAGCGATAGTCGTGTTCCTCGGGCTTGCTTCATCAGCCCGAGCTCGCCGATAGGACGCGCCAAGTCAGCACCTCGCGTGCTAACGGAGCGGTGAAGCTGTCGGGCTAGCTGGGCAGGCAGGAAGAGCTTGGACAGAACTCGTATCGCAGGGCTGACGAGGGGCGCCTGGAGAGGCCCGCAGCTTACCTCAATGGCGTTAGGCCGCCTCGGGTACGGTGAATGATGAGTCAGACTTATGGGCCCGTCGGGGCGTCATTGTTGGCCGGCGGCGCTCGTGCTTACCTTTGCCTTTACGCCCCCTGTCCATGAGGTCCCATTGTCGCTGGCGATACGCGTGCTCATCGGGCTGGTGCTGGGCCTGGCGTTCGGCATCGTCATCGCTGTAGCGGACGTGCCGGGTCTCGGCGCCGCCGCCGTCGCCATCGAGCCGGTGGGCGCGCTGTGGGTGAACGCTATCCGCATGACCGTCGTGCCGCTGGTCTTCTCGCTGCTGATCGTCGGCGTAGCCGGCGGCGCGAGCACTGCGGCGACGCGCCGGATCGGCGGCGGCGCAGTGGCGCTTTTCGCCGTATTCATCGCCGGCAGCACGCTATTCGCGCTGCTCGCGGCGCCGCCGCTGCTGGCACTGATCCGGCCGAACCCGGCCGCAGTGGCGACGCTCCGGGTCGCGACCGGCTCCGTGGCCACGACGGCCGTGGAGCTGCCACCATTCCGCGATTGGCTGGTGGAACTGGTACCGGCGAACCCCGTGCGTGCCGCGGCGGACGGCGCCATGCTGCCGCTAGTGCTGTTCAGCACCGTACTCGGCCTCGCCCTGGCCCGCGTGCCGGATGCGCGCGAACATGTGGTGCCGTTCTTTCGCGTCATCGCGGACGCGATGTTCGTCGTCGCAGGCTGGATCCTGGCCGTGGCGCCCGCCGGCGTGTTGGCGCTGGTGCTGCCCCTCGCCGCCCGAGCGGGGCCGGCACTGGCCGGCGCGCTCGGCCACGGCGTGCTCGTCATGTGCACGCTCGTCGTCGTCGCGCTCGGCGCACTCTATCCCGTGGCGGTGCTCGGCGGCCGCGTGCCGCTGCGCCAGTTCGCGCGCGCGGTGGCGCCGGCACAGGCCGTGGCCTTCGGGACGCGCTCATCGCTCGCGTCGCTGCCGGCTCTGCTGGCCGGCGCCCGCGACGGGCTCGGGCTACCGCCCACCGTAACCGGCCTCGTGCTGCCCGCCGCCGTGGCCGTGTTCAAGTTCGCGTCCCCCGTGGCACGCATCACCGGTACGCTGTTCATGGCGCAGCTGTTCGGCGTCCAGCTGGACGCGGCGCAGACGGTTGCAGTCGCCGGCGCACTCGGCGCGCTCAGCTTCTACTCTCCCGGCATACCCAGCGGCGGCCTGTTCGTCATGACGCCCATCTACATCGCGTTTGGCCTGCCTGTCGAGGCGATCGGTCTGCTGATCGCGGTAGACATTATCGTCGACACGTTCATCACGGCCGCTAACGTGACCGCGAACATGACCATAGCGACGTTGCTCGCGCGGCGTGCGTGAACTGCGCGCCGGACAGCAGCGGCCTAACGTGAACGTTGCAGCCGACGAGCAGTTTGTGCGGGCTGAAAGTCGCTAGAGAGAGCTCGTATAGCAGTGCAGATATCGCGGGTGCTGGACGGGCTCGCAGCTGAACTTATTGCGTTAGGCCGCCAAGAAATGCCTGTGGTGGCTGCGAGAACACACAGAAGATGGAGGTCGCCATGCGTGTCGTTTCCCCGTTTATTGCGCTCATGGTGCTGGCCTCGGCCAGCCCACTTCCTGCTCAAGACCCGTCCGCCGACGAACAAGCAGTGCGACGGGCGATCGAGGCAACCGGCGTCGCTCTGAACGCTCGAGACTACGCCGCCGCGGCTGCTGTGTTCGCGGAAAATGGGGATCTCATTCTCCCCCGGAGCCGCCGCGTGGTCGGCCGTACGGCGATTCGAGCCTTCTGGGAGGAGCGTTGGTCGCAGGCGCCAGTCGAGCGTCGGATCACGCTGACCGTGCAATCCCTGCGATTCTTGACTCCGGACGTGGCCGTTGCCGACTGCACGGCTGAGTTCACCGTTGGTGAGCCCACTCGTGATCGCGCGACCTATGTTCTGGTCCGACGTGGTGAATTCTGGCAAGTGGCAGCGCTCCGTGTATTCGAGGCCGAGGCCCAATGAAGCCCCGCTGGCAGGCGGCCTAACAGGGGCGTGAACCTGTCAGTCGCCTTCGGCGCCTGCAGGTTACGCCCGAGGCGTTAGCAACTGTATTCGAAGTCAAGCATTCTCGAGCCTCCAGGGTTCGCCTGAGCGAGCCATAGCATTCAGGGTAGTGAGCAGTTTGTGGGCGCACGCGGTGAGGGCGAGCTTGGGCGGTTTGCCGCGTTCGCGCAGGC
>DATHVW010000054.1:0-12524 GCA_035461085.1 Longimicrobiales bacterium | reverse complement strand
TCCTCGGCGGCGGGATTGGTCGGTCGCTTCGTATCCATCGCTCCACACTCAGCGGGCGGCCCGACAGCGGGCCGCGCCCGTAATTGAAGCTTCGGCGGCAGCACAGGCAAGCAGCCGCCGGCCCACCGCTACGGCTGTCAGCCGCGGCCCAGCAGCAGCACGCCGGCGATGATCAGGCCTGCGCCGATCAGACCGGCCGGACCGGGTATCTGCGCGAAGAAGACAGCACCCCAGATGCCGGCGAACACGATCTGGATGAGCGAGGTGGCCGTTGCGCGGCCGGCCCGTTCGAGGTGCAGGCCCCGCGTCATGTAGATCTGTCCCAGCTGTGTGCTGATGCCCACACCGAGGAGGAGCAGCAGCTCGAGCGCGCCGGGCACGACGGGATTCACGAGCGTGCCCGGCAACGAGCCGATCGAGCTGATGACGGCAAAGTAGAAGATGACGACGAGGTGGTGCTCCGCGGCGAGGAGGCGGACAGTCACGTACGCAGCGGCACTCAGGATGGCACCGAGCAGGGCGATGGCGGCGGCCGTCGGGTCGAGACCGGTACCCGTGCCGAACAGGAAGCCCGGACGCGCGACGAGCAGCACGCCGGCGATGCTCAACGCGATGCACAGCACTTCGCGGGTGCGCATGCGCTCGCCGAGGACGAACACCGCGAAGACGGCGGCGAACGCCGGGTTCGTGTACTGGATGACGGTGGCGTCGGCGAGGGGCAGATGGACGAGCGCATAATAGAAGCAGCTGAGTGCGCCGAATCCGAGCAGTCCGCGCACGACCAGCAGGCGACGCCGCGCACCCAGCACCGGTATGCGGCGGGTCTTCAGTGCGACGAAACTGATCACGGCCATGATGAGCGAGCGCGCCAGCACGATCTCCTGGCTCGGCACACGCTGGCCGGCCAGCTTCACGAGCAGGCTCATCACGCTGAAGAAGAACGCGCCGATCGCCATGTAGCGCAGCCCGCGCGGAATGCGCCGTCCGGCCGGCCCTTCGTCGTGCATCACCCTCGCTCGCTCGGCTTTGACGGAACCCCCGGCGCCAAGCTAGCTATTAGGTATCGTGCCGAATAGCTGTCGGCTGCCGGCGTGCGCGCCACCGACTGAACCACGCCCATTGTCCCTCGCGAAAGAATGGTGAACATGCTGGTGCTCTCACTCCTCCTCGCCGGCCTTGCCGCCCAGGACCCCGCCGGCGTGACCGCGACGCGCGACACCGCGTATTTCCAGCAGCACATCGACTATCGCATCGAGGCCCGCCTCGACGAGTCCGCGGAGGTCCTCAACGGCCGCCTGCGTCTGCATTACCGGAACAACGCCCCCGCCGGTATCGATACACTCTGGTTCCACCTGCACCTCAACGCGTTCCGCCCGAACAGCGCGTGGGCGCGTCGCGAGCTGGAATACGGGGAGCGGCGGTTCACCGATCTCGGCCCGGACGAGCACGCGTTCGAGCGCGTGCACCACGTGTCCGTCGGCGGCGTCGAGATCACTCCGATCTATCCCGGCGCACCGGATTCGACGGTGATGGCCGTTCCGCTCCCGCAGACGGTTCAGTCCGGCGACAGCGTCGTCGTGGACATCGCGTGGGACGCGCGGCCGTCGACGCTGCCGCGCAGGCAGGGGCGTCGCGGCCGGCACTACGACTTTGCACAATGGTATCCCCGTGTCGCGGTATACGATCGCGGTGGCTGGGCCGTGCAGCCGCTCATGCCGCAGGGCGAGTTCTACGGCGAGTTCGGGAACTTCGATGTAAGTATGGACGTGGCCGCCGATCAGGTGATCGGCGCGACCGGCGTTCCGGTCGAGGGCGATCCCGGCTGGGCCGGCGCCGCGGCCGTTCCGGGGACCGAGCCCCGCCTGCGCCGCGACGCGTACGCACCCGCCAGCGCTGCCTCGCTTGGACTCCTGGCCGAGTCGCCTGCCGAGGGTCGCAAGCACGTGCGCTGGCGCGCGGAGGACGTGCACCATTTCGCCTGGACCACGAATCCGGACTACATCTACGAGCAGGACGCACACGGCGACATTGCGGTGCACGTGCTGTATCAGCCCGGCGACACGGCATGGGACGGCGGCGTCGCCGCGGGACGGACGGTGGATGCGCTGGAATTCTTCGAGGAGATTTTCGGCCCCTACCCGTGGCCGCAGATCACGAACGTCCACCGCATCGAGAACGGCGGCACCGAATTCCCGATGATGGTCATGGATGGTTCCGCCTCGGAGGGTCTGATCCTGCACGAGGTCGGGCACAACTTCGCGCATGGCATTCTCGCGAACAACGAATGGCGCGAGGGCTGGCTCGACGAAGGCTTCGTCTCATACCTGACGAACTGGGCCCACGAGGAAGCGGGCCGGCCCGTCAACTGGGAGGGCTCGCTCAACGGCATCCGCCGGCTCGAGCAGGCCGGCCGGTCACAGCCGATCGCCCTGCCGTCCGCCGAGTTCCGTGACCCTGCCACGTACAGCGCCATGACCTACACGAAGCCGTCACTCGTCTTCCGCATGCTGCACTGGATGGTGGGGGATGACGTGTTCCGCACGGCGCTGCGTGACTACTACGCGGACAAGGCACTGCAGCACGTGACGGAAGCCGACCTGCGGAAGGCGTTCAACGACGCCAGTCCCGAGAACCTGGACTGGTTCTTCGATCAGTGGATCCACACCACCGAAACGCTGGACTACCGGCTGGGCGACGTGAGCCTCGAGCAGGCGGCCGATGGCAGCTGGGTCACGCGCGCGGAGGTCATCCGCGAGGGCGGAATCTGGATGCCCGTAGACATCCGTGCCGGCGATTCGGTCTACCGCCTCACGGCGCGTGAGCCCCGCCAGGCCGTGACGATCACGACCGCGGAGCGGCCGGAGACGGTGACGATCGACCCGGAGAACATCCTGCTCGACATCGACCCGTCCAACAACTCGAAGCCGCTGCCGCGCTGAACCGAAACCGGAACGGGGCCGCTGCCGTATGGTACGCTGCGTACGGCACGCGCCCCGGCACCCGGGTTGGTCTGGACTCAGCGAAGCAGGTGTACTGTGGAAGCGCTCATCCCCATCAGCATGTTCATGTCGATCGCCGCGGTGATGATCCTGCGGCCGATCACGAAGAAGCTCGGCGGCCTGCTCGAGGCCATGTCGGCCGATCGCCTGCACGCCCGCACGCAGGACGACACCAGTGCGCGCACGATCGCCTTGCTCGAGCACATCAACCGCCGGCTCGACCTGATGGAAGAGCGCGTCGACTTCACCGAGCGGCTGGTCTCCACGCGCAATCCGGACCCGCGGCGGACGATGCAGCGGTCACCGCTGAACACCACGGAGATGAGCGTCGAGTACCTGACGCGCTGAGGCGGCGTCCTCAGCGCAGCCGCACGCGACCCACGTCGGCGTCTTTCAGGAAGGCCGTGACCGCCTCCGTCGGCGACGCACTCTCCTCCAGGTGAGAGCGCAGCCGGCGGAAGCTCGCGCGCAGACGCCGCTCCAGCACCACGTCCTCGAGCTCCACTGCATCCTCCGCCACCCAGTCCGGCGGGGCCTGCTGCACCGCCTCCTCCGTCATGTCCTGCTCCGGCTCTTCCAGCTCCTGCACCCCGATCTGTGAGCGCACCAGGTTGAACGCGTAGACCGGCTCCAGTTCCTCTTCCTCCGCCAGCGCGTATATCTGCTCCGCCAGCTCGCGCTCGAGGCTGAGCTCCGTTTCCGCCCATTCCATCAGCGCCTCGTGGCGCCGCTCGTGCGGCGCGCCCGTCAGCGAGCTCACGGCGCGCACCAGCTGCTCGCGCGCCTCGGCCTCCTCCGTCGTCCGGCCTTCCATCTCCATCCCTTGCCTCTCCTGTATGGGTGTCCACTGAGGGTGCAAATGGTGTTCCCTGTGGAGGACACGCCACAGGGACCGGGGCGGGCGGAGACGGGACGAATTGGCTTGCGGGCGCCGAATCCCGCCATCTTTTCAGGGACGAATTGCGGGTGCGGGACTTGCACCATGCATCCCACGCGGGTACTATGTGCGGATCATCTCCAGATAAGATTTGAACCGCACGGAGCAGCCGCCCCCAGAAGTACGCCAAGTGGTTGGCATGGCGAACTTTCAGGGATTTTCAGGTTAGTAGCTGTAGCGAGGGCCACCTCCTGCCGGGGTGGTATCAGGGGTTCCTTCGGGATGGAGAACCGAAAGATGCGCAATTTCAATCCACGTCACACCGTGTTCGGGGTCGCATTCCTGGCGGGCGCCATGCTCGCCGGAGATGCCGTTCCCGCCGCCGCGCAGGTGCAGAGCCGCATGCGCGTCCTGGTGCCTGCGTTCGTGAACGCCGAGGGCAAGTCCACCCGCAATGGTGGCCGCCTCGCCGATCAGGTGCGCGATCAGATCAACGAGATGCCGACGCACGCTCCGACGGAAGAGAAGGAGTGGAAGGACGCACTCAAGAAGTTCGGACTCAAGGAGTCCGACATGGACTGCGTGAAGTGGCGTCAGCTCGCGGCGCAGGGCAACATCGCACAGCTGGTGCTGTGTGGTACGCTCGATGAGGCGACGGGTGCGGTCACGGCCAGTTTCCACCCGACCGGCGGTGGCGATGCGTTCGAGGTGCCGCAGTTCGCATTCTCATCGCCGGAGCAGGGCGCTCAGCAGGTCGTGCAGTCGTTCCAGACCTACGTGAAGCAGCTCTCGCTGGTGCTCTACTGCGACCAGAACATCCAGAGCCAGAACTGGCAGGGTGCACTCGATCTCTGCACGCAGGCGATCGAGCTGAATCCGAAGTCGGTGTCGGCGCACTATGCGCGCGGCTCGGCGCTGATGAACATGGATCGCAACGAAGAGGCGTTCGAGGCGTACCGCACGGTGCTCGAGATCGACCCGATCAACGGCGACGCCATGCTGGCCGCGGGTATCCTCGCGTCCAAGCTCGGCCGCAAGGACGTCTCGCAGCAGTACTTCCGTGAGTACCTCGCGCTGAACCCGGGCGATGACAACGTCCGCCTCAGCATCGCGCATGACCTGGCCAATGCCGGCGACCCGTCGGGCGCCCTCGCGCTCGTCGAGGATGCCGCCGCCGCCCCCGAGGCGGGTGGGGCGCTGCTCGAGTACACCGGCCACTTCGCGATGAATGCCGGTCTCGAGACGCTGCAGGCCGGTCCGGCCAACGGCAACACGGATGCGGCGAACGCGTTCTTCGAGAAGGCGATCAACTACTACAACCGCGCCATCCAGGCCCGCGGCGACTCGACGGACGCCACCGTGTACCGCAACCTGATGCTCGCGTACAAGAACGTGGGCAACCAGGCGAAGGCACTCGAGATCGGTGCACAGGCGACGACCGGCTCCGAGGATGCGCAGGCGTGGCTCGTCTACTCCGATATCCTGCGTGAGGCGGGCCGCACCCAGCAGGCGATCGCCGCGATGGACAAGGCCGCGGCGCTTGATCCGAACCTGCCGGGCATTGCGTTCCGCAAGGCCGTGATGCTGTTCGGCGAAGGCGACGTCGACGGTGCGGTGGCTGCGGTGAAGGCCGGCCTGGCATCGAATTCGATGCAGCAGGACCAGGCAGAGAACCTCGCACAGCAGATCGCTGTCCGCGGTTACAACGTCACGCAGGAAGGCCGGCCCGAAGCGGCGATCCGCTTCTTCACGTCGGCGCGCGAGATCGGCAAGTCCGATCGCACCGTGGGCATGATCAACTTCTTCCACGGCTACGCGCTGGTGAAGCAGGCCGATGCGCTGCTGCGTGAGGCCACCACGGCCGCACCGGCACGCCGCGCCATGCCGATCCTCGAGCGGGCGAAGGTCATGCTCGAAGGCGCCGGCGGCTACACCGAGCAGGCAGCCCAGCGCGCCACACTGCTGCAGAACGTGCAGCAGTACATGGAGATGGCAAAGGCGCTGATCGGCATGGGCTGAGCAGGACTCTTCATCCCGAAGAGCAGCACACCGGGCCGTCCGAAAGGGCGGCCCGGTTTTTTTGCGGCCCCGTGTTACCGTGAGGACAGAAATTTCCTGCGGAGCCCGGCTTCAGCTGTCGATGGGATCCGTAGCACCTGTTACCACGTGCAGCGGGCGGGCCAGCACGTCGTAGTGATACGCCTCGCCCGCGACGTGCTCGCCGTCGGCGTTCACGACGATGTCGCCCGCATCCTCCACGTCGAACCGGTCGGCGCGGTAGTAGCTGACGTGAGGGCTGTCCAGGTGAGTACCGGCCCTCAGATCCGGCAGCAGTGCCATGAACTGCAGACGCGAGATGCCATGCACCAGCATGATGTCCAGTCGTCCGTCACCGACTTCCGCCAGCGGAGTGAGCGGCGTGCCGCCGCCGGTCTGGCGCGCGTTGCCCACCGCGAAGAACATGAACTCGCCGTCATGCACCACTTCACCGCCCGCGCTGAATCGACCGGAGTGCACCTCGAACTTCATCATGTTCTCCACGCCACGCAGCACGTACGCGAATCCGCCCAGGTGCTTCTTGAGCGCGCGGCTCGCTTCCTGTGATGTGTCGGCGCCGAAGCCGCCCGTCGAGACGTTGATGAAACACCGCCGGTTCACCCGCGCCACATCCACCGCGCGCGCCGGACCCTCCGCCGCCAGCCGCAGTGCAGCCTCCAGATCTTCCGGCACGCCCAGCGAGGACGCGAAATCGTTGGCCGTGCCCATGGGCACCACACCCATCAGGGTGCGCCCGTGCACGCGCGCGAGGCCGTTGACCACCTCGTTCACCGTCCCGTCCCCGCCCGCGGCCACCACCACGTCCCACCCTGCACGCGCCGCCGAGCGCGCGAAGCGCCGCGCGTCGCCGCCCTCGAACGTCAGCCGCACCCCCACACGATGCCCTGCGCTCCGCACGGCCTCCACTGCCGCGCGCAGCGCTTCCAGCCGCGCCTCGTCTCCGGGGGGTCTCACCACCACTGCAATTGACCGCTTCATGCTCCTCCGTGGGCCGGAAGACCATGCAAAAACCGGCCCCGTCCCATGCATGTGAAATGCGGTCCCATGGCGGGACGGAAAACCCTTGAGCGTGGGGGGGGCGATGGGTACTTTGGTGGGGTCGGGTGGGGAGAGGTGGGGAATGATGGCATCCCAAGGCACGATTGGACGGCGTAGCGGAGCATGGCGGGTACCCGATCTCCCATTAGGGGAGGGAAGTTCCTGGGCAGCTTTCAGCATCAGCTCGACGAGAAAGGTCGACTGAGTCTGCCGGCGCAGTTCCGTCGTGAGGCGACGGATCAGCGCTTCGTGCTCGTGCAGGCCTACCCCCCGGCGCTCGCCCTTTATCCCGAGACCGAATGGCTGGAAGTGGAGGAGCGCATGCAGGCCATGATGCGTGATCCATCAGGCCGCATGTGGGTGCTGTCGGTGATGTCGAGCGCGGTGGAAGTGACGCCGGACGCGCAGGGCCGGATCCTGATCCCGGCGTCGCTGCGTGGCGCGGCGGAGCTGGAGGGCCAGGCGCTGCTGGTCGGAGCGATCAACAAGGTCGAGATCTGGAACCCCGGGAAGTTCGATGAGGCAGTGCAGGGCGCTGCGCCGGACTTCCGTCAGCACGCCGCGGACATTTTCCGATAGTGGCGGACGAACGCGGGTACCATGCGCCGGTGATGGTGGCGGAGGTACTGGAGTACCTGAAGCCGGAGCGCGGCGGGCTTTACTTCGACGGGACACTGGGGGGCGGGGGCCATACGGAGGCGATTCTTCGGACGGGTGCGGCGGCGCGGGTGATTGGCGTAGACCAGGACAGGGAGGCGCTCGAGGTGGCTGGACTACGGCTGGAGCCCTACGGGGACCGGGTGGAGCTGGTGAACGCCAATTTCGCCGACGCGGCGGAGGCGGAGACGCGTCCGCTGAGCGGCGCGCTGCTCGATCTGGGCGTCTCATCGCATCAGCTGGACGAAGGCGGGCGCGGCTTCTCGTTCCGGGCCGGTACTCCGCTGGACATGCGCATGGCGGCGGTGGAGGCGGCGCCGACGGCGGCGGACCTGCTGAACGACTGGCCCGAGTCGGACCTGGCGGACGTCTTCTACCGCTACGGGGAGGAGCGGCGTTCGCGCCGGCTGGCCGCGGCGGTGGTGCGCCGCCGCGCCGAGCAGCCGTTCCGCACGAGTGATGACCTGAACGAGGTACTGGACCGGTTCTACGGCCCGCGCATCACGGTGCAGGACCGCGCGCGCATCTACCAGGCGCTGCGCATCGCGGTGAACGACGAGCTGGCGGTACTGGAGCGTGCGCTGGTGGCGCTGCGCGAGCGACTGGAGTCGGCGGGCGTGTTCGTGGTGCTGTCGTACCACTCCCTGGAAGACAGGATCGTGAAGGACGCGTTTCGCGAGTGGAGCCGCGACTGTGTGTGCCCTCCGGAGCTGCCGGTGTGCCGCTGCCGGGGTGCCGCGCTGGGGCGGACGCTGACGCGAAAGCCCGTGATGGCGGGAGAAGAGGAAGTTGCAGAGAACACCCGGGCGCGCAGTGCGCGTCTGCGTGCGTGGAAGAAGGCGGTATGAAGCGTGGCACGGGGGCGATCCGGATGGGCATTGCGTGCGCATTGCTGTTCGGCTCGCTGAGTATGGTGGTGTGGCGGCAGAGCCGGGCGCTGGAAGAGCTGCGCGCGCTGGATGCGGCGCGTGCGGAGCGGGCGCTGCTGCAGGCGGAGCATTCGGAGCTGCAGCGTACGATCCAGCGGCTGGAGAGCCGGACGCGGATCGTGGCCGTGGCGCGTGAGCGTTTCGGGCTGCGGACACCGGCCGGAGACGAAATCGTATTCCTGCAGGCGCCGGCGCGTGCAGGCATGGGCGGCGATGCTGCCGATCTGACGGGGCGTGGCCTGCTGACGGTGGCGGAGCGGCCCTGATGGCGGCCCGAGCGAGCGGAAGGAGCCCGGAGGTGCGACGTCGCATTCTCCTGGCCGGCGTACTGTTGAGCGCCGCGCTCGCCTCGGGCCGCGCATTCCAACTGGGTGCCATGCAGGGCGAGTCATGGCGTGCACGTGCGCTGGATCAGCAGGGCGACACGCTCAACCTCGAAGCACCGCGCGGCACGATCTACGATCGCGACGGCGTGCCTCTGGCCGCGAGCCACGAAGTATTCAGCGTTGCGATCGCGCCGCGTGAGATCGCCGATCGCGACGGCGTCATGTCCCTCCTCGTGAGACATCTCGACGCAACGAAGGCGGAGGCGCGCCGCTACACGGATGGCAGGCGCAGCTGGGTCGTGCTGCCCGGTCGTTACGGTCTCGACGTTCGCGACGCGCTCGACGGCCACCCCGGGATTCATTTCGAGAGTGTGCAGCGGCGTTTCTATCCGAACGGCGGAGTCGCCCGTGAGCTGCTCGGCCCCGTGCGCCTCGACGGCGTGGCGCAGGGCGGAATCGAGATGGAGTTCGACTCCGTGCTCAACGGACGACCGGGGCGCGCCGTGGTGCGGCGCGACTCGCGCGGCCGCACGCTGCCCGGTGCGATGCTGCGCGCGATCGAGCCCGTCGCCGGCCGCGACGTGTACCTCACGATCGATTACGACCTGCAGGAGATCGCCGAAACGGCACTGGCCGACGCGATATCGACGAATCGCGCACGGGGTGGTGAGCTGGTGATGGCGGATCCGCGTACAGGCGAGATCCTCGCCGCGGTGAGTCGCGGCAGCGACGGCCGTGCGAGCAACTGGCGCGGCGTAATGGTGCCGTACGAGCCGGGCTCGACGATGAAGCCGTTCACCGTCGCCGCACTGCTGTCTCTGGGCCGCGCCACGCTGCGCGACAGTGTGTTCGGCGAGGATGGCTTCTTCGAGCGCCTGTCGCTGAGCGATACGCACGCCCACGAGTGGATGACGCTGGGCGACGCGCTGCGCGAATCGTCGAACATCGGCGTGGCGAAGATGGCGGAGCGCATGGAGCGGAGCGAGCAGTACCTCGCGCTGCGGGGATTCGGCTTCGGCTCGCCGACCGGTGTCGCCTATCCTACGGAATCCGGTGGCCGGCTGCCGCGCACCGCGCGGTGGTCCTGGTCCTCTCCTTCGCGCCTCTCGATCGGCTACGAAATCGCCGTCACACCGCTGCAGATGGCGATGGCGTACGCCGCCCTGGCGAACGGCGGTCTGCTGCTCGAGCCCCGGCTGGTACGGGAGGTGCGCTCCCGTGACGGACGTATGGAGCAGGTATTCGAGCCACGAGTAGTGAGGCGAGTCATTCCGCAGCAGGTAGCAGACCAGATCCGCGACGTACTGGTCGATGCAGTCGATTTCGGGACGGGCCGGCAGGCAGCACTGGCGTCGTTCCGCGTGGCGGGCAAGACGGGCACGGCCCGCATCGCGGAAAACGGCCGGTACCGGCCGGGTGCATATACGGCGTCGTTCGCCGGGTTCTTTCCGGCGGACGATCCACAGCTGGTGTTCATCGTGAAGCTCGACGAGCCGGCTGGCGAGTACTACGGCGGTCTGGCAGCGGCGCCCGTGACGCGCGCGACGCTCGAGGCGGCGCTCGCGACGCGGAACACGCCGATCGATCGTTCCGCCATCGCGCGCTCCGTGCAGGCGGCTACGGTCACGCCGCCGGCTCCGGCGGCTGCGCGCCCGAGCGGATCGGGTGTCGTGCAGCTGGCCTCGAGCCGCACGGTGACGACATCGGCTCAGCAGTCGCTCGAAACTGACGTACGCGTGATACCGGACGTGAGCGGCATGGCGCTGCGGGACGGCGTGCGTCGCCTGCATGAAGCGGGATTCCGCCTGCATCTCGAGGGGAGCGGTCGTGTCATGCGGACGGTGCCGGCCGCGGGTGTGGAAGCGGCCGCTGGCTCGGTCATCCGTGTCGTTGCCGGAGACGGCGCATGACGCAGGCGCGTTACATGTCGATGAATCAGCTGACGCGCAGACTGCGCGCGGCCGATCTGCTCGTGGAGGAAGTGGTTCCGGACGTGAGCGTGTCCGGCATCACCGATGACAGCCGCAACGTGTCGGCGGGCGACCTCTTCTGTGCGTGGTCGGGATCGACCGTGGACGCCCACACGTTCGTGGGCGCCGCCGCCCGGGCCGGTGCCGTGGCCGCACTGGTCGAGCATGCGGTCAGCGATGTGGACATTCCGCAGATCGTCGTGCGTGACGGGCGTCGCGCGGCAGCGATCGCCGCCAGCGTGTTCTTTGCGGAGCCCGAGCACTCGCTTCGGCTGATCGCCGTCACGGGCACGAATGGCAAGACCACGTCGGTATGGGTGCTGCGTCACATGCTGTCACAGCGTGAGCCGGCGGCATCACTCGGGACGCTCGGCGCGATCGTCGAGGACGGGTCGGTGCTGCCGGGGAGCGAGTCGCTCACCACACCGGGGCCGGTCGAGCTGTCGCGCACGCTGCGTGTGCTCGTCGATCGCGGCATTCGATCCGTCGCAATGGAAGTGTCGTCGCATGCGCTCGACCAGGGCCGCGTGCACGGTCTCGAGTTCGATGTCGCGCTGTTCACGAATCTGTCGCGCGACCATCTCGACTATCACGGCACGATCGAGAGCTACCGCGACGCGAAGCGCTCGCTGGTCCATCTCCTGAAGCGCGATGGCAGCGCGATCATCAATGCCGACGACCGCGCGTGGGCCGGTCTCGCCCGCGAGGCGCCGGCGTCTCTCACGTACGGCATCGAGCGGTATGCCGATGTCCGCGCGACCGACATCGAGCTGAGCGCCAGCGGCGCGCGGTTCGAGCTGCACACGCCGGACGGCCAGGCGAGCACGGTGCTCCCGCTGCCCGGCGACTTCAATGTCTACAATGCGCTCGGTGCAGCCGCCTCCTGTCTCGCTCTCGGATTCACGGTACACGAGACGGCCGCCGCGATGGCGACGATCCCGCAGGTGCCCGGGCGCCTCGAGATCATCAGCGAGACCCCGTGCCCGGTCCTGCGCGACTATGCGCACACGCCTGACGCGCTCGAGCGGGTTCTCACCACGCTCCGTCCGATCACCAGCGGCCGCATCATCGTCGTGTTCGGCGCCGGCGGCGATCGCGACCGGGGCAAGCGTCCGCTGATGGGCGCGGTCGCGGAGGCGCACGCCGACCTCGCGGTGGTGACGTCGGACAATCCGCGCACGGAGGATCCGGACGCCATCATCGACGACATCGAGAAGGGCATGTCCGCGCCGCACGTCCGGATCACGGACCGCACCGACGCGATTGCACACGCATTGCGGACGGCCGGCCCGGAGGACGTGATCGTGCTCGCCGGCAAGGGCCACGAAACGTACCAGATCATTGGACAGGAAAAGCGCTCGTTCGATGAGCGTGCAGTCGTCGCCAACCTGCTCCGGGGTGCTGCATGAGAACCTGGAGTGAGGCGGCGGTGACGGCGGCGCTCGGGATCGCGGCCCGGTCCGGCGATGAGGACGTGATGTTCACCGGCGTGAGCACGGACACGCGCCAGCTGAAGGGCGGCGAGCTGTTCGTGGCGCTGCGCGGCGAGGTGCACGACGCACATGCCTATCTCGGGCAGGCGCGTGCGGCCGGTGCACGCGGCGCGGTGGTCGATCACGTGCCGGATGACGCACCGTCCGACATGCGATTCCATGTCGTCGCCGACACGC
>DATHVW010000053.1:0-44466 GCA_035461085.1 Longimicrobiales bacterium | reverse complement strand
GCCGACCTGCTGCAGCTGCCACAGCATCTGGCCGAGACGGTCCTCGCGAATGAAGAAGCGGATCGCCTCGTCGATCGTGAGGTCCAGCACCTGCCTGATGTCGAGACCCTTGTACTTCACGTCGAGCGTCTCGCGCCTGTAGCGCGCGCCGCCGCACATGTCGCACGGCAGGAATACGTCGGCCAGGAACACCATCTCGATCTGGACGACGCCCTCGCCCTGGCACGCCTCGCACCGGCCGCCCTTCACGTTGAACGAGAAGTGACCGGGTCCGTAACCGCGCTGCTTCGCGAGCGGCTGCTCCGCGAAGATCGTGCGGATCTGGTCGAACGCCTTGATGTACGTCACCGGATTGGAGCGGTGCGACTTGCCGATCGGTGCCTGGTCCACGAGCACGACGGCATCGATCGTCGTGAGCCCTTCGAGGTCGTCGTAGTGACCCACGACCTCGCCCAGGTGCCGCTTCGCGGACGTGTCGCCATCCGCGAGCCGCGCCTCGAGCGCGCGATACAGGACATCGTGCACGAGCGTGCTCTTGCCCGAACCGCTGACGCCCGTGACGACCGTCATCTCGCCGAGCGGCACGTCGATGTCCACGCTCTTCACGTTGTGCTGGCGCGCACCCTTGAGCCGCAGCCAGTTGCGCGTCGGCTTGCGGCGCGACACCGGCAGCGGGGCTTCGCGGCCGGAGACGTACCGGCCCGTGGCGGTGTCCGCCTGCGCGAGCTCCCGGTAGCTGCCCTCGAAGACGATCGTGCCGCCCTTCTCGCCGCTGCCGGGGCCCAGCTCGATGACGTGGTCCGCCGCGGCGATCGCTGCCGGATCGTGTTCCACCACGACGACGCTGTTGCCCCGGTCGCGGAGCGCGGCGAGGAGTGCGAGCAATCGGTCGGTGTCGCGCGGGTGAAGCCCGATGGTCGGCTCATCGAGGACATACAATGTATCCATGAGATGCGATCCGAGCGAGTTCGCGAGCGCGATCCGCTGCGCCTCGCCGCCCGAGAGCGTGCGCGCCTGCCGGTCCAGCGACAGGTAGCCGAGCCCGACATCGTCCAGGAACGACAGCCGGGCACCGAGCTCGCGCGCGATCGGCCCCGCAATGCCATGCTCCTGCGGGGTCAGGGGCTCCGCGGTGCCGCCGTCGATCAGGTCGCTCAGCCAGCCGCGCAGGCGCTGGATGGGCAGGCGCGAGGCCGTGCCGATGTCCATGCCGCCCACGCGCACGTGCAGCGCCTCGCCGCGCAGGCGTGAGCCGCGGCAGTCGGCGCACTCGAGCGCGCTCTGGTACTGCCGCAGGAACACGCGGATGTACTGCTTGTAGCGCTTCTTCTCGCGCGACTTCAGGAACGGGATCACGCCCTGGAAGCCGCGCCGCCGCCCGCGGATCACTTCATCGCGGAAGGCCTTCGGCAGGTCGGCCCACGACTCCGTGGTCGAGACGCCCTTCTCCTTCGCGAACGACAGCAGCTTCGTGCGATAGCGCTTGTAGCGCGGCTTCTCCCACGGATCGACCGCGCCCTCCTTCAGGGATCGCGAGGCGTTCGGCACGATCAGAGCCGCGTCGTACTCGAGCGTCGCACCGAAGCCGGTGCACGTCGGACACGACCCGTAGGGGTTGTTGAACGAGAACAGGCGCGGCGTCGGATCCAGGAACTTCACGTCCGGGTGATCGGGACAGTGGAAGCGCTCCGAGAAGAGCAGCCGCACCCCATCCGGCTGCGTGATCACAACGGCTTCGCCATCACCCTCGTGGAACGCAGTGCCGAGCGAGTCGGCCACGCGCTCACGCATGTCGTCGCGCATGATCAGCCGGTCGGCGACGATGAGCAGCTCGCCCGCTGCGGCCAGGTCCACCGGCGGCGCGGTTTCCATTGCCGGGTCGTCGAGGTCGAGCAGATCGCCGTTGGCGACGACGCGCAGGAACCCGAGCGCGCGCAGGTTCTCGAGCACCGTCTCGTGCGTGATACGGGCGCTGCGCGGGAGCGGGAACGTGACGAGCAGCCGGGCCCCCTCCGGCAGGCGCAGCACCGCGTCCGTAGCGGATTGCACCGTGTCCGGTACGATGTGGCGATCGCATTCGGGGCAGTGTGTGCGACCCGCACGCGCCCAGAGCAGGCGCATGAAGTCATAGGCCTCCGTCGCAGTACCGACCGTGGAACGGCTGGTCTTGGTCGGATTCTTCTGCTCGATGGCCACGGCCGGGCTGAGCCCGTCGATCATGTCGACGGCCGGCTTCTCCATGCGGTCGAGGAACTGCTTCGCGTACGTCGACAGGGATTCGACGTAGCGACGCTGCCCTTCGGCGTAGAGCGTATCGAAGGCGAGCGACGATTTGCCCGAGCCGCTCGGACCCGTCATGACGACGAGGGAGCGTCGCGGGATGTCCAGATCGACGCCCTTCAGATTATGCTGCCGCGCGTTGCGGATCGTAATTGTGGACTTCACGAAAACTGATACCCCGGAAAACGCGTTTGGCTCCCTCATTTTCAGTGGTTCCCGGGGCGGGATCGGGCGGTGGACGGCGCCAGGGGGCGCCACACCCGCGCCCGTGGCAGCGAACGTGCGGGGAGAGGGGGGCGGAAACCTCCAGACAAGGCAGAAATGCGATGCGACTCGCCGATTTCATCCTGGCCAACCGGGAACCGATCCTGGCCGAATGGATCGCCTTTGCCCGGACGTGTGAGCCAGCGAGCACGAGCATGGACCTCGAGGCACTGCGGGATCATGCCGATGAGATGCTGACCGTGATCGCCGCGGACCTGAAGACGCCGCAGGGACGGCAGGAGCAGTCCGACAAGTCCATGGGGCAGGCCGAGCCGGATGGTCCGGCGGGCACCACGGCCGCCGAGGACCACGGTGCCGACCGCGCGAGCAGCGGGTTCACGGTGGAGCAGATGGCCTCGGAGTATCGCGCGCTGCGCGCCAGCGTGATCCGGCTGTGGACGAAGCAGAAGGGGCCGCTCGTGCCCGAGGACGTGGAAGACCTGACCCGGTTCAACGAGGCGATCGACCAGGCGCTCGCAGAGTCGATCACGCAGTTCAGCCAGGACCTCCAGCAGTCCAAGGAGATCTTCCTCGCCATCCTGGGCCATGATCTGCGTACACCGCTGGGCGCGATCTACACGTCGGCCAAATTCATGCTCGAGCTGAAGGAGCTCAAGGAGCCGCACCTCACGCTGACGCAGCGCATCGCGCGCAGTGCCGCCCGCACGACGCAGATGGTCGGGGACCTGCTCGACTTCACACGCAGCCGGCTCGGCGGGGGGATCCCCGTTGTACGAGCGCGGATGAACGTGGGCAGGGTCGTCCGCGACGTGGTCGATGAGGTTTCCGGCGCCTACCCGGATCGCACCATCACCGTGGACACGCGCAAGGAGGAGACGGGGGAGTGGGACGAAGCACGGGTCAGCCAGGCGCTCGGCAACCTGATCGGCAACGCCGTGCAGCACAGCGCGCCGGGGACCAGCGTCGATGTGGACGTGCAGGGAGATGAGAAGTGCGTGTCCATTGCGATCCACAACCGCGGTGCGACGATAGCGCCCGGGCAGCTGAACGGCATCTTCAACCCCATGAAGGCCAAGGAATGGCCGCGCAGCACCTCGGCAAGCGGACCCGTCGGCAACCTCGGCCTGGGCCTCTACATTTCCGAGCGCATCGTCACTGCGCACGACGGCCGGATCGAGGTGACATCCTCCGATGCGGAAGGCACCACGTTCACGGTGTATCTGCCCCGGTATGAGAGCCGGAAGGTGGCGAAGGCGCCGCGCGTCACGAAGTAGACCGGTGCGTTGCCGGAGGCGGACGCGTCGCGCCCGCCGCTGTGGTCAGTCGAGCGCCTCGATCGCGCCGAGCAGCGTGTCGATCTCGCGGATGGTGTTGGAGTAGTGCGGTGAGATGCGGAGCGCACCCTTTGCTCCCTTCGCGTCCATGTCGATCACCGCGCTGCCGCGGTGGACGGCGCTGGTGTTGATGGCCTGCTCGCGCAGCGCCTGAACGGCGTCGTCCGGGCTGATGTTCGCCAGCTCGACAGTAACGATGGCGGCCAGGTGCGCACCGTGATCGAGCACACGTGCGGCTGCCACGCCCGCGAGACCATCCCGCACCCGCCGGGCGAGGGTGGCGGCGTACGCGCCGGCTTCGCGCACACCGACGTCGAGCGCGTAGCGTGCGGCAGCACCCAGCCCCAGCACGAGGGCGTACGCAAACTCCCAGTTCTCGAAGCGCGTCGCATCATCCGCGAGCTCCCATTCCTCCGCCTGCGTCCAGCGCGCACCGCGCATGTCGATCAGCAGCGGCGCCGCCTGCCGCTCGAGCATGCGGTCCGACACGTACAGGAACCCGGCGCCACGCGGGCCGCGCAGGAACTTGCGCGCGGTGGCGGCGAGAAAGTCGCAGTGGAGCGTGGCGGTGTCGATCTCGAGCTGGCCGACCGCCTGACATGCGTCGATGAGGTAGGGGACGTCTTCCTCGGCGCAGACGCTGCCGATGTCGGCGACGGGCTGGACGAGGCCGGAATTCGTCGGTATCCATGTCGCCGCGACCAGCCGGGGCCTTCGCGTGCGCACCAGCTCGCGGACCGACTGCGGGTCCACGCCGCCCTCCGGCAGGTCCTCCGCGCGCACGACCTCGACGCCGAGCCGCCTGCCGAGCGACAGGTACATGAGCTGGTTGGAGATGTAGTCGTTACGCGTCGTGACGATGACGTCGCCTCTGTGAAAGTCGAACGCGGAGAGCGCCTGTGCGAACGCGACGGTGGCATTCTCGACCATCGCGATGTTGCGCGCTGCGCCGCCGACCAGACGTGCCACGTCGGCATAGGCCGCGGTAATGTCGGCGTGCGCGGCATCGGCGGCCTCGTAGCCGCCCAGCTGCACTTCCAGCTGGATGTGGCCGGTGACCGCCGCGATCACGGGCCGCGGCATGAGCGCGGCACCGGCGTTGTTCAGGTGGATGCGTCCGCCAACGGCGGCGGGCGTGTCCATGCGCCAGGGCGCGGGATCGAAGGTCATGGCAGCGGGTACCCGACGGGTTGTCAATGGAGGAGCGAGGCGACGCACGGACTGTCCGTCACGTAACATTGGGAGCGAAGGCATGAATGGAAAGGAGGCGCGGAACGGATTCCACGCGCGACCGTTCCGCCCCGCCGCATGGCTGCCGGGCCCGCACGCACAGACGATCGCGGGTCGTCTGCTGCGCCGGCCGGCCGAGCCGCGTTTCGAGCGCGAGCGGATCGACCTGCCGGATGGGGACTTCGTGGATCTCGACCACGTGGTGCCGGAGTCGCTGGCCGAGGATGCGCCCGTCGTGCTGCTCATGCATGGACTCGAGGGCTCCGCGCGCCGCGGCTACGCGATCAACACCTATCGCGAGCTCGCGCGCCGCGGCGTACGCGCGCTCGGCCTGAACTTTCGTTCGTGCAGCGGTGAGCCGAATCGCAACGCGCGCTTCTATCATTCCGGCGACACCGCCGACATCGAGCACGTGCTGCGCCTGCTCGCGGAGCGCTACCCCGACGTGCCGCGCGGCGCGATCGGCTTCTCGCTCGGCGGCAATGCCATGCTGAAGCTCCTCGGCGAGCTCGGCGCCGACGCAACCTCTCTCGTGTCCGCCGCCGTGGCCGTGTCCGTCCCCTACGACCTCGGTGCGGGCGCGGACGGACTCGACCGGTCCCGCATCGGGCGCTTCTACACCGCGCGCTTCATCGCATCGCTCGTCGCGAAAGCGGATGCCAAGGCGGCTCAGCTGGACGGCTTATGCGACATCGACCGCATCCGCGCGTCCCGTTCCTTTCGCGACTTCGATGATGCCGCGACTGCGCCCATACACGGCTTTGCCGATGCGACGGACTACTACACGCGCTCCAGCTCGATGCACTACCTGCCGGCCATCCGCGTGCCCACACTGCTGCTGCACGCGGCCGACGATCCGTTCCTGCCGGGCTCCCATTTCCCGCATGCGCAGGTCGCCGCGAACCCCCACCTGACGGCGGTGGTTACGGACGATGGCGGCCACGTCGGGTTCATCGAGGGCTCACCCTGGAAGCCGCGGTTCTGGGCCGAGGAACAGGCCGCTGAGTACCTCGCGCGGTTGCTGCGGGCGCGCGCGGGCGTTCTGCCAACGGAGGGCTCGACCGGGGACGCATCTCGTTGACACCTCTGCCGCGAGCCGCTAGCTTGCCGTCCATGCGGAACCTGAACCGGCAGCATCGCCACCACGCACACCATCACGGCCTGACAGGTCGCGAAGGGGGCGTGTAGCGTTCAGCCGACGCTGCTCCGCATGCCGCCGCGGCCTGTCCACTGTGACAGGCCGCGGCTTTTTTTGTCCCTGAAACTTGATGACGGCACACATGATACGCATTGCGTTACCCAACAAGGGCCGGCTGGCCGAGAGTGCGCGCGAGCTGCTGGAGCGCGCCGGCCTCGAGCTGGATATGCGCGACCGCGCGCTCCAGGCGTCGCTCGGGCCCGACTTCACCGCGCTCTTCGTCAACGCGCGTGACATCCCGGAGTTCGTCGCCGATGGCGCCGCGGACGTCGGCATCACGGGCGGTGATCTCGTCGCGGAATACGGCCGTGACGTGGTCAGGCTCCTCGACCTGGGCTTCGGCCGCTGCCGGCTGGCCGTCGCGGCGCGCGACGACAGCGACATCAACTCGATCGATGATGTCCAGCCCGGCGCACGCGTCGCGACGGTGTTCCCGAACCTCACGCGCCGCTACTTCGAGGACATCGATCGGAGCGTGACGCTCGTGCCGATCTCCGGCGCCGCCGAGATCGCCCCGCACATCGGCCTCGCCGACATCATCGTGGACCTCGTATCGACGGGGTCCACGCTGAAAGTGAACGGCCTGCACGAGGTCGCCACCGTGCTCGAGTCGAGCGCGCTCCTGATCGCGCGCGCCGCCGTACTGGACGACCCGGAGACGGGTGTCCGTGTCCGCGAGCTGACTGGCGCGCTCGAGTCCGTGCTCCGCGCGCAGGGCCAGCGCTACCTCATGGCCAACGTGCCACGCGGCGTGCTCCCCGAGATCAAGCGCATCCTGCCCGGCATCAACGGCCCCACGATCATCGACGTGCTCGATGGCGGCGAGTTCGTCGCAGCGCACGCGGTCGTTGCACAGCGCGACATCTACCGCACGATCGCACAGCTGAAGCAGGTGGGCGCGCAGGGCATCCTGGTGACGAAGATCGAGCGGTTGATGCCATGAGCGCGCCGACCGTGGACCTGCTCACCGGTTCGATCGCCGAGCTGACCGCGCGCGACCGGCGCCGACTGTTCGACCGCGGGCGTGCGACGGATCCGGAAGTCGAGCGCGCGGTGCGGGACATCATTGCGGACGTCCGTGAGAAGGGTGATGCAGCGCTGCGCGATCAGGTCGCGCGTTTCGACGGCGTGCAGCTGTCCGCGCTGGAGGTTCCGCGTGAAGCGTGCAGGCGCGCGCTCGAATCGCTCGATGCGGACGTACGCGCCGCCCTCGAGCTCGCCGCGCGCAACATCGAGGCGTTCCACCGCGCACAGATCGCTGCACCGCTCGAGGTCGAGATGATGCCCGGGATGCGTCTCGGCCGCCGTGCGGAGCCGCTCCGCAGTGTCGGCGTGTACGCGCCCGGCGGCCGCGCCTCGTACCCGAGCAGCGTGCTGATGGGCGTCGTCCCGGCGAAGGTCGCGGGCGTCGGGGAGGTCGTGGTGTGCTCGCCGGCCGGGTCGGACGGGCTGCCGCCGCAGGCCGTGCTCGCGGCATGCGCACTGGCCGGCGCGGACCGCGTATTCGCGCTCGGCGGAGCGGGTGCCATCGCGGCGCTCGCGCTCGGCACGGCATCCGTCCCGCGCGTCGACAAGATCGTGGGACCGGGCAACGCGTACGTGACCGAAGCGAAGCGGCAGCTGACCGGCACCGTGGCGATCGACTCGCCGGCCGGACCCTCGGAGATACTGATCATCGCGGATGATACTGCGGACGCGACGCTGGTCGCCGTCGAGCTGCTCGCACAGGCCGAGCACGACCCGGACGCCGCCGCCGTCCTCGTGACGACCGACGCATCGCTCATCGATCGTACGGCGCGCGAGCTGGACCGGCTGCTCGCCGATCAGCCGCGTGCCGGTATCATCCGCGCCGCACTCGCTGCACGCGGCGCACTGCTGACTGCGGCGACACTCGACGACGCAACGCGCTTCGCCGCCGGTTACGCGCCGGAGCACCTGCTCGTCATGACACGCGATCCGCGCGCGCTGCTGCCTTCGATCCGGGCCGCGGGCACCATCTTCCTCGGTGCGCCGAGCTCCGTCGCGTTCGGCGACTACATCACCGGCGCCAACCACGTCCTGCCGACCGCCGGCCTGGCCCGCGCGTATGCCGGACTGTCGAGCGCCGACTTCGTGCGCTGGACCACGTATCAGGAGCTGACGCCCGCCGCCGCAGCAGCCGTCGCACGACCGACCGCAGTGCTCGCGGATGCCGAAGGCCTCCCGGCCCATGCGCTCGCAGCACGCCTGCGCGGTGAAGAGCTGCGGGGTTCAGAGGTGCCCGGCGCGGACATGCGCGGCGCGAAGACTCACGGCGCGGACATGCGCGGCGCGGAGGCGCGTGCGGAAGCGCCAACAGTTCGACTGCGCGCGGCGTACGCGCCACTGACGCCGTACGATCCCGGCCGGCTGCCGTGCGCGATCGATCTGAGCGACAACACGAATCTCTTCGGTCCGGCGCCCGGCGTCCGCCGCGTGCTCGACAGCGCGGCCGATCCGCTGATCACGCGCTATCCGAGCGTGTATGCGGACGAGCTGCGTCGCGCGCTCGCGGACCTGCACGGCGTGGCACCGGACAACATCGCCACCGGCTGCGGCTCCGACGATGTGATCGATTCCGCGCTGCGGGCGTTCTGCGAGCCTGGAAGCAGCGTAGCGTATCCCGATCCGACGTTCGGCATGGTGCCCGTGTTCGGCCGCATGAACGCGCTCGATCCCGTGGCGGTTCCGCTGCTCGCGGATTTCACGCTCGATGCCGACGCGCTGCTTGCGGCTCGCGCCGGTGCGACGTACCTGTGCCGGCCGAACAACCCGACCGGCACCCAGTTCGAACGCGCGGCGGTGGAACGCGTCAGTCGGGAAGCGGCGGGCGTGGTGCTGATCGATGAAGCGTACGCAGACTTCGCGGATGACGACTTCGTGCAGGCTGCCGTCGCATCGGATCGTACATTGGTCCTGCGCACATTCTCCAAGGCGTACGGCCTGGCCGGTCTCCGGGTCGGTTACGCCATCGGCCCCGCCCGCCTCATCGCGGAGGTCGAGAAGTCGCGCGGACCGTACAAGGTGAGCGGCGTCGCGCAGGCGGCCGCGCTCGCCGCCCTGCGGGACCGGGACTGGGCGGCCGGCCGGATTGCGGAGGTGCGCGCCAGCCGTACACGTCTCCGAGAGGAGCTGGAGCGCCGCGGAATGACAGTGTGGAAATCCGCGGCCAACTTCCTGCTGACAGGGATACCGGGCAGCGCCGCCGCGTGGAATATGCGGCTGCGTGAGCATGGAGTGGCGGTGCGGCCATTCAGCGCACTCACGGGTGCCGGTGAGTGCATCCGCGTCAGCATCGGACCGTGGGAAATGATGCAGCGATTCCTGGACGCATTCGACGAAGTGCTCAACACGATGGCGGGTGATCGATGAACATAGCGGTGGTGGACTACGGCACGGGGAACCTGCACTCCCTGGCCAAGGCACTGGAGAACAGCGGCGCACACGTCCGGGTGGAGACGGAGCTCGATAATGCACTGAGCGCGGACGCCCTGGTGCTTCCGGGCGTCGGCGCGTTCGGCAGTGCGGCGGCTCACCTGGCTCCGGGCGTCGATGCGCTGCGCAGCGCCATCGCACAGGGCCTGCCGTGCCTGGGCATCTGCCTGGGCATGCAGCTGCTCTTCGACGGGAGCGAGGAGGGCCCCGGCAGCGGCGTGTCCGCGCTGAGCGGCAGGAGCCGCCGGCTCACCGCCCGGCGCGTACCGCACATGGGCTGGAACGACGTCGAGATGGTCGATGACCCCCTCTTCGCCGGTTTGTCCCGGTTCGTCGGGTACTACGCCAACAGCTACGTCGTCGAGCCGGCCGATGAATCCGAGGTGATCGCCTGGAGCCGCTACGGCAGCGAGCGGTTCCCCGCCGCCGTGCGCCGCGACAGCGTCTGGGGCGTGCAGTTCCACCCGGAGAAGAGCGGTGCCGCGGGGCTGCAGCTGCTGGGCAACTTCGTCGCGCAGGTGGGCACATGATAGTGTACGCCGCCATCGACCTGCGCGCCGGCCGCGTGGTGCAGCTCGTCGGCGGGAGCCCGGAGGAGGAGCGGGTGAGTCTGCCGGACGCTGCGGCGGTCGCGCGCGACTGGGTGCGGCTCGGCTTCACGGCGCTGCACGTGGTGGATCTGGACGCGGCGCTTGGCATCGGCAGCAACGACGACGCCGTGACCGCGGTGATCGCGGCGGCGGATGACGCGCACGTTCAGGTCGGCGGCGGCGTGCGCACCACGGAGCGTGTCCGCGAGCTGATGGAGTCGGGGGCGGCGACGGTGGTGGTCGGCACGCGCGGCGTGACCGATCGTGAGTGGCTCGAGGAGATCGCGACTAGCAGGCCGGACCGGATCGTTCTCGCGGCGGACATGCGAGGCGATGACGTGGTGGTGCGCGGCTGGACCGAGTCCGCGGGTGTCACGGTCGGCGATCTGCTTGGTCGGATCGCCGACCTGCCGCTCGCCGGCGTCCTCGTGACGGATGTCGCGCGCGAGGGGCGCATGAGCGGCGCGGACACGGAGCGTTTCCGCAGGCTGGCGGCGCAGTCGCCGCACCCCGTGCTCGCATCGGGCGGGATTGCCGGAGCGGATGATCTGGCTGCACTTTCCCGCACTGGCGTAATGGGTGCAGTTGTGGGCATGGCACTTTACACCGGCGCGCTCGATCCGGCGGCCGTGGCGCGGGAGTACGTATGACGGCACTTTCCAGGGAGACGGGTGAGACGCGGGTCCGCATCGTGCTCCGGGCCGGGGCCGACGCGGATGGCGGCGGCGTGCGTGCTGGCGTGGACGCGCCGCGGATCGCGACGACGGAGCCGTTCCTCGACCACATGCTGGTCACACTGGCGCGTTACGCGGGCCTGTCGCTGGAGGTGGAAGCGGCCGGGGATTTGCGACATCACCTGGTGGAAGACGTCGCGATCACGCTGGGCATCGCACTGCGTCGCGAGACGCCGGCGGCCTGTGCCCGTTACGGCTCCGCGACTGTGCCCATGGACGAGGCGCTCGTGCATGCCGCGCTCGATCTCGGTGGCAGGTTCTTCTACGAGGGGCCCGTACCGTCCGGACTCTACGACCACTTCCTCCGCTCGCTGGCGGAGAACGCGGCCATGACGCTGCACGTGCGCGTGCTACGGGGGCGTGACCGGCACCATGTGGTCGAGGCGGCGGTGAAGGCCGTGGGCCTGGCCCTGCGCCAGGCGCTCACACCGCAGGGCGCGGTGTTCAGCACGAAGGGCGGCGTACAGATCATGGGGGAGGAAAATCCGTAATGCTGCGCAAGCGTGTTATCGTCTGTCTCGACGTCAAGGATGGCCGCGTCGTCAAGGGCGTGAGTTTCGAGGGCCTGCGCGATGTCGGTAATCCGGTCGAGCTCGCGCAGCGATACGAGGCCGAAGGAGCCGACGAGATCGTGTTCCTCGACATCTCCGCGTCGGCGGAAGGGCGGCGCACGCTGCTCGACACCGTGCGGCAGACGGCGGAAAACCTGTTCATCCCGCTGACCGTCGGCGGCGGCATCAACGACGTGTCCGATGTCGCACTCGCACTGCGCGCCGGTGCCGACAAGGTCAGCATCAACACGGCCGCGGTGACGCGACCGGAGCTGATCAGCGAAGCCGCGCACAAGTTCGGCAGCCAGTGCATCGTGGCGAGCATCGACGCGCGGCAGGAACGACGCAAGATCGAGCTGATCGCACACACCGAGGGCGCCGCTCCACCTTCGGGCGCCGCGCCGCCTGCGACCTGGTACCGCGTGTTCACGCACGGTGGCCGCAACGTAACGGAGCTCGACGCGGTCGAGTGGGCGCACAAGTGTGCCGAGCTCGGCGCGGGCGAGATCCTGATCACGAGCATCGACCAGGACGGCCGCCGCGCCGGCTACGACCTCGAGCTCACGGCACGCGTGGGCGAGGCGGTCTCCGTGCCCGTCATCGCGAGCGGCGGAGCCGGTACGCCGGAGCACGTGCGCGATGCGTTCCTCCTCGCCGGCGCGGATGCGGCGCTGCTCGCCGGCATCCTGCACGACGGCGTCACGACGGTGGGTGCACTCAAGCGGTTCCTGGCGGAGGCCGGCATCGACATCCGCATGGGTCCCATGGAGATGCCGCAGCCGTGACCCGCGAACAGCTCCGCGACGTGCTCGACTTTGCCGTCGAAGTCGCGTGGCGCGCGGGACGCAGCACACTCGCGCATTACCAGACCGGCATTGCCGCCGAAGCGAAGCCGGACGACTCTCCTGTCACGGAAGCCGACCGCGCCGCGGAGCGCATCGCACGGCGCCTGATAAGCGCGCGCTATCCCGCGGACGCAATCCTCGGTGAGGAGGAGGGCGAGACGCACGCGGGCGCCGACCGTCGGTGGATCCTGGATCCGATCGACGGCACCCGCACGTTCGTGCGCGGCGTGCCGTTCTACGGCGTGCTCATCGCGCTCGAATACGATGGGGACGCAGCGCTCGGCGTCATGCACTTCCCCGCCCTCGGCGAGACGGTCTATGCCGCTCGCGGCCTCGGCTGCTGGTGGAACGGCCGGCGCGCGCTCGTCTCCGACGAGACACGACTCGACCGCGCACTCATCCTCACCACCGACATCGAGAACATCGAGAACGAGCAGCGCGCGGGCGGCTGGCACGCGCTGCGGAAGTCCGCGGGACTCGCGCGCACATGGGGCGACTGTTACGGCTACGCACTCGTCGCCACGGGCAGGGCCGAGGCCATGCTCGATCCGGTGCTGTCGCTCTGGGACGCGGCTGCGCTCGCCCCCATCATCGAGGAGGCCGGCGGCGTGTTCACCGACTGGGATGGCGGCACCGGTCATCGCGTGAGCAGCGCCGTCGCCACGAATGCGGCGCTCGCCACGCAGGTGCGACGCATCCTGCACGGCGACCTGTGATGGCCGGTGTAATGGAGCACGCGGCGGCATCCGTGAGGAGTGACGAGTGAGGATCGACGACAGCGCCGCGCTGGACCGGCTCGACTTCGCGCGTGGCGGCGGCCTGATCGCGGTGATCGCGCAGCACGCACACACGGGCGAAGTGCTGATGCTGGCGTATGCGAACCGCGACGCGCTCGAGCGGACGCTGGCAGAGCGCGTGATGTGGTACTTCTCGCGTTCACGCGACGAGCTCTGGCGGAAGGGCGATACGAGCGGAAACGTGCAGACCGTGGTGTCGCTGCACGGCGACTGCGACGGCGACGCGGTCCTCGCGCGCGTCCTGCCCGCCGGCCCCGCCTGCCACACGGGCGCCGCCAACTGCTTCGATGCCGCGCCGACACTGACCGCTCTCGACCGCGTCATCGCCGAGCGCGCGGACGCGCCCGCCGGCTCCAGCTACACGCAGAAGCTGCTGAGCGACCGCAATCTCCGGTCGAAAAAGCTGGGCGAGGAGGCCGTGGAGCTGGCGCTCGCGTGTGAACGCCAGGATGGCGAGCGCATCGCGGAAGAAGCCGCGGACCTGCTGTACCACGCACTGGTCGCGTGCAGGGCCGGTCAGGTCAGCGTCGAGGCGGTGCTGGCGGTGCTGGCCGGGAGAGGTGCCGAGGGCTGATGTTCAGCGGCGCGGCCGCTTCTGTATGAAGAGGCGGTAGAGCGTGAGCAGGATGATCGCGCCGAGGATCGCGATCCCGAACGAGCGGATGTTGAAGCCCGTGACGCTGCCGATGTCGAGCAGCTCGCTGCCGACGAACCCGCCGATCACCGCGCCCAGGATGCCGATGACGACCGTGCCCAGGCAGCCGCCGGGGTCCTTGCCGGGCATGATGAACTTCGCGATGCCGCCCGCGATCAGGCCGAATGCTATCCAGGCGAGTATTCCCATCCTGTATCAGACCTTGAAACCCGCCACGAGTTCCTTCAGGCGGTCGGCGGACATGAGGAGCTCGACGCTCGCGGCGCTCATTTCCTGCGTCGCGGCCGACTGCTCCTCCGCGGCGGCACTCACTTCCTGAGCGCTGGCCGCATGCGACTCGGCGGCGGCGCCGACGTTGCGCACCGCGTCCTCGACGGTCTCGAACGCACTGCGATTCGCCTCGGCCGACTGCACCACGCGGTGCGCGGCGTCGGCTACCTGCTCGACTGCCGCGAGGATCTCCTCGAATGCTGCCTCGGCACCCCTGGACGTTTCCTCCACGCCCGTGACACGCGAAAAGCCGGTCTCCATGGTCGCGATGAACGCGTCGATCTGCTCGCGGATCTGGCTGACCGTCGCATCGACTTCATGCGCAGCGCGCGCGCTGCCATCGGCGAGCTTGCGCACTTCGTCGGCGACGACGGCAAAGCCGCGGCCATGTTCGCCGGCGCGCGCAGCCTCGATCGCGGCGTTCAGCGCGAGCAGGTTCGTCTGGCGCGCCACGCCCTGAATGGTGCCGACGAACGTCGAGATCTTCTCGGATGCGCGCTCGAGCGAGCGCACTTCCTTCGCCGACACGCGCACGACCTCGCGCAGCTCGAGCAGCATCGCGAGCGCGCTGCCGATGTCCTGCCGCTTCGTGGTGGCCAATTCACCGATCTGCGATGACAGCTCGACCACGCGACGGGACGAGTCTTCGATCTGGCTCGCGCCTTCCCGCATCTTCTCCAGCGCCTGGTCCACCGTGCCCAGGCCGAACGCCTGCTCCTCGGCGCCGTTCGTGATCCCGATCATCGCCGTTGACACTTCACCGCTCGACGCCGCGACCTCTTCCGAGATGCTCGACAGGTCCGCCGCCGACTGGCCGATCCGGTTCGCGGTCGCGACCGTCTCCCCCACGACCGAGCGGATCCGGTCCGCCATGCCCGTGAACGCGCCCGCGAGCACCCGGAACTCGTCGGGCATCCGGCCGTTGACGGATACGTTCAGGTCGCCCGTGCCGAACTGGTTCGCCGCGAGCACCAGCCCGCCGAGCGGCCGCTCGATGGCGCGCAGCGTGAGCTTGGCGAACAGCAGACTGATCAGGAGGCTGACGACCAGGATGATGGCAAGGTTGCGCTCCTGCGCTGCGACCTGCTCGCCGAAGCCGTTCGTCTGCGTCGTCAGCGTTTCCAGCTCGGCGAGTGTGACGCCGCGGATGCGTGCCCTCACCCCGCGCAGCACGGGCTCGATGCTCCGGATGGCCTCCGCCGCCTCGGCGGCGTCACCGGCAGCGACTTCCTCCCGCGCGCTCTCGAGCACCCGGATCGATTCGATGTGCTCGACGCGTATGTTGCCCAGCTGGCTGCGGGCCAGTGTGGACACGTTCTGGTCACCCAGCATGATGCTCTGGAGGCCCTGCGCCACCGCAGCGTGATGCAGCGCAGAATCGAGCGCAGCCGGGTCACGATCTATGAGGTACTGCTGGGCCGAGTTGACCTGGTCGCTGATGGCTCCCTCGAGTCGCGACGCCGTGTTGACGCGCTCCTGTACGGCCAGCACGTCGTCGGCGATCTGGTCGCTGAACCTGCGCGCGTTGTTCGTGCTCACCACGAACAGCACGAGCATCGCGAGCGCGCCGGGGGCGAGGGCGGCCAGCAGACGGCCCTGGATCCGATCGAAGTAGGCGCGAATCCGGTTCATAGCTGGGGGTCAGGGTACTCCCGGGGAGGGTATGGCGGAATTTGCCTCTGCCGCTTGCGGCTGTCAACTCTGCAGTGGAACTTACAACGGTTCCCGAATCGTTCCCGGAGATGTACGCGCCATGGATCGACCCGTCCCGCAGGTGCAGCTGAAGGAGCAGCGCGAGCGCGCCATCGAGCGCCTGTGCGAGGCCTTCGCGCAGGATCGCCTGGAGCTGACGGAGCTGGAGACGCGCATCGACCTGGCCCACCGTGCCGTGACGCCGGCCGATCTGGACGCGCTGCTCCTCGACCTGCCCGCGCCCGAGCCTGCCCCCGCCGTCGGCACCGGCAGCCGCGTACGGGAAGTGATCCGCGAGAACCGTACGCTCATCGCGTTCATGGGCGGCGTCGAGCGGCGCGGCAACTGGTCGCCCGGCCGCAAGAACGTGGTCATCGCGTTCATGGGCGGAGCAGACCTGGATTTCCGCGATGTCGATCTGCCGCCGGGCGAGACCGAGGTCTTCGTGTTCGCGATGATGGGCGGCGTGGATATCGTGGTGCCTCCCGAGCTGCTGGTGGATGCGAGCGGCATCGCCATCATGGGCGGCTTCGGCCACTCGTCCGCCCCGCGCAATCCGTCACCCGCCTCGCCGGTGCTGCGCATCAACGGCTTCTGCCTGATGGGCGGTGTCGATATCTCGGTGCGGCGGCGCGGCGAGACGCCGAAGGATGCGCGCCTGCGCGAACGTGAGGAGCGGATCCGCGCGCGCGAGGAGCAGAAGCGCCTGCGCGGAAGGGAGTAGCACCGGGTGGCAGCAGCAGCCTCGCACGAAGAGGAAGCACTCGGCAAGGCGTATGATGCGCGGCTCATGCGACGGCTGCTGGGCTATCTGCGCCCGCATCGCGCCCGCGTCGTTACCGCGGTCCTGGTGCTGCTCGCGGCCGCCGCTGTCGAGCTGACCGGACCGATCCTCACGAAGATCGCCCTCGACCGCGCCATCCCCGATGGCGACGTGTCCCTCCTGCTCATCCTCGCGATCGCGCTGCTCGCCTCGCTCCTGCTCGCGTTCGCGCTCGAGGCCGTTCAGACCCTGATCACCACGTGGCTCGGCCAGCACGTCATGTACGATCTGCGACGCCAGATCTTCGGGCACCTGCAGCGCCTGCCGCTCCCCTACTTCGATCGCAATCCGATCGGCCGCACCATGACGCGCGTCACCAGCGACGTCGAGGTGCTCAACGAGCTCTTCAGCTCCGGCGTCGTCACCATCTTCGGCGACGTGTTCACGCTCGTGCTCATTGTCACCGCCATGTTCATAATGGACTGGCAGCTCGCGCTCGTGACACTGACCGTCATGCCGTTCGTGTTCGCCGTCGCCATCATCTTCCGATCCCGCATCCGCGAGGCCTACCGCGACGTGCGCGTCCGCCTCGCCCGCATCAACGCGTTCCTCCAGGAGCACATCTCCGGTGTCGCCGTAGTCCAGCTGTTCGGCCGCGAGCGCGCCGCTGACGAGCAGTTCCGCCAGATCAATCAGCACTACCTGGCGGCACACCTGCGCTCGATCCGGTACTACGCGATGTTCTTCCCGATCATCGAGATCCTGACCGCGATCGCACTCGCCGCCATCATCGTGTACGGCGGGTTCGAGGTCATGGGCGACGCGGTCAGCGTCGGAACCGTCGCCGCGTTCCTCCAGTTCGCGCGCCGCTTCTTCCGCCCCATCCAGGACCTCTCGGAGAAGTACAACATGCTGCAGGGCGCAATGGCGTCCTCCGAAAGAATCTTCAACCTGCTCGATACGCCGGCTGAACAGAATCGGAAGCGGGATCGGGATCCCGAACACCATCCCGCGTTCGTCCCCGCGAGTCTGCCGCGCCCGGGATCGGGGAACATCGAGTTCCGCAACGTATGGTTCGCATACGTGAAGTCGGGCGAGCATGCGTCGTCGGAGTGGGAGTGGGTGCTGCGTGACGTCAGCTTTCACGTGCGGGCGGGCGAGCGTGTCGCGATCGTAGGGCACACGGGCGCGGGAAAGACATCGATCATCAGCCTGCTGCTGCGCTTCTACGAGCCGCAGCGGGGCGAGATCCTGTTCGACGGCGTGCCGATCCGTGACGTACCGGTGCACGAGCTCCGCGAGCGCATCGGCCTGGTGCTCCAGGACGTGTTCCTGTTCAGCCGCGACATCGACTACAACATCCGGCTGGGACGCAGTGACATGGGCATCGAGCGGGTACAGGAGGCGGCCCGGCGCGTGGGTGCTGATGCGCTGATCGCGCGGCTGCCGGGCGGGTATGGCGAGCAGCTCGGTGAGCGTGGCGCGACGCTGTCGGTGGGCGAGCGCCAGCTGCTCTCGTTCGCTCGCGCGCTGGCGTTCGAGCCGCAGGTGCTTATCCTCGACGAGGCGACCAGCTCCGTCGATTCCGCGCTCGAGCACCGGATCGATCAGGCGCTCGCAGCGCTCATGCGCGGCCGCACCTCGATCGTGGTCGCGCACAGGCTCTCGACCGTCCAGAACGCGGACCGGATCATCGTGCTGCACCACGGGGAGCTGCGGGAGGAAGGTACGCACACAGAGCTGCTGCATCAGCGCGGCCTGTACGCCCGGCTGTACGAGCTGCAGTTCGCGCGGCCGGACGGGCACCCGTCCCGGGCCCCGGCTGGCTCAGATCTTGCCCCCATTGAAGCTGAGCAGGCCCCGGCGGATTCCGCCGAGGAGGTCGCATGAGAGCCGGCCTGGCGCTGATCGTCCTCATCCTCAACGTCTTCGCCATCACATCACTACTCGGCGCACGACGCGGTGCGGGCACGCGGCTCCGGTGGCTGGCAGCGATCGTGCTGCTACCAGTCGCAGGGGCGCTGGCATGGCTCGTTTCAGGTCGGACGCGCCCGCGTTGATCCAAGGAGAACGGTGGCCATTATGGCGGACATAAGAGTTCTGGTCGTTGATGACGATCCCAATGCGCTCGACATCGTCCGAACGTTCCTGGAAGCGAAGGGCTACGAGGTCGTGACGGCGAAGGATGGGAACGAGGCGCTCGGAATGCTGGAGGAAGTCCGCCCCGCACTCGTCCTGCTCGATGTGATGATGCCGGGGATGGACGGCTGGGAGGTTGCACGCGTCATCAAGAACCACCCGGAGTTCGGCCGTACCCGCGTCGTGATGCTGACCGCACGCAGTGATTTTGCCGACAAGCACGAAGGACTCCGCGCCGGTGCCGATGATTACATCGTGAAGCCGATTCAGCTGCGTGAGCTGGGGGAGCGCGTCGAGCTCAACCTCAAGGCGCGAGAGAAGAGCGCGTGAGAATTGTCGCTCAGATACGGGACGACGCGCTGCGCACCGTCATCAATGAGGTGGCGGCCGAGCTGGGCGCCACCGTTGCCGACACGCCCGATGCGCTGAGCTCGAACGGCACGGGACCGGGCGATGTCCCGGACGTGATGATCGTCGAGCTGAGTGACGACACCGACGTACACAGGCTGCGCTCACTCGCCCGGCGTGCGCATGCGGCCCTGCTGTTCGCGTGTGCCGAGGACCACAACTGCCCCAACCTCGCGCTCGCCGACGCCGACGACTGGGTCCTCATGCCAACCAGTGCGGAGGAGCTGAAGCTCCGGCTGGCGATCGCGCAGAAACGATCCCGCGGGGCAATGTCCGTCCGCACCACGTCCGATGCTGCCGAGCTGATACGCTACGAGGAGCTGCTCTACGACAAGCTGACCGGTTTCCCCACCCTGCCGGTCATGATCGAGAGTGCACGCGAGCTGCTCGAGCGGCGCGGCGAGCTGACCGTTCTCTACATCCACTTTGTCTGGTACGAGAAGATCGAGGAGATCTACGGCTGGCAGAAGCTCGACGACGTGCTCGAGACCACCGCCCAGGCCGTGCGCCGGTTCTATGCGAACGAGGCGTCGCCCGGCGAGAACATCATGATGGTCTCTCACATCGCCGATGACGATTTCATCCTCTTCACCGAAGTGCCGACCTCGCCCTACGCCGCCGAGCAGCGCCTGCGCATGATCTCCGAGCGGCTCGAGAGCTTCCTGCGCGCCAATATCGAGGATGTGCACGGCGACGACATCGCCGCACTGTGCGGCATCTATGTCGGCGCGGCGACCATCTTCCGCAATCCCAAGATACGCACGGAGCGGCTGATCTACCGCGGCATACGCGAGGCCGCGCAGGCGGCACGCGGCGCGGAGCAGTGGGAACGCACGCGCAAGGTGAGCGATCTGAAATCGACGATCCGCGACGGCGCCGTGTTCATCGAGTACCACCCGATCATCGTGACGGCGACGGAGGAGGTCTACGGCTTCGAGGCACTCGCCCGCGGCGTGCGCCGCGAGCTGCGTTCACCGGAGGTGCTGTTCGAGGTCGCGGAAGAGGCGAACCTCGTGTGGGAGCTCAGCCGGCTGCTGCGCCAGCGCGCGGTCAGCGGGATCTACGACGAGCTCAAGGACGGTCAGTTCCTGTTCCTGAACATTGACCCGCACGATTTCGACGATCCGACGTTCCGTAACCTGGACCCGGAAGAGCTGGGCATCTCCGACCCGAGCCGCGTGGTGCTCGAGATCACCGAACGCACGGCGATCAAGGACTACCCGCGCTTCAAGGAGTACCTGAAGGCATTCCGTGAGCGCGGCTTCCGCTTCGCCGTCGATGATGCCGGCAGCGGCTATGCCGGTCTCGGCTCGATCGCGAACCTCGAGCCCGATTACATCAAGCTGGACATTTCACTGATCGCGAACATCGACACGAACTTCCTGAAGCAGAACCTCGTCGAGACAATGGTCTCGTTCGCGAACAGCCAGGGCACGCAGGTCATCGCCGAGGGCGTAGAGCGACGCGACGAGTTCGAGACCGTCAAACAGCTGGGTGTGCACTTCACGCAGGGCTTCCTCTTCCATCGACCCCGCTATGCCGGGCTGCCGGCCGCGCGCAAGGCGTCCCACGTCTCGCACGCAAGCACGAAGGTCGAGCCCGATACGGACGAGCGGGGCGGACTCTGACTTTCTCGGCGGGGCTACCCGACGACGTTATTCACCACAGAGCACACAGAGCACACGGAGTTGCTTTCCGGGGGTAATCAGGATGCGCGGCGGGGCCGGCATCCTTTTTTCTGTTAACAACGGATACAACCGACCGGCTGCAGTTGTTTTCTGTTAAAACAAAGCAGTTGTTTTCTGTTAAAACAAAAAGGAAGCGGGCCGTGCGGCGAAGTCTCTGTTCGCCACACGGCCCTCTGTGTGCTCTGTGTGCTCTGTGGTGAAAAATCCGTTCAGGCAGCCCCGCCCTCGCCTCAGAGAGCGGACCCCCGTGTGCTCGGCTACTGCCGGATAGGCGTCCCGAGCGGTCCGCTGGGCTTCTTCGGCGCTGCCTCGATGACGGTGGCACCGTTCGGCCGCGGCAGACGCGGAACCGCGCCGTTCGCGGATGCGAGCGCCTCGACCGTGTAGTTGCTGCCCGGATGCCAGAGCACCCAGTCCTTCAGGCCGGCATCGTAGACCGCGTCGATCTGAGCGCGGACGTACGAAGCGTCATAGCGCGGTGCGCCGAGCGTGAAGTCCTGGAGCCACGCGACGATCCGGGCCTTGCTCCCCTCCATCCGTGCGGAGCGGCGGACGCCGTGCTCCAGCGCGGTCTTCACCGTCTCGTACGGGCTCGCGTTCGGATGAGCGATGCCGTACGAGCCGCGCTGATAGTGCGAGGGGTAGACCATCGGCAGCAGCGCATCCGTCACATCCGCGAGCTTCTCCCACAGCTGACCGATTCCCATGTCCGTGCCGGCTGACGTCGTCAGGCCGAAGACATCGGCCGTGATCGGCACATCGTAGGAGCCGAGCTTCTCACGCGAATACACGATGAAGTCGCGGATGCCATCGGCCTTGCTGCGCCCTTCCGCCGCCGGCCAGTGACCCTGCCGCATCAGCGACTGAGGCACGTCCGGGAAGCGCACGTAGTCCCACTGCACCTCCGAGAATCCCAGCTCGAGCGCCTCGCGTGCGATGGCGATGTTGTAGTCCCACACCTGCCGGTTGAACGAGTCCACCCAGCGGTAGCCGTCGGCGTCCAGCCAGTCGCCGCCGTCCACGTGCTGAACTGCCCAGTCCGGCCGCGCCTTGGCGAGCGGGCCATCCTTGAATACCACGATGCGCGCGATGGGATAGATCCCGTTCTCACGCAGCTTGCGCAGCACGCCCCGAATGTCGGTGATGTAGGCGCGGTCAGCGCCGATCGCACGCGCGAGCGGAACGCGCGAGTTGTAGCTGATCTCGCCGCCCTCCTTCACGTCGATCACGAACGCATTGATCTCCGTCTGATTCGCAATGCCGATCAGCCGGTCCAGCTTGGCCTGCGATCCGGCCGCATAGGCGTTCAGATACAGGCCCTTGATCACGTCGGGCCGCTTCACCCGAGGCACACCGTCCGTGATCGAGGCGAAGCCGAACAGCTGCTCCGTCGATGCGTTTGCAAGCACGATCCCGGACTCCGCTTCCGCCAGCTCCGCCGCAGCCGCCACTGAATCGGCAACCGCCGCCGCCGCACTGTCGATGGTGGCCTGCTCGCCCGGCTCAGCGGCCGGGGCCGGGGCTTCTGCCACCGCGACATCCGCGGGCGGCGCAAAGCGCGCGACCGCGAACACGACGAGTACGAGTGCGGTCAGGGCCCCCGCCATGTAGCGACGTCGACCCCGTACCCATCCGGACACCGTCTGGCGTACATCGAAGTCCTGCTGCGCCATGAAGCTCTCCTCTGCTGCTCTGCACGTGTGCTGTACAGTCCAAGTTAAACGGACCTGGACTGGAGCGTAACCCCTTGAATGGCCTTGATTTAACGGGATTTTCCGGCTCCAGCCGCGCCCTCGGCGGCTTCGAGCCGCACGTGCTGTACCTAATAGGTCGGCATGCCCGGGTCGATTTCCTCGGCCCAGCGCCGGATTCCGCCTTTCAGGTTCATGAGACGGTCATAGCCGTGGGCGCGCAGCTGGCGGATGGCGCCCGCGCTGCGCGAGCCGGAGCGGCAGAGCACGACGGCATCCTCGTCAGGGTCGATCTCGGAGCGGCGCTCGAGGATCTGGTCGAGTGGAATGAGGCGGGCGCCGAACTGTCCGAGGTTCGCGATGTCCCACTCGAATTCTTCGCGCACGTCGATGATCGTGATCTTCTCGCCCGCGTCGAGGCGCTGTTTCAGCTCGATCGGGGTGATGTTCTGAATGACGTTGGGCGCCTGCGGTTGATCCATGTCTTGTTCTCCGGGAGCACAGAACTCGTCGTAATCGATGAGTGCGGTGACGGTCGGGTGGTCACCGCACACGGGACAGTCGGGGTTGCGGCGCAGCCTGAGCTCGCGCCACTGGAACGTGAGTGCATCGAACAGGGCGAGCCGACCCACGAGCGTGGTGCCGGTGCCAGTGATCAGCTTGATGGCCTCGAGCGCCTGCAGCGAGCCGATGATGCCGGGCAGCACGCCCAGCACGCCGCCCTCCGCGCAGCTCGGGACCAGCCCGGGCGGCGGCGGCTCACGGAACAGGCAGCGGTAGCACGGGGCGGTCCGGCCGGTGAATACGGAGACCTGCCCCTCGAAGCGCAGGATCGATCCGTAGACGTACGGCTTGCCGAGCAGCACGCACGCATCGTTGACCAGGTAGCGCGTCGGGAAGTTGTCGGTGCCGTCGATCACGACATCGAAGTCGCTCAGGATCTCGAGCGCATTATCCCGCGTGAGCCGCACGTCGAACGTGCGGACATCCACGTTGGGGTTCATCGCGCGCAGCCGGGCCGCAGCGACATCGACCTTCCTGCGTCCGACGTCGCCGGTGGCATAGAGCACCTGCCGCTGCAGGTTGCTCAGATCGACGACATCGAAGTCGATGATGCCGATGCGACCGACCCCCGCCGCGGCGAGGTAGAGAGCGATTGGGGAGCCGAGGCCGCCCGCTCCGACAATGGCAACACGCGCGGCACGCAGCTTCTGCTGCCCCTCCCGGCCGACATCCGGCAGAGAGAAATGGCGCGCGTAGCGGCTCAGCTCGTCGCGCGAGAACGGCTCTCCCGGCGCCGGCGCGTCCGCGGTACGGCCCTCCTCGCCCGACGGCGGGTCCTCACCGCCGGCGATGCTCGGCACGATGAGGATGACGTCGCCGGAGCTCAGCGGCGTGCGGACTCCGTGCTCGAGCTCGTCGAGGTCGTTCTCGTTCAGGTAGACGCGCACGTACCCGCGCAGCTGACCGGAGTCGGTGTAGAGATGACGACGCAGCAGAGGGTGCTGCTCGGAGAGACGCGACAGCGCCGCACCCACGTCGGGTGCGTCGATCTCGATGCGGGAGGCGCCGGCCGTGTATTCGCGCAGCGCCGTCGGGAGCTGCACGACTGCGCTCACGCAGCGCCCGCGAGCAGTGACACGCGCAGCTCGTCGAAGCCGCTGCGGTCATCGCGCAGCCGCCAGCAGCGGATACTGCCGCGCGGCACATCGATGATCACGTACATGTAACCGGGGACCGCCAGCTCCAGGTCGCGCGACGATGGCTCCGCCGACGTCGTCGGGTGCGAGTGGTAAAACCCGACGACCTGCACGCCGGCGCAGGCCGCCTGCCGCTCGAGCCGCAACACGGTTGGCGCATCAATGAAGAAGCTGGAATGGTCCGGAGCGGTATTGGGGACCGGGATCAGCGTACGGATCTCGATCTCCCGGCTGCCGACGACTCCGATGAGCGCGCCGCAGCATTCCATCGGCGCCGTAGCGCCCGCCTCGCGCCGGAGTCCGGCCAGGATCCGCGGCGCAATGGTAACTGAGTATCCTCCCATGAGTTAGGAAGCTAGCCGAGAGACGGGTGCCGGTCAATCCGAAACGGTCCGCTTTCTGCCACTGTGAAATGCAGGCAACAACGCTTACTGGAGGAGTACATGACCGATCGGAATCCCAAATCGGCGGGGCAGGATCAGAGCTCCGAGGCGGAGCGCGAGACGCGCAACCGCGGGCTGCAGGAAGAGGACAAGCGTCAGCACGATCCGGACAAGCGCACGCCGCACCGTGCGATCGAGCAGGACGCGCCGGAGCAGAAGCGGACGAGGTCTGATGAGGGAAAGGGCGACGACATCGCGCAGCTGGAGAACCCGCCGCAGTCGGAGGGGCCACGGGAGAGGAACAACGACGCGGTCTAGAACCCATTCTGCCTGACTGGCGCGGGGGATGGAACGGCGGTGTCAGGTTGTCATGGGCAACGGGCAGAGGCAGGGGCATGTGGAAGGCGCACGCACACGTGTAGGTGCACGGGCAGAGGCAGCCAACCTTCTTCTCGCGAGTCACCTTCCCCGTCTACTGCCGGGGCAGGTTCGCTGCGCGGAGGCGGGGGCAGGGGAAGAGATGGTGGACAGTGCCCGTGCCCCTGCCCGTAAACGTGTGCGTGCGCCTTCAACATGCCCGTGCACGTTCCCACGCCCATGACAACCTGACACCATCCGTCCGCCATTCTGCAGAACAGCTTCCGCGTCCGGTTGGGGTGCCGTCCTCTCCGCCGTTCGGCCCTACAGCCGGTCCAGTATCAGCCGCGCACTGGCCTGCGCCCCGCCCTGATCCCGCTCGACGAACCGCTGCGCCGCAGCGCCCGCGTGCGTTCTCACATCCGCGTCCGCGAACAGCCGCCGCAGCACTGCGGTGAGCAGCGCGCCGTCGCCCGCGACGAAGCCGCCGCCTGCCTGACGCAGCCGTTCGGCCTCGCGCGCATTCCCAAGACGCGGCCCGTACACCACCGGGACGGCCAGCGCCGCGGGCTCGACCACCGAGTGCAGGCCCGCGGTGCCGAAGCCGCCACCGACATAGGCGACGTCGGCGATCGCGTACAGGTCCGCCAGCACACCCACCCGATCCACCACGACCACGTCGACATCGGGACCGATCACTGCCGCGTCCCCGGCATCCGCCGGAAGCCGCATGTGCTTCAGCCCGGCTTCCGTCAGCCGCTGCTCCAGCCGCTCGACATGCTCCTCTGTCGGCTCGTGCGGCGCAATCACGGCGCGCCACCCGGGCGAGCTCTTCATGGCCGCAATGAGGTGGTCCTCGTCCGCGGTCCACGTGCTGCCGCAGACCAGCCAGGGGCCGCCATGCGCGCGGAACGGTCGCAGCAGCGGCCGGTTTCGATCGATCTGCTGCACGCGCTGCCACACCTGGTCGAAACGGGCATCGCCGGTGATGATCAACCGGGTGCGATCGATGCCCAGCAGTGCGAAGCACGCGGCGTCCTCGGCGGATACGACGCCGACCGCATCGAGCCTGCGGTACGCCTCGCCCAGCAGCATCCGGGCGCCGCGGCCGAGGCGACTCGAGTCGGGTGACATCACTCCGTTCACCATCAGCACGCTCACCTGCCGTGCTGCGGCCTCTCTCACCAGGACCGGCCAGATCTCCGTGCGGACGAACGCGACGCAGCGCGGCCGCGCCGCATCCAGCGCGGCGTGGACGTCGGCGGTGCGGTCCCAGGGCAGATAGCCGTGCCAGTCGGCGCCGACGCGCGGCGCAATGCGCTCGGCGGACGGCGAGAAATACGTGAAGATCGACTGCAGGTCCGGTCGCGCCGCCTGCGCGGCCGCCAGGATCGCCTGCGTCATGAGCGCTTCGCCGACGGACGGTGCGTGCAGCCAGAGGAGTGGCCGGCTCACGTCGCGATGCGCGTTCGCCCACGCGTGCAGTGAGTGGACGGATGACCGCCGGCCCTGCACGCCGCGGCGGAGTCGCTCGTTCAGCGGCGCGGCGATCCGCAGCGCGGGGATGGCAGCGCGAACCGCCGCCTCATAGATCCATTCCTTCGATCGCACGGCATGAAGGTACAGGCGGGGACGTCCTGCTGCGAGAGCGACGATCACTCTTGTGGCGTTCTCCACGCCCGCGCCATCTTCGTCGCATGGATGCGAGCCTGCTCATCACGCGTGGCGCCGGCTGGGCCGCTGGCGTGTTCCAGACGATCGAACAGGTGGGCGGGCCCATCCCGGGCGGGCCCGTGCTCGTGGTCGCCAATCATCCGAACAGCCTGCTCGATCCACTCGTCGTGTTCCGCGTGGCCGGCCGGCCGACACGTCCGCTTGCGAAGGCGCCGCTCTTCGAGCAGCGCATGGTGGGCACCATGCTGCGCGGGCTCGGCGGGCTCCCGGTGTACCGCGCGCAGGATGATCCGGCACAGATGCATCGCAACGAGGAGACGTTCCGTGGGGCGATCGATGCGCTGCGCGCGGGCGACGCTGTGCAGATCTATCCGGAAGGAAAGAGCCATTCCGATCCATCGCTCGCGCCGATGCGCACCGGAGCGGCACGCATTGCCATCGGCGCGGAACACGCGTCCGGATGGTCGCTCGGCCTGAAGATCGTGCCCGTCGGCCTCACCTACCATGGCAAGGACCGCTTCCGCGGCAGGGTGCTCGCCGTCATCGGCGCGCCGTTCGACATCACGGACCTGCGCGCACTGCATGCGACGGACGATGTCGCGGCCGTACGCGCCCTGACGGACCGCATTGCAGCCCGGCTCGCCGACCTGACACTCAACGTCGCCGAACATCGCGACGCGGAGCTGATCGACACCGCAGAACGGCTGTACGCCCGCGAGAAGGGCGTGAGCCGCTGGCGCGAGCGCGATCCGCTGGCGGATCGTCTCCCCCGCATGCGTGCGTTCGCCCGCGGCCTCGCCTGGCTGCGCGAGCACGACGCGCCACGGCACCAGCGCCTCGCACGCGCTGTCGGTCGCTACCGCCGCCGCTCGCAGCTGCTCGGCGTGGCCGACGGCGACGTGCCGCCGCGTTACACGATCGCGGGAACCGTGCGCTACATCGCCGTTCAGAAAATGCTGCTGCTCGTGGTCGCTCTCCCCGCGCTCGCGGGCGCCATCATCTGGTACCCGACGTACATCGCACCGAAGCTCACCCTGCGCCTGGTCCGGCCCGATTACGAGGCAGTCGCGACGTACAAGCTCGCGACGGCGTTCATCGCGGTACCGCTCACCATGCTGGTCGCGATCACGGCCGGCGCATGGCTCGATGGCGTGCGCGGCGCACTCGTTGCCGCGGTCGTCGTGCCGCTGTGCGGATTTGCGGCGCTCGCGTGGCGGGACCGCTGGAGCCGGTTCCGCGAGGACGCTCAGCTCTTCCTGCGCGTGCTCAGCCGGCGCGACCACCAGGAGCGTCTCGCACGGGACAGGGCCGCGCTCGCGGCCGAATTCGATGAGCTGGTGGAGGTGTCGGGCGCGCTGGAGACGAGGTAGCGCCCGGCTACTCGCGCTCGTCGGGCTGGGTCTGGCGGCGGATCTCCATCAGGTCGGCGTCCTGCAGTGCGGCTTCCGGGAAATCCTCGGTGGCCATGCGCATGGCCTCGCGAAGCGAATTCGCGGTGAGATCCATCACGTGGTACTGCTGGCGGGGCGTGCCGAAGCGGATGGTCACGCGATACTGGGTCCCGTCGTCCATGTCAGCCATCCTCGTGAGCGGTCAGCGGGACCAGTTGGGTGAGGTAGTCCAGCAGCTCGGCCAGGACGAGCGGCTTGTGCAGGAAGCACGTGAACAGCTCCGCCTCGTCGTCCGGCAGGTCATAGCCGCTCATGCCGATCACGGGCAGGTGCGCCCATTCAGGCTGCGCACGCAATACCTCCACCACCCGCACGCCGCTCATGCCAGGCAGGCTCACGTCGATCAGCAGCGCGGCGGTCATCGATTCCTTCACGCGGAGCAGGGCCTCGTGTCCGTCGGCGGCGGGAACCGGAGTGTATCCGTTCATGGCCAGTGTGGAGACGAGCATGGATCGGAACGGCTGATTGTCCTCTGCGACGACGATGATCGGTCCCATTCGCTCCCGGTGAAACCGGTGTGTAGCCCGCGATCCCGCCGGGCGGTTCAGTGATGATCGATGCGCTGACAATATAACACGCGGACGCCCTGCTGTTCCCCACTTTGTCCCCACCGGTCCGCCGACAACCCGGTAGCGGGGGCGGATGAGGATGGACCGGGGGCGTCCCGCGGCGCATATTGGGACGTCCATCCCGCCGGACGCCATTGGTGGCGCCGTGCCGGCCTCCATCCCCCAACTGACCTTACTGCTTGCGGTACATAGGCAACAAGACGCGACTGCTCGGCTTCATACGGCGCGTCCTGCGGAGTCGCGGGATCGCGCCGGGCCGCGCCGTGGACCCGTTCAGCGGCACGGCCAGCGTCGCACGGGCCCTGAAGCGGTGGCAGTTCCATACATCGGCCTCCGACATCATGGAGTACGGGTATGTCTTCGCGCGCGCCTACGTGGAGGTCACGGCGCCGCCCCGCTTCGAGGGCATCGCGGACCTGATCGGCGGTCGGGAGCTGCGCCACGCACTCGCCTGGCTCAACCGCCTCCCCGCCGAACCGGGGTTCATCCACGAGCACTACTCGCCCGCCGGCGCTGCCGGCGCGGTCCACGGCCGGATGTATTTCACGCCCGACAACGCCGCCCGGATCGATCACGTTCGCGACCGCATCGAGGAATGGTTCCGGGCCGGCGCGATCGACCACGACGCCTACCACACGCTCCTCGCGGCACTGATCGAGGGCGCCGACCGCGTGGCCAACACCACGGGCGTCTACGCGGCGTTCGTCAAGTCGTGGCAGCCGAACGCGCTCCGCCCGCTCCAGCTGCGGACCGACCGTATCGTGCGCGGCAACGGCTGCAGTGCCTCACGCGCGGACGCGATCGATGCCATCCGCGATGCCGGCGAATTCGACCTGCTCTACCTGGACCCCCCGTACAATGCCAGGCAGTACGCCGGCTATTACCACATTCCCGAGCTGCTCGCGCGCGGCTGGTACGACGGCGCTGTCGCCATGCGCGGCAAGACGGGGCTGATCGAAGACTCCGACCGCCGCAGCGACTGGAGCAGCAGCCGACGGTGCGAGAGCGCGTTCGAGGCACTCGTCGCCACCGCCCGCTGCCGGCACATCATGATGAGCTACAACGCGGAAGGCATTATCCGCGAGAGCGCCATCGAACGCGTGCTCCGGGAATACGGCCGCCGCGGCACCTACAAACGCTACCGCCAGCAGTACCGCCGCTATCGCTCCGATTCCGACAGCGCGACACGGCGCTATCGCGCGAACAACGTCTACGAGTATCTGTACTGCGTATCACGCTGAGCGCGCGCTCAGCTGCGCGCCACGGCCACCGCGAGCACCACCCATCCCGATATCAGCGCCAGCCCGCCGAGCGGCGTGATCGCGCCGAGCCAGCGCGGACCGCCGAGCGCGAGGGCGTACACCGTCCCGCCGAACACGGCGATCCCGAACGTGAACAGCCAGCCACACACCGAAAGCAGCGGCGCCGGCCAGCGCGCGGACAGCGCGCCGAGCAGCACCAGCGCAACGGCGTGGATGAGGTGGTAGCGCGCGGCAGTCTCCCACGTCGCAAGCCGCTCGGCGGTGAGGCGGTCCGCCAGCGCGTGCGCGCCGAACGCCCCGGCCGCCACCGCGGCCGCCGCGAGCAGCGCACCCGCAACGACGAAGCCTTTCACGCGCGCCTCAGTTCCGCTCGGGACGTGCGTTGTACTTCTCGTACAGCCGGCTGTGACGGTCGTCCATGGGGACGCGCCGTCCCTTGATGAACAGCTCGCTCACCTGCGTCCGGATATCGAGCGGGTCGCCCGTCGCCACGAACAGGTTCGCGAGCTTGCCCGCCTCGATCGTGCCGATCTGATCGGCCGCACCGAACATCTCCGCGGGCCAGATCGTGAGCGCGCGCATCGCCGCGTCCTTCGGCAGGCCGTACCCGACCGCGAGCGCCGCATGGTAGGGCACGTGCCGCGCGTTGGCCGAGCCGCCCGTCGAGAACGCGAACTTGACGCCCGCCTCATGCAGGACGCCGGGCTGCGCGAACAGCGCGTCGTACGGCGCATCCGCCGCGGGGGTGGACTGGATCGAGCCCAGCACGACGGGCACGTTGTGCTGCGCGAGCAGGTCGCGCACCTTCCACGCGTCCTGGCCGCCGTTGATGATCACCCGGATGCCGAACTCGCGGCCCAGCTCCACCGCTTCACGGATCTGCTCGTCCGTGTCCGCCGAGATCAGCGCGGGCACCTCGCCGCGCATCAGCGGGCGCAGCGCCTCGTACATCAGGTCCGTCTGCTCCGAGCCCGCCGCACGGGCCTGGTCGTACGCGCGTGCCGTGCGCAATACCGTCTTCAGCTCCCGTACCTGCTCCGCCACGCGCTCGCGTGCGGAGCGCTCCGCCGCGGGATTGGGGCCGCCGCCGCCGAACCGGAAGCTCGGCTGCCGCGGATAGTTCAGCACGTAGGCGGCGCTCTGCTCGACCGCCATGTCTTCCCACGTCCAGCCGGCCATGTTGATCAGCGCGGCCTGGCCGCTGATCATGCCGCCGCTCGGCGCCGTGATCGCGGTCGTGACGCCGTTCGCGCGCGTGATCGCCATCATGTCACTGTCCACGTTGATCGCGACCACCGCTCGCATGTGCGGATTGAACTCGCCCATCTCGCTGCGCAGGTTCATCGTCGCGATGCCGCCGATCTCCGACAGGCCGAGCGGCGTGTACGCGTCGATCATCCCCGGATACACGAACTTGCCGCTGCCGTCGATCTCCGTCGCTCCTGCCGCAGTCGCCGCCGGGCCGACCGCCTCTATCCTGCCATCCCGGATCACGACGTTCGTGTTCTCGAGTGTCTGGCCCGTGCCCGTCCAGACGGTGGCGCCGCGGATCACGAACGTGCCCTCCTGCCCCGGGTTCGCCTGCGCGGCGAGGCCTGCCGGCCCGGCTACGGCGCACGCGGCCAGGACGAATGCCGCCGCTCTCATCGGTCATCCTCCGTCGTCGTCGTGATGTTGCGCGCGCTGTCGATCAGCTTGCGCAGTGTCATCGCCTGGCTGCGGTCGAAGTACACCCTGCCATCGACCAGCGTCATCTCGACATGCGCTTCCGGCGCGAAGGGATGTGCGCTGAAGATCGCCAGGTCCGCCTGCTTCCCCACCTCGATCGTGCCGACCATGTCGTCCACGCCCAGCTGCATCGCCGGATTGAGCGTGATCATCTTCAGCGCCTCGTTCTCGCTCATGCCGCCGTACTTCATGCCGATCGCCGCCTCCTGGTACATGCGGCGCACGCGCTCGCCGGAATCGGAGTTCACCGACACCACGACGCCGCGGTCCGTCATGATCGCCATGTTGTGCGGGATCGCGTCCTGCGCCTCGACCTTGTAGCCCCAGCTCTCGGCGAACGTCGATGCCATCGCGCCGTGCTCCGCCATCTCGTCGGCTACCTTGTAGCCTTCGAGCACGTGCTGGAACGTGTTGATGCGGAAACCGAAGTCCTCGGCGACGCGCATCAGCATCAGGATCTCATCACCACGGTAGCTGTGCGCATGGACCTTGATGTCGCCGCGCATGATGTCCGCGAGCGCCTCGAGGCGCAGGTCGCGCCGCGGCGGCAGCGCGTTGCGGTCACCGCGCTCCCGGTAAGCCTGCCACTCCGCGTCGTATTCCCGTGCCTGCGTGAACCAGTGCCGCAGGGTCTGCTCGACGCCCATGCGCGACTTCGGGAAGCGACGCAGCGAATCGGGCGCCGACGAGCTCGCGCGCGTCACGTTCTCACCGAGCGCGAACTTCACGATGCGGTGTGCGCCGTCGAAGTGCAGCGAATCCGCGGGCTGGCCCCAGCGCATCTTGATGACGGCACCCTGACCGCCGATGGTGTTCGCGCTGCCGTGCAGCAGCAGCGCCGATGTCACACCGCCGGCGAGCGCGCGATAAATCGTCTGATCATCGTCGCGCACCGGGATGATGACCTCGGGGGTCACCGACTCCGAGCCCTCGTTGATGCCGCCCTCGATGGCCATGTGCGAGTGCGCGTCGATGATGCCCGGCATCACGTACTTGCCGGTACCGTCGATGACGCGCACGCCATCCGGCACGCGCACGTCGCGGCCGACGGCCGTGATCCTGCCGTCACGCACCACCACGGTCGCATTCTCGATCGTGCCATCCGATACGGTCAGAACCGTCGCGTTTCTGATCACCACGTCCTGCGCCGCCACGGGCGTCGCGAACGCGAGCACGGCAGCACTCACGGCGACGCCGAAACCTGCGCGTCCGAATCGCCGGGGCATCATCGGCTCACCTCCTGGAATGAAGCGCCAGGCGTACGCCGGCGCGCCGTGATCGGGAATGCACTCATGCCTTGTGCAGTCAGGGTGCCGCGCAGGTCATCGCCGGTGACACTGCCGGTCAGGGTGACGGACAGCGCGGTTCCGCCGGGCGGAGTCCACGTCCCCGACAGCCTGATGTCCGCGCCGGACTGCGTGCCCGTCAGGTCGATGCCGCCCAATTCGCTGTCGAGACGACCGCGCAGCTGATCGCCCGATCCGGAGATCGTCAGCGAGTACTGCATGAGACCGTTCGGCGAATCGATCTCGCCCACCCAGTCCCCTGTCACGACGGCGGCAGCACCGTCACGCACGCCGTTCGCGCCACGCTGCTGGCGCGGCTGCGGTGCCGGGATCTCGTAGCGGACGCCCTCGAGGAACACATCGCGTATGGGTGCATCGGGATCGAAGATGTCGCCGCGCACCACCACGAGGTTTGCGATCTTCCCCGCCTCGATCGTGCCGGCCACAGCGCCGAGGCCGAGCAGTTCCGCGGGTGTGACCGTGAGTGCGCGCAGCGCCTCATCAGCGCTCAGCCCTGCCGCGATCGCAGCGGCGACATGCGCGCGGAGGCGATCCGGCGAGCTCATGCCGTAGGAGCTCAGTGCAATCGGGATCCCGGCACGCGCCAGCACGCCGGCGTTGCCGCGTGCCTGATACACGGCCGCGGAATCCGCCTGCTCACCGGCCGTGTCCTCGCCCGTCACCGGTGCGACATGCAGCTCGAAGCTGCGGCCGGAGATCTCGTTCGCCGCCGGGAAGTCGAGACTCACGATGACCGGGCGATCGAGGCGCTGCAGCAGGTCGATCTGACGCCAGCCCTCCTGCGCGCCGACGATCGTGTAGCCGTTCACACCGACGTCCGCGGCGATCTCGACGATGTGATCGAGCTCCCGTTCGGTCGATGCATGGAGCCACACCGGGAGCGCACCGCTCACCACCGGTTCGAGCGCGCGGCTCTCCGGGCTGTAATCGGGACGCGGCCCGCCCGGCTGTCGTTCCCACGCCTGCCGGGCACGCATGCCGTGCTGCGCGTCATACAGCGACTGACGGACGAATGCGATCGACGCCATCAGTGTGCCCGGATACGCCCCGCGGCGCCGCCCGAGCAGCACCTGCTGCGCAATGCCCGCGCGCAGGACCGGCGAACGCGCGGCGCCGCCCGTGTTCACGGCGGCCACACGGCCCGGGAATATCCCGCCGTTGAATGCCAGCCCGAGCGTGGTCACACCCTGCGCCCGCAGCGTGGCCAGCTCGCCGTCGGATGGCGACCACACATCTGCGGCCTCGCGGGCAGGCATCACTTCCTGCTCTTCAGCGCTGCCGCCGGGCCCGCGACCGCCGCCGAAGCCGCCGCCCTGCCGCACGAGGCTGGGCAGACCGACACTGGACGCGGCGTCGATGAGACCGGCGTAGACGGTGTGGCCGGACGCGTCGATCTGGATGGCGGGCGCGGGCACGTTGACCTGAGCGCCGACGGCGGCAATACGGCCGTCACGGAGCACGATCGTGCCACGCTCGATCACTCGACCGGGCGCGACGACGATGCGGGCGTTGGTGAGCGCGTAGTGGTCCGGCGGTGTGGGAGGAGCCTGCCCGAAGGCCGGCACCGCCCATACTGCGCCCACGACCAGCGTCGCAGCGAGCGCGGATCGCATCATGGGGCACTCCGATGATGTGGGGTTAAGTGTGGTCCGGCGAAACTATGCGGGGGCCTCGGGAGCGTCAAGCAGACTGGTGAGCCTGCCAGGGGGTCAGGTCGCCGCCCCGGGATGCGCCGGTCCGACCACCGCTTCGACCGCGTGCCGCAGAATCTCCGCGATCGGCAGTGTGCGGGCCCGATGGCCGCGGCCGACGGTCTCTACCGAACCCGCCAGTCGCTCCATCTCCTCTTCGGCCATCTCGCGGCTGAGGATCGCGATCACCTGCACGTCCTGGAGCGCAGGCTCGCTGCGCATGACCGCGATCGCTTCCACACCGTCCATCCCCGGCATCAGCAGATCGACGAACGCAACGGCCGGCTCGAGACGCCGCGCCATGTCGAGTGCCTCGCCTCCGCTCGACGCGGTGTGCACCTCGCACCCGGCGGAGCTCAACGCCTCGCCCAGGATGCGGCGCACGTCCGGATCGTCATCCGCAATCAGCACGCGCGGCGACGGCTCGCGCGTCGAGGCCCGCACCATCTCCGTCGCCTGCTCCACCGAGATCGGCTTCGAGAGCACCGTGAGGAAGCCAAGATCGATGGCCGTCTCGCCCAGCTCGTCCTGATGTGCGAACAGCACCATCGGAATGCGCGCCGTCACCGGCTCGCCCTGAAGTGCGGCGACCGCGCGCCACGCGCCATGGTCGGCTGCACGTGCATCGAGCGCGAGCAGACGGGGCTCCTCACGACGCGCGAGCGCCGCGAACTGCGACGGATCCGTGGCACCATTCACACGCAGCGTGCCCGCGAGATCCTCCGTGATGCGCGCGACGGCGCGCTCATCGTGCATCAGCGCGACAACGCTCAGCTCGTCGGGGCCCGTCGCGTCGCTCTGCGCGTGCTCCGCACCCGGCAGAATGATCGTGAACGTCGAGCCCTTGCCCACTTCGCTCTCGACACGTACGTCGCCGTCCATCAGCCGCGCGAACCGGCGCGCGATCGCCAGGCCGAGACCCGTGCCGCCGCTCGCACGCGACAGGCCTCCCTCCACCTGGTAGAACTCCTCGAAGATGCGATCGATCTGGTCCGGCGGAATGCCGGGGCCGGTGTCGGCGATACGGATCGATACGTGATCGTCGATCTCTTCATAGAAGATCTTCACGCCGCCCGTCCGCGTGAACTTCACGGCATTCGACAGCAGGTTGATGACGATCTGCGTCAGGCGCGTCTCGTCCGCGTTCACGCACACGCTCTGCCCATCTTCCGGCCCGTGCACCTCGAGCGTCAGGCCCTTCTCCGTCGCCTGCGGCATGATCTGCTGAGCAGCGCGCTCGACGATCTCCTCGACATCCAGCTCGGCCATTACCAGGTCCATCCGCCCGGCGCCGATCTTGGCCAGATCGAGCACCTCGTTGATCAGCCCGAGCAGATGTCGCGATGTCTCACGCACGCGGCTGAGCATGCCGCGCTGATCGTCGTTCAACGGACCCTTCACGCCGAGATCGAGCAGGTCCGAATAGCCCATGATCGCGTTGATGGGAGTGCGCAGCTCGTGGCTCATGACCGCCAGGAACTGGTCCTTCGCCTTCGTCGCCTCGCGCAGCTGCTGGTTCAGCTGCTCCAGCACCTCCGCCTGCCGCCGCAGCTCGCGGTTCGTGTGCCGCAGCATCTCGGCGTACTGATGCTCATCCGTCACGTCGCGCAGCACCATCGCCGCACCCGCCGGCTCACTGCCCGATGGCAGCACCGGACCGGCAGAACACGAGAGATAGCGCTCCGCTCCCCAGTCGGAGCGCACGATGAACGTGGCCCGTCGCACCGGCTCGCCGCGCATCGCGCGGATGAGCGGGAACTCCGACGGGCTCATCGGACGACCCTCGACGGAGACGAGCTCGAAGCGGGCCGGCCACTCCTCGACCGGCACCGTGGACAGCTCGTGACCCAGCAGCTCCTCGGCCGCCGCGTTCGATCGCTCCACACGGCCGTTCGCGTCCACTACGATCACGCCGTCCGCCATGTGGTCGAGCACCGCGCCGAAGCGCAGAGCCTCACGCGCCGCACTGTGCCGCTCCTCCTCCAGCGACAGGAACAGCTCCGCCGTGCGCAGCGCGGCCGCCGCCGGCGCCGCGAGCGCCTGCGCGAATGCGACGAGCGCCGGCGGGAACCGGCGCGACTCCGAGTACACTTCCCACGTCGCGACACCGACCGTATGTCCGGCAATCAGCAGCGGTACCGTCACCGATGACGCCGGCGCGTCCGGCCCCGCTCCGCGCGACGCGAGCAGCCGTCCGTCCTCGTCCGCCTCCTGCAGCACGTAAGGCTCGCCCGTCGATACCGCCTCGCCGAGCGCAGGCAGCAGCGCGACCGGCGCTCGCACCTGCCGGATGTCCTCTTGCTTCAGCCGGTCGGTGATCCCGTCGATCTCGCGGAACACCATCCGGCGGCGGCCGACCAGCAGCTCGCCCTCCTCCTCGAACGTGTACAGCGATGCGACATCGGCGCCCAGGATCTCCGCGACGCCGCCGAGGAACTGCTCCACCACGACGTCCGGGTCGAGAGATGTGGACAGTCGCTGCGACGCGCTCTGCGCCGCCTCCAGCTGCGCCGTCAGCTCGCGCGATTCCTTCGCCCGCGCACGTGCCTCCGCGGCCGCAGTCCGGGCGGCGTCCTCCGCCGCCTGCCGGCGCGTGATCTCCTCCTTCTGCGTGCTGATCGTGCGTCGCAGGAAATGCAGGAAGAACGTCGATGCGAACGCCAGCGCGAGGCCGGCGACCCACAGCGCCACACGCTCGGCGCGGTACCCGCGCAGGTCCGGCGGCGGGTAGGACAGCTCCACGCGCCACGACGTGTCCGCGACGCGTACGTCACGGCTCACGGTCTGCCAGTCTGCCGGCACCTGCTGCGCCGTCGTCAGAGGCACGCTGTCCGGCCCGAACAGCACATGGCTGCTGGCGCCTACGCCGATCGAGTCCAGATCGATCGTGCGCATCGCGATCCGATGGATCCACTGCGGATCCAGCTCCGCGGCGATCACCGCGAGCACGTCGCTCGAATCGCTGCTCACCAGCGGGTCGAACACGAACACGCGCCGGCCCAGCCCGTAGTCCACTACGTCCGACGCCGCACGCCGCCGGGTGGCGAGCGCCCGCAGATATGCCAGCCGCAGCGATTCGTCATCGAGGCTGATCATGCGCCCCAGGCCGCTGCCCGTGGGACGCAGCATCTGCTCCGTCTCGGGGTTGATGATCACCATGCTGGTCAGCCCCTCCATGCGCGCAGTCGTGCTGTCCAGCGTCGCTACGACCTGCATCTCCGCGGCCGGTCCGGCCTCCGGCAGCCCCGCCGTGATGTAGGAGCTCTTCGCACCCTCCACCGAGCCGATCCGCGCACTCAGCTCGTTGCCCAGCACGTCCGCCACCGCACGCACACGACTGTCCGCCACCTGCTGCGACTCCTCGATGCGCCGGTCGGCACGTCCCGCCCATTCGTGATCCAGCACGAACACGAAGCCCACCAGGATGATGAACACCGCGAGCGGGATAAAATCAGCGTAACGGCCGATGCGCATTGCCACTTTCACCAGAGAGTCGATGACGCCGCCCTGAACGCCGGCGCCCGGCGGGACGATCGCACACGCGGTAAAGCACAAACCATACCCGCAACCACCCGCCTGCGCGAGCACCAGCCGCTCCTGCAGCGACGACCCGCACGCGCCGACCGCGAGCCCCGGATGCCGGTCAGCGAGCTTTCGCGCCGATCCCGAACGCCGCATCTTGCCGCAGATGAACGCCGCCGCCCGCTCCCTCGTCCTCGCCTGCTCCCTCGCCCTCTCGGCGTGCTCGCCGCTCTACGTCATCCGGGCCGGTGTCGAAGAGGCGAAGATCCTGAGCCGGCGCCGGCCCATCGCGCGCGTCATCGAGGATCCGGCGACTTCCCCGGAGACACGCCGCAAGCTCGCGCTCGTGCTCCAGGCCCGCGACTACGCCGAGCACGTGCTCGACCTCGATGCGGGCGAGAGCTACACCACATACTCATGGGTCGAGAGCGATACCCTCCTGCTCGTCGTCACCGCGTCCGAAAAGGACCGGTTCCGCGCCCACACCTGGTGGTTCCCGATCGTCGGCCACGTGCCCTACAAGGGATTCTTCGAGTTCGATGCGGCATTTGCCGAGGCGGAGCGACTCGAGCAGGCCGGCCTCGATGTCCAGGTGCGGCCGAGCAGCGCCTTCAGCACCCTCGGCTGGTTCAACGATCCCGTACTGAACACGCTGCTCCGCTACGATGACGTGTCCCTCGCCAACACCGTCATCCACGAGCTGCTCCACAACACCATCTACATACCCAGCCGCATCAGCTTCAACGAGAGCTTCGCAAACTTCGTCGGTGAGCGCGGCGCCATCGACTTCTTCTGCAACCGCGAAGGCGAGGATTCTGCGCAGTGCACCCGTGCGCGGCATGCATGGGCCGACAATCTCCGCTACGCCTCATTCCTGTCCTCCCTCGTAGCCGACCTCGAGGCGATCTACGGCCGCGACGACCTCGACCGCGCGACCAAGCTGGCGCGCCGCGAGGTGGTCTTCGCCGAAGCGCGCGAGCGCTTCACGAGAGAGGTGGAGCCCACGCTCCAGACCAATATGTTCCGCGGCTTCGCACGGCGACCGCTGAACAATGCGACGCTCATCGGGACGCGGCTGTACTACGATCGGCTCGATCTGTTCGAAGCGGTCTACCAGGAGGTAGGGGACTACAGGCGGGCGGTGCGCGCGATCATCGACGCGGCGGAAGACAGGCCGGGGGAGCCGTTCGAGGCGGTTGCGGCGCTGCTGGAGGGGCAGGAGTGAACGGCGGTGTCAGGTTGTCAGGGGCAATGGGCAGAGGCAGGGGCATGTGGAAGGCGCACGCACACGTTTACGGGCACGGGCAGAGGCAGCCAACCTTCCTCCTCGTGAGTCACCTTCCCCGATTGCTTCCGGGGCAGGTTCGCTGCGCGGAGGATGGTGGCAGGGGAAGAGATGGTGGACAGTGCCCGTGCCCCTGCCCCTAAACGTGTGCGTGCGCCTTCCCCATGCCCGTGCACGTGCCCACGCCCATGACAACCTGACACCATTCGTTCAGGCGGTACAACGCGATCCCGCCCGTTTTCCACCCTTCCCCCACCTGCTACATTAGCCGGTTCAAACCCAACACCCGATCGGAATAATGGATTACAGGCCGCAGTATATCGAAGAGAAATGGCAGCGCCGCTGGGCGGAGCAGAATCACAATTCGCTGAGTGATGATCAGCTCGCGTCCGCGGAGCGGCCGTTCTACAACCTGATGATGTTCCCGTACCCCTCCGCCGAAGGCCTGCACGTCGGGAACATGTACGCGTTCACGGGGGCCGATATCTACGGCCGGTGGAAGCGGCTGCAGGGCGAGACGGTGTTCGAGCCGATCGGGTTCGACGCGTTCGGGATCCACTCGGAGAATTTCGCGCTGAAGTCCGGCACGCATCCGATGGAGCTGATCCCGAGCAATATCCGGAACTTCACGCGGCAGCTCACGCGCATCGGCGCCATGTACGACTGGAACCACGTCGTCGATACGACGGATCCGTCGTACTACAAGTGGACGCAGTGGCTCTTCCTTCAGCTGTACCGCGCGGGCCTGGCGGAGAAGAAGGAGGCTGCGGTCAACTGGTGTCCGTCGTGTCATACCGTTCTGGCCAATGAGCAGGTGATCGCGGGCGCGTGCGAGCGCTGCGGCACGACGGTCGAGCAGCGCAACCTGTCGCAGTGGTTCTTCACGATCACGAAGTACGCCCAGCGTCTGCTCGACAACCTGAAGTGGATCGACTGGTCGGATACGACGAAGAAGGCCCAGGAGAACTGGATCGGGCGCAGTGAGGGTGCGGAGATCTGGTTCGAGGTGGAATCCGAGTGGCACGCCGAGCCGGGCTCCGCGGCCGACAGCGCGGTGGCGGACGCGCGCGCGCACCATCATGAGCTCGGTGAAGATGACGAGTACGAACAGAAGCTGCAGATCTCCGTCTTCACGACGCGGCCGGACACGATCTTCGGCGCCACGTTCCTCGTGCTCGCGCCCGAGCATCCCGTCGTGGACTGGATCACGACGGACGCGCGACGTGAAGAAGTGCAGCAGTACCGCGAGCGCGCCGGCGCCACCGACCTGGTCACGCGCAAGAAGACGGACAAGGAGAAGACGGGCGTCTTCACGGGTGCATACGCCGTCAATCCGGCCACCGGCAAGCCGGTCGAGATCTGGATCGCGGACTACGTGCTGATGGAGTACGGCACGGGCGCCATCATGGCCGTGCCGGGCCACGACGAGCGCGACTTCGAGTTCGCGACGCAGTTCGGCCTGCCGATCACACGCGTCATCGCCGCCGGCGATGATGACGCCACCACGGGTCTCGACGAAGCGTACGTCGGCGAAGGCGTGCTCGTGAACTCGGGCGAGTTCGACGGCATGAAGTCCGGCGATGCCATCTCGGCGATCACGGCCTGGCTGGCGGAGCAGGATGCGGCGGAGCCGAAGATCAACTACCGGCTGCACGACTGGTGCATCTCGCGCCAGCGGTACTGGGGGCCGCCGATCCCGATCATCTATTGCGACGCGTGCGGCACGGTACCGGTGCCGGAGGACCAGCTGCCGGTAGTGCTGCCGCACGTGGACAACTACAAGCCGGACGAGAGCGGCGTGAGCCCGCTCGCGCGCGTTGAGTCGTGGTATCGCGTGCCGTGCCCGCAGTGCGGCGCCGATGCGCGTCGCGAGACGGACGTGAGCGATACGTTCCTCGACAGCGCCTGGTACTTCCTGCGCTACCCGTCGGCGAACCGCACGGACGTCGCGTTCGATGCGGAGCTGACGAGGAAGTGGCTGCCGGTGGACATGTACATCGGCGGTGAAGAGCACGCCGTGCTGCACCTGCTGTACTCGCGCTTCATCACGATGGTGCTCCACGACCTCGACATCGTCGGCTTCGAGGAGCCGTTCGCCACGTTCCGCAAGCACGGCCTGCTGATCAAGGAAGGCTCGAAGATGTCGAAGAGCCGCGGCAACGTCGTGATCCCGGACCGCTACATCGAGGAGTGGGGCGCGGACACGTTCCGCACGTACCTCATGTTCCTGGGACCGTACCAGGAGGGTGGCGATTTCCGGGACCAGGGCCTGCAGGGACCGTTCGGCTTCTTCAGCCGGCTGTGGGACACGATCGTGCCGGTCGCCGAGCTCGGCGGCGCGCAGCCGTCGGGCAGCGTCGAGCAGAAGCTGCACGCGACGATCGCGAAGGTGACGGACGACATTGCGGGGCTCCGCTACAACACCGCGATCGCGGCAATGATGGAGTACCTGAACGTCCTGCGTGAAGGCAACCGCGCGGTGAACCGCGCGGAGGTCGAGCCGCTCGTGGTGCTCGCTGCGCCGTTCGCGCCGCACATCGCCGAAGAGCTGTGGGAGCTGCTCGGGCACACGGAGTCGATATTCACCGGCAGCAACTGGCCGACGTACGATGCCGCGAAGACGATCGCGGATACCGTCGAGTTCGTGGTGCAGGTCAATGGCAAGGTCCGCGCGCGCATGGCAATGAGCCGCGGTATCACGCAGGAGGACGCTCAGGCTGCCGCGCTCGCGGACGACAATGTGCGCCGATTCACGGATGGCGCCGAGGTGCGGAAGGTGATCTTCGTGCCGGACCGCCTGCTCAACCTCGTCGTCGGCTGACCGGTCCGGTACGCCGCATTCCCCGGCGCAGCGACACGTGCCCATGACGCCGCTCCGCATCGCCGCCCACATCTCCGCCGCGGAGTGGGGCGGCGCGGAGCGGCGGTCACTCGCCTTCCTTTCCGGTCTGGCCCGCCGCGGGCATGACATCGTCGTCTACTGCAACACGGAACGCATCGCCGCGAAGGCGCGCGAGGCCGGACTGACCGCCGTCATCAGCCCGCTGCGCGGCGACGTCATGGTCGGCAACGCCATTGCACTCGCGGCGCGTCTGCGACGGCAGAGACCCGATGTCCTCCTGCTCATCACGTTCCGCCGGCTCCTGCTCGGCGCACTCGCCGGCCGGCTCGCGCGCGTGCCGCGCATCATCTCACGCGTAGGCCTCGCCTCCGACGTCGCGCGCAGCGCCAAGTACAGGTTCGTGCTGCGACGCTGGGTCGATGACGTGGTGGTGAACGCGGAGAGTCTGCGCGCGCCGTTCACTGCCTCGCTGCCACCGGACGCACGCGTGCGCGTGCACGTCATTCCGAACGGTGTGGCAGCCCGGGCGGCGGACATGACGAGAGGCGAAGCGCGCGCGTCGCTCGGTGTGCCGGGCGATGCGTTCGTCATCGGCACCGTCGCTCGCCTCGTCAAGCAGAAGCGGCTGGATCGTCTGATCGAGGCGACGGCCGCGCTCGACGACGTGCACGCCGTGATTGCCGGCGATGGCTACCAGCGCCAGCAGCTCGAGCAGCTCGCCGAATCGATCGGAATCTCCGAGCGGGTCCATTTCGCCGGGCACCGCGAAGACATCGGCAACGTGCATCGCGCGCTCGACGTGTACGTCGTGTCTTCCGACCAGGAAGGGATGTCCAGCGGCATGCTCGAGGCGATGGCCGCCGGCCTGCCCGTCGTGAGCACGGCCGTGAGCGGAGCCGTCGAAGCGCTCGAGTCCGAGCCACGCTGCGGCATCGTCACCCCGTTCGATCCGTCCGCGATCGCACAGGCCGTCCGCAGCCTGCAGGATTCGGAACTGCGCGACACGTACGGCCGGGCGGCCGCCGCAGCAGCGCGCACCCGCTACGCGTTCGAGACGATGGTGGACCGCTGGGAGACGCTGCTGCATGTCGCAAGTGCCGACCGGTAAACATATTAGGCACGTCGCTTGCTACTGTAGATGTACGCCGCGCCCGGAGCGCGGTTGTGCACGTCGCGGGTTTTCGCTCGCGGCCACAGGATTCAGCAGTCCAGGAGGTTTCATATGGCCGATCGCAATCTACATCGCGAAGGACTCAAGGATCGTGTCGAAGGCACCATCGAAGAGCAGAAGGGCAATCTGCGCGGTGATATCGGCGACGCGACCGACAATACCAGCGAGCACCTGAAGGGCCGCGCCCAGCAGGCCAAGGGCAAGGTACAGAAGAAGGTCGGCGAGCTGAAGCAAGAGGTGAGCGAGCGCGATTCCAAGCGCGACGATCACGTCTGATCGGACGCCGTATCGATAGACGGGGCGGGCCTGTCCACACGGGCCCGCCCCGTCGTGCATCCGTTGCCTACGCAGTCCGGCAGCGGGCGTTCACACCTCCCGGAATGCGGGTGGACAACCGGCCCCGGAATCGCCATCTTTGGCGTCCGTTTTCGGCGCGCTTCTGCGTGTCGGGAACGTCTCGATCTGTGGTTGACACCCCGGCGAACGCCGGTTAACTTTCAGGTCTGTCGCGGGGTGGAGCAGTCTGGTAGCTCGCCGGGCTCATAACCCGGAGGTCGCGGGTTCAAATCCCGCCCCCGCTATACGATACGGCTGAGCCGGTGCGATCGGCAGCAGCGTCCGCCCGACTCTGTCTGATCGCCCGCGCCGCTTCGGCAGCGCGGGTTTTTCATCGGCGGGAGCGGCGGGCCCGCAATGGGAAGCGAAGGCTGGGCCAGGTAGCTCAGTGGAACGAAGGCTTCCCTTCGGGGCGCGCCCTACGGCGACTTCGCTGCAGGCCGTGAGAGATGCAGGCTGGGCCAGGTAGCTCAGTTGCCTTGCGGCGACTTCGCTACAGGGCAATGAAAAGCGAAGGCTGGGCCAGGTAGCTCAGTTGGTAGAGCACGTGACTGAAAATCACGGTGTCGGCAGTTCGATTCTGCCCCTGGCCACTTGGTTTACGCCCGTAGCTCAATTGGTAGAGCACCGGTCTCCAAAACCGGG
>DATHVW010000052.1:0-6162 GCA_035461085.1 Longimicrobiales bacterium | reverse complement strand
CATGCGCATGTCCCCGGAACCGCCGGCCCGCATGTCGCTGCGCGGCACGGCCATGCGGGCCTGAGCCGTTCTGCAGAGTGGGTTCCGCGTCCGATCTGTCAGTGGCAGTGGTTGTGCGCGTCCGACCACACCTGTCCCGGCGGGCAATCCGGCCGCCCGTCACCGCCATCGAGTATCGACGCGACTGCAATCGCAGCAGCCGCGAGCACGAGCAGCCCGATGAAGACCAGCGACGGACCGTTCAGGCCGCGCTTCTTCTTCCGCCGGTGCGAACCGCCCTCGCCTGCCGTGCCGGCCTGCGGCCGCTTCGTTCGATTCCTCTTCTTCGCCATGCACTCATTCTGCGGCATCGTGCCGTACGGATGCAACCCGGCGCCTCCTCCTCAACTCGTGCGCGGCCACCCGCTCACCCACGTCCAGCCCTGCGTCCGTGGTATACGTGAAATGCCAGCCGGGCCGCACCCGTGAGTCAGCCCATTCGTGGCTTAATACGAAAGTACGCCACGAGCGCTCCGGAACCCCTATCTTTGGCCCCGATGGCGGAGCGCTTCATGACAGGGGGAATCGCATGACCGTGAGGGAATCTCTGCGGACGATGGTGACGGCGACGGAGCGGATGCGATCGCGCTCGGTCGCGGCCGCACTATGGCTCGCTCCGGCAGCCGCCGCACTATGGCTCGCTCCGGCAGCCGCCGCACTACGGCTCTCACCGGCAGCGGCGGCATTGCTGCTCGCTCCGGCGGCGCTCGCGGCGCAGGACACGACGTACGTGCTGCGGCCCGCCGCGGTGTTCGACGGGCAGGACCGCCACGAAGGGTGGGTCGTGCTGGTGCGTGGCGAACGCATCGTCGCGGTCGGTGCAGAACGCGACGTCGTGGCCGCGGGTGCCGTCGCCATCGACCTGCCCGGTGCCACGCTGCTGCCCGGCCTCATCGAGGGCCACTCCCACCTGCTGCTGCATCCGTACGACGAGACGAGCTGGAACGACCAGGTGCTGCGCGAGTCGTACGCCGAGCGTGTCGCGCGGGCCGTCGTGCACGCGGCCGCCAACCTGGACGCGGGCTTCACGACCGTCCGTGACCTGGGAACGGAAGGAGCCGGCTACGCCGACGTCGGCCTGCGCACTGCGATCGAGAAGGGCGCGATACGCGGCCCGCGCATGATCACGACCGGTCGGGCGATCGTCGCGACCGGCAGTTACGGACCGAAGGGATTCGCGCCGGAATTCACTGTGCCGCAGGGTGCAGAGGAGGCGGATGGCGAGTCGCTCGTACGGGTGGTGCGGGACCAGATCGGGCATGGGGCGGACTGGATCAAGGTGTACGCCGATTACCGGTGGGGCCCGGGCGGTGAGGCCCGGCCGACGTTCACACAGGCGGAGCTGGAGCGGATCGTGGAGGCGGCGGCATCGTCCGGCCGGCGCGTCGTCGCACACGCAAGCACGGCCGAGGGCATGAGCCGCGCAATTCTCGCGGGCGTCGCAACCATCGAGCACGGCGATGGCGGCACCGCCGCCGTGTTCCGGCAGATGGCAGAAAGAGGCGTCGCGTTCTGTCCGACCGTGGCGGCGGGCTGGTCGATCGCGCGGTACGGCGGCTGGCGCCCTGGCGTCGATCCCGAGCCGGCGCGCGTCGCCGCGAAGCGCGCGAGCGTCCGTGCTGCACTCGATGCCGGCACGACGATCTGCGTGGGCGGCGATGTGGGCGTGTTCTCGCACGGTGACAATGCCCTCGAGGCGGAGCTGCTCGTCGATTTCGGGATGTCACCGCTCGCCGTCGTCCGCGGCCTCACGGCCGGCAATGCCGACATCTTCGGCCTCGGCGATCGCGGCCGCATCCGTGCGGGCCTGCTCGCGGATCTCGTCGCGGTGCGCGGCGATCCCGTTCAGGATGTGCGCGCGCTGCGTGATGTCATCTTCGTCATGAAGGGCGGCGCGCGCGAGCGCTGAGATGCGTCGCGGTAAGATCGAGACTGACGCAGAATTGCGCTGTCAGACACGATCGCGATTCGCTGCAGCCGCGCGCACGCCGCCGGCTCGCGAACGGGCCCGCCGAAAGGCGATCGCGGCACTCCTGCCCCTGTTCGTCGCGGCCCTCGGCGGCTGCGAACCGGACGCGTACGACGTCACACGCAACCTGACGTACGACCCGTCCATCGGAATCTTCGGGACGTTCGATCTCTACGAGCCCGAAGCCGACAGCGCCCGGACCGGCCGCCCCGCCATTCTCGCCATTCACGGCGGCGCGTGGAGGGCCGGCGACAAGGCGTGGGGCAGCCAGATCGCCGAGGAGCTCTGCCCATTCGGCTACGTCGTTTTCTCGATCAACTACAGACTCGCGGGCCGGACCGGCGGCACCTGGCCGGCACAGATCGAAGATGTCCAGAACGCCTTGAAACACATTCGCACCAATGCCCGTCAGTACGGAATCGACCCGGGCCGCATTGCCTCGCTCGGCATGTCCGCCGGCGGTCATCTGGCAACGATGGTCGCGCTCCGTGACGATCCTGAAAGCCCGGACGGAAGAGTGAACATCGCCGTCAACCTCGATGGCGAGCACGACATGACAATGCCGCCCGAACACGTGATGGCCGACTTCGACGACATCCTGACCGCCGTGATGGGTCACCCTGCTCCCTGGTCGAATGCCGAGCTGCGCGACATCTCCACGGTGACGTTCGCACGGCCGGATGTGTCGGTGCTCACGGTCCATGGAGCCGGCGACGACAACGTATATGTCGCGCAGGGCGACCGGATCACCGCAGTGCTCCGGGCGGCAGGCGCGAAGACCGAGTATGTCCGGCTCGAGGGCAGAAATGGAAACTGCCACAGCGACTGCTGGAGGGTCCCGGAGGCCCGGGAAGCGATTCATCGCTTTCTCGATCGGGAGCTCGCGCACGACGGCGACCGCTTCTTCGAGGCCTGGCGAGGCGGGAGGTCCGCCACCCGATCTCGCTGACCGCGTCGCCCCGAGAGACCGAGACCATTGACGACATCGGCGGTCGTCTTTATACTGCAATTGTACTTTGTGCTACAAAGCGACCGCGTCACGGGTCGCGGTATGCAGCCGTCCCGCTCGCGATTCTCGTCCGCCTGAAAGCAGCCGATCATGAACAGCCTCATGGCCCGCATCCGCTCGCTCCTTCGCCCCGTTCGTTCCGGTGAAGTCGATACCACCGCGGAATCCGGATATGGAGCCCGCGCTTCGCAGGAACGCGGCCGGTTCGGCATCTCGTGGCTCGACTTCAAGGTCGGGTTCCGTATGCTGGGGCGGTACCCGGGCATCACCGTGGTCGGGACGCTGGCGATCGCGGTCGCGATCGCGCTGGGCACGATCTACTTCGAGGCGATCAACAAGTGGCAGAACCCGCGGCTGCCGATCCCCGGTGGTGACCGGGTGGTGTCGATCCGCAACTGGGATGCGAGCGAGCTCGGGACCGAAGGGCGGTCGCTGTACGACTTCACGATCTGGCGCGATCAGGCACGGACGGTCGAGAACCTGGGCGCGTCGGTGACGTTCGCGCGCAATCTCGCGACGGCGGACGGTCGGGTCGAGCCGGTGCGCGGAGTAGAGATCACGGCGAACGCGTTCCGGCTGGTCGGAACAGCGCCTCTGCTGGGTCGCACTCTCACGGAGCAGGATGAGAACCCGACGGAGCCGCCCGTGGTGGTCCTCAGTCATGCGCTGTGGAAGTCACGTTTCGCGAGCGACCCGTCGGTGGTCGGCCAGACCGTGAAGCTCGGCACCGTGAGTGCCACCGTCGTCGGTGTGATGCCCGAAGGTTTTGCGTTCCCGGTGAGCGAGCGTATCTGGATGCCGCTGCAGCTCGAGGAAGCGCTGCTGGCACCGCGCACGGGACCGCCGGTGTCGGTCTTCGGGCGTCTCGCGCCGGGCGCTTCGATGGAAACGGCGCAGACGGAGCTCCAGGGCATCGGTGCGCGGTTGGCGGCGGACCATCCGGAGACGCACCGGAACCTGAGTCCGCGCGTCACGTCATATGCGAAGCCGCTCAGCGGCGGCACCCAGGCGATGCTGATCCGGGGGTTGCTGTCGGTCGTGGCCGGCATCTTCCTGATGCTGCTGACGATCGTGTGCGTGAACGTGGCCACGCTCGTGTTCGCGCGCACGGCGACGCGTGGCTGGGAGATCACGGTCAGGAGTGCACTGGGCGCCAGCCGCGGCCGCATCATCGGGCAGCTGTTCATCGAGGCGCTGGTGCTGGCGGGCCTGGCGGCAGTGCTGGGGCTCCTCATCGCGCAGACTGCGCTGACGTGGGGAATGAGCCTGCTGTCCGGCACTGAAGGGGTTCCCTTCTGGATCGACGACAGCCTGTCATGGAAGACCGTGCTCTACACGGCGTTCCTCACGCTGTTCGGCGCTGCGATCGTGGGAATCCTGCCCGCACTTCGCGCCACGCGCATGAACGTGCAGGATGCGCTGCGCAGCGCGAGTGCCGCCAGCTCCGGCATGAAGTTCGGCGGCTTCTGGACGACGGTGATCGTCGTGCAGGTCGCGCTCACGGTCGCACTCCTGCCGCTCGCCGCCGGCGGCGTATACGAGTCCAACCGGTTCATGCAGAGGGCTGAAGGCATCGGTGCGGAACGATACCTCACCGCCGCCGTTGGCATCGACCGCGAGGATTACGGTCTCGATTCGGCGACGTTCGCGGCGCGCGCGCGCGTCAGCTTCGACGAGCTGGAGCGACGGCTGCGTGCGGAGCCCGGCGTCCAGCAGGTCACATTCGCCGACCGCCTGCCGGTGATGGACCAGTTCAAGTATGGGATCGAGGTCGATACGCTCGCCGGTGCTCCGGCGACGACGTTGCGCAGGAGCACGCTGGTGCAGGTCTCGGACGGATTCTTCGAGACGTTCGGCTCGTCGGTCGTCGCGGGCCGTGACTTCGCCCCCCTCGACTTCGAGTCGGGTAACGTGATGATCGTAAACGAGTCGTTCGCTCGCCACGTGTTCGGCGGCCGCAACGTGCTCGGCCAGCGCGTCCGCATCGTAAGCGGTGAGATCGATGCCCTCGCCGGTGAGGAGTGGTACGAGATCATCGGCATGGTCAGGGACTTCGGCTGGCAGCTGCCGCTGCCGCACGAGCAGTCGGCGATGTATCGCCCGCGCCGACCCACAGCCGACGCCGGTCTCAACCTCGCCCTGCTCGTGGACGACCCGGTGACGTTCGGGCCGCGCCTGCGCGCGATCGCCGCCACCGTCGATCCGACGATACGGCTCACCGACGTCCAGCCGCTCGGGAGCGTGGGCGGCGGTGAAGCGACCGCGAACTGGGCGCTGACGTCGGTCGCGTGGCAGATCGCGTTCATCGTTCTGCTGCTGTCGGCGACGGGGATCCACGCGCTGATGTCGTTCACCGTCGCACGTCGCACGCGCGAGATCGGCATCCGCGCCGCGCTCGGTGCACGACCCGGCCGCATTGTCGCCGGCGTGTTCTCGCGCGCGTTCGTGCAGATCACGGCTGGCATCCTCGCGGGCAGCGCGCTGGCCTGGCTGGTCGGTGTGCAGTCTACACGGGAGGTTCTCATCCTCCTCGGAGCTGACGCGATCATGCTCGTCGTCGGCATGACGGCGTGCGCCGTGCCGCTGCGTCGCGCACTCCGCATCCAGCCGACGGAGGCACTGAAGGCGGAAGTCTGATGCGACGCGCGGAGGATCGTGCGATCCCCCGCAGGCGAGCGAGTCACGCGGTGGCGGAAACGCGAGCCATGCGACGCTTCATCATCTGCATCCACGATGTCACTCCGGCCTCTGCGCGTGAGACGCGGATCATGCTCCGGGACCTCGCGCCGCTCGCAGGACGCCGTCTCGTCCTGGGCGTCGTCCCCGACTGGCACGGCGCGTGGCCGCTCACGGCGCACCCCGACTTCTGTCGTCTGGTCATGCAGAGCGCCGACGAGATTCTCCTCCACGGCTACTTCCATCAGCGTCGCAACGGCCGCGGTCCCGTGACCTGGCTGACCGGTGGCAGCGACGAGATGAACGGCCTCCATCGCGACGAAACGCTGCGCATCATCGAGCGCGGACAGCGTGCCTTCACCGATGTCTTCGGCGAGCCTGCGCGCGGCTTCCTCGCACCGGCGTGGCAGTCCGGTCACGTGCGCGCGGGAGCTGCGACAGGCCTGGACCACGTGCTCGGCTTCTTCTC
>DATHVW010000051.1:0-15380 GCA_035461085.1 Longimicrobiales bacterium | reverse complement strand
ATCAGCAGCAGGATCGTGCCGACCGTGAGCTGCCAGTTGAAGTAGAGGAGCGCTCCGAGCGCGATCGCTGCGGTGAAAACGCCGCCCACGAGCTGGATGATGCCCGTGCCGACCAGGTTCCGGATGCCCTCCGGGTCGGTCATGATGCGCGATATGAGGACGCCGGACTTCGTGGAGTCGAAGTACGATGTCGGCAGGCGCAGCACGTGCTGCTGCACACTGAGCCGGAGCTCCGCGATGGCGCGCTGCGCCGCAACGCTCACCACCTTCGCCACCGCGAACCCCGTGGCCGCCTGCACGAGCGTCGCGAGCAGGACCGCGCCTGCAATGGGCAGGAGCAGCTCCGCACGACCGAGCGTGATCACCTCATCGATCAGGAACTTGGTGCTCATCGGCAGCACGAACGCCGCAACGCGCCCGACCACCATGAGTGCCAGACCGATCGTGAGGCTCCGGCGATGTGAACGGATCAGCGACCACGCCTCTCCCTTCACATTCGCCAGCTTGACCTTCGCCATTATACCGTCGTTTCTCCCGCGGGTCCGGCGTAACGGCCGTGCAGCTTGACCGGCTTACGCTCGCCCGACTTCATCTTCAGGTTCAGCATCTCGACCATGACGGAGAACGCCATGGCGAAGTAGATGTAGCCCTTCGAGATGTGCTGCTCGAATCCTTCCGCGATCAGCGTCACACCGATCAGCAGCAGGAAGCTGAGCGCCAGCATCTTCACGGTCGGATGCTTCTCCACGAACCGGCTGATCGGCCCGGCAAAGAACATCATGAAGCCGACCGCGACCACAACGGCTGCGATCATGACCGCGACCTCGTCCACCATGCCGACGGCGGTGATGACGGAGTCGAGCGAGAACACGATGTCGAGCAGCAGGATCTGGATGATCACGGCGGTGAACGTCGGCGGCACCCGCTTCGATTTCTCGCCGTGCTCGCCCTCGAGCTTGTCATGGATCTCGTACGTGCTCTTCGCAACGAGGAACAGGCCGCCCGCGATCATGATCAGGTCCCGCCCCGAGATCTCCTGTCCGAGCACCGCGAAGAGCGGTGCGGTCAGACGAATGATCCATGACAGCACCAGGAGCAGGAGGATGCGCATGAGCATGGCGAGGCCCAGTCCCACGGTGCGGGCGCGCGCCTGCTTCTCGGGGGGCAGCTTGCCCGCCAGGATCGAGATGAAGACGATGTTGTCGATGCCGAGAACGATCTCGAGCATGGTCAGCGTCGCAAACGCAATCCAGGTGGACGGATCGGACAGGAGTTCCATACGATATCTCGCGCAGAAGCCATGCTTTCGGACGGGCGCGCTTACAGCGCCTGCCCCGGGGTGGTGAAGCTAAAGGCCTGCCCCCGCAGTCGCCAGCGACGGGGCGCGACCCCCGCCGTGCATCATTCGTGCGACATCGGCCACGGCTGGCACGGCATCTGCCCCGGTAATGAGCTTTTGACCACACAGGGACAGGCCATGATCATCGACTGCCACGTACATCTCAATCGCTACGGCGACGAGGACTCCGCCGACCTCACCGAGCGCTATCGCCGCCTCCGCAGCGAGATGGACCGGCACGGCGTGGACTACGCGCTCGTGCTGTCCAGCTACCTCGGCAACGAGAACCGGCCGGACGCCCACGAGATCCTCGATGTCGTGTCGGGCGATCCGCACATCGGCGTGGTCGCGGCGGTCAGCTACCTGAACTACCGCGCTGCGGACCTGGCGGAGCTGCGGGTTCTGCTCAGCGCCGGTCTCATCAAGGGCCTGAAGCTCTATCCCGGCTATGAGCCGTTCTACGTGCACGACGCGCGCATGCGGGTGGTCTACGAGCTGGCGGGCGAGTTCGATGTGCCCGTGATGATCCACACCGGCGACACGTACGACCCGAAGGGCAAGGTGAAGTACGCGCACCCGCTGGAAGTGGACGAGGTGGCGGTCGATTTCCGCGAGGTCACGTTCGTCATCTGCCACCTCGGCAATCCCTGGATCACCGACGCCATGGAGGTGATCTACAAGAATCCAAACGTGGTCGGCGACATCTCGGGCTTCACGCTCGGCCATTTCGAGGAGCGCTTCGAGAAGTTCATGCTCCAGCAGGTCAACGAGGTGGTCGCGTTCGCCGGTGATCCGTCGAAGCTGCTGTACGGCACGGACTGGCCGATCTGTGACATGGGCAGCTACCAGCGCTTCGTCCGCAACCTGCACCTGTCGCCGGAGGAGACCGAGCTGGTGCTCTGGAAGAACACGGCGCGGCTGTTCCGCATCGATACGGCCGCGATCCCGAAGAACACGGCGGACCCGGCCGCCGCCTCCGCGGAGCCGCGTGTATGACGGATGATGTCCGGATCATCGAGATCCGTGACGAACGCGAGCCGCTTGCCGAGGCAGCCCTCGCCGTGATCGCCGACATGTTCGCGGCGCACGAGCGCCAGCCCATCTCCGAGCTCCGCTCCGAGATCGCGGAACGCCGTCTCGGCATGCTGTCCGGCTACAACTTCCATCTGCTGACCGCGCTGTACAGTGGCGACGACACGCCGGCGGGAACGATTGCAGGGCTCTACCTGGATGGCGTGAACGCCGGTTTCATCACCTATCTGGCCGTGCGCAGCCAGCACCGTGGCCGTCGCCTGGCCCGTCTGCTGCGGCCGCGGCTCATCGAGGTATTCCGCGCGGACGCGCGGCGCGAGGAGTACGACGACCTGGCCTGGGTGCTGGGCGAGGTACGCGCGGACAGCCCGTGGCTCCGGCGTCTGGTGCGGACACGCGGCGCGATCCCGTTCGACATCCGGTACTACCACCCCGGCATGTCGCTCGATTCCGACGAGCGCTACATCCTGTACCGCCAGCCGATCGGCGACCACCGTCTCGAGCTGCCCGTCGAGCTCGTGCGACGCACGCTGTTCGCCATCTACCGTCGCGGCTACCGCGTGCGGTACCCGCTGAACCGCGACATCTTCAGCAACATGCTCCAGCAGCTCGAAGGCCGCGATTACATCGGCGTGCATCCGGATTACCGCGAGCTGGTATGCAATCCGCCCGAGCCCCGGATGTCGGCAGCACCGAGAACCCGCCCCGCTCCGGAATCTTCGAAGCCATAATACGCCAGTCCGCGCGCGAGTGTGCGTGCATCCATCGATGCATAACGTTCCTGCAGCGTGCGTGCACCGAGAGCACCGGCCAGGTTGAGTACGCCGTCAATGACGGATCCGGCGATACGCTCGAGCGGACGGGATTCCTGGCGGTCATCGCCGGTAATGAACGCAGGTCGCACGATCGTCCACGCAATGCCGCTCGAGCGGATCTCCTGCTCGAGGCGCCAGCGCACGCGCAGGTACTCTCCGCGTGCCGATGGTCCCACGCCGGCCGATGACAGGTAAAGGAAGCGTGCTTCCGGTGCGCTGCGCCGGACGGCGCGGAGCAGCATCGCAGTGAGGCCGTAATCGACGGACTGGTAGGAGTCGCGCCCACCGGAGCGCCGCATGCGTGCGCGCGTGGTGCCGAGAAGAGCGAAGACGGCATGGGGTCTGATGCGGGCGAGAGTGGCGGCGAGCGCATCCTCGTCCCACGGAGTCAGGTCCACGACCGCGCCGGCGGCCTCGAAGCGCGTTCGCCATTCCTCGCGTCGCGAAGAATCCGATCTCACGTGCGCGACCGTGCGGATGCCGCGGCTGCGCAGCTCTTCGATCAGAGCCCGTCCGGTGTAGCCCGTGGCGCCGGCCACGAACGCGGTCCGTGTCGTGGTGACAGTCACGGCTCTCTCCTGTACCTTGGTGGCATGAACGACGCCCCAATGATGCGTCGGCCGGCGACGCCGCGCGGCTGGATGATGCTGCTGTTCGCCACGCTGCTTCTGATGCCGGTCTCGGCGCACGCACACATCGAGCTCGAAGACTCGTCGCCGGGCCCCGATGAAGTGCTGGCGACACTGCCGTCGCACCTGCGCCTGCTGTTCTCGGCGCGCATCGAGGGACGCTACACGAGCGTGACCCTCACCGCACCTGATGGGCGTTCCGTGGCGCTGGGCGATGTGGTCTTCACGAGCGGCTCCGACCGCGAGATCAGGCTGCGACTGCCGTCGCTCACGCAGCCGCCCGGTACGTACGTCGTGCGCTGGCGCACGGCCGGTGCCGACGGGCACGTGCTCGAGGGATCGTACTCGTTCGTGCTCGCCTCGGACAGCGCGGCCCTCGCGCCGGTGCAGGACACGGCCGCAGGCAGCGCCCCCGGCGCAGCTGCCATGGGACCCGCCGCGGACGACCCCCACGGACATCACGCCGAGGCGGAGCCCGTCAGCGGCGCGCAGGACGCGATCGGTCGCGGACTCCATTTCGTCGCCCTGCTGCTTCTGCTCGGTGGCGTCACGTTCCGCGTGGTGCTGCTGCCGCGCCTCGCGCTGGCATCCGCGACGGCCGGTGTGCTCCAGCGACGGACATGGCGCGTCATCGCCGGCGCGGCCGTGCTGCTCGCGGTCGCGGCCGTACTGCGGCTCTGGTTCCAGTCCATCTCGCTGCACGGGTCGGAACGCGCATGGAGCACGGAGCTGCTCTCCATCATGCTGACCGATACCAGCTGGGGCCGCGCATGGCTGCTCCAGGCGGTTCTGTTCGCACTGCTCGGAATGGCGATCGCCTGGGCCCGTCCCGGTCGCGATCGGGCCGCGGCCGTCATCGCCATCATTGCGGTGCTCGGCCTGGCCACGATTCCGGCGCTCTCCGGGCATGCCGCCGGCGCGTCCGGCCTCGGTCGCCTCATCATCGTCAACGACGCGCTTCACGTGGCCGGCGCGGGCGCGTGGCTGGGCACGCTCGCCGTGCTCATGCTCGCGGCGATACCGGCAATCCTCCGCATCGAAGCCGATGGCGCCGGCGCCGCCGCCCGGGCGATCGACACGTTCTCGCCGCTCGCACTGGCCGGCGGGGCAATCGTCATGTTGTCGGGCGTCATCAACGCGGTCGCACACCTGAGCGCGCTGTCCCAGCTGTGGACGACCGGCTACGGCCGGGTCCTGCTGGTGAAGCTGCTCTTCGTCGGGGGTGTCGCGGTGGCGGGATTCGTCAACTGGCGCATGGTCCGGCCCCGCCTCCGCGCTGCCGGGGGCGTGCGCCGTCTGCGGCTCGCCGCGGGCACCGAGCTGCTGTTCGCCGTGCTGGTCCTCACCGCGACCGCAGTGCTCACCGGCCAGCAGCGCCCCTGATCGAGCTGGCGCTGTCCGCCTGTGGGACTGGTCATCCCGCCCGCAGTACGACACGCCGCGGGCCCGACTTCCCGACGGCAACCCCAAACTGTTGCAGAATCACCAGATAGACGTCCACAGGCCTCGGGTACGCACGTTGCCCCTCCCTTGAATTGTGCAGCCGATCGCAACTATCCGGCGTCCGGGGGCGTCTCATCATGATGCCGGGCCCGATCGAGCGAATCCAATCCACCGCTGGCTGCGTACTGAGGACATGTGCCCGGTAACCGAATCGTCTGCATTGACCTGATGTGCCGGGCCGCACGCCATCTCTCGTCGACTGCGTCAGCTCGCAGGGAGGCCGCCGTGAACCGCCTGTACTCGATTGCCATCCCGCTCATCGTTGCGTCCACGGGCGCGATCCCGACGATCCCGACGATCCCGACTCTGGGACCGGCGGGACCGCTGACCAGCGGCATCGTCGCGACGGACGAGGGCACGGTGTTCTTCGTGGACAGTTACAACGAGACGGTGTGGCGGGTTCAGCCGGGCGGCCCGCTGCACGCGTTCGTCACGGGTCGCAACGGCCGTACGCTATGCCTCGACGGGGATGGCCATCTGTATGGCACGCACGAGGACGAGGCGGGTCGCACGATCGTATGGCGGGCGGACGCGCGCGGTGCGACGGACGTGTCGCGCCCGGACGTGCCGGAATACGGCCATGCGTTCGTGGTCGAGGATGACGGTGACATGATCGCGTCGAGCGGCAGCGACCGGCGCACGGGTGTGCGGCTGGTGCGTGCGGGCGAGCACGATCATGAGCTGATCGCCGGCGGCGAGATGGGGTTCCGGGATGGTACGGGTGCGGAAGCGCGGTTCCTGCCGATCGGCGGGATGACGCGCACGGATGAGGGCGATCTGCTGGTCACGTCGGGCGCATCGATCCGGCGCGTGCGGACGGATGGCTCGGTGCAGACGATCGCGAAGGGGGAGCGTCTCCTGAAGCCGCGACTCTCGTTCCTCGCGCGGCTGTTCGGCGACGTGCACGGCCATCTCACCGGCATTGCGGCGGGCAGCCGGGGCGAGATCTACGTGACGAACACGACGCGCGCTGCGGTCATTCGCATCGGAGCGGATGGCACCGCGAGCGAGATCATGAAGTCGGATCGCGGCTGGACGCCGACCGGCGTCGCCGTGGCCAACGGCGTTGTGTACGTGCTGGAATACGGCCACGGCGTGCGCGTGCGCAGGATCGACTCGAGCGGCAGGCTGTCGACGGTTGCGCAGGTGAAGCCGGCCCGTACCGTGGCGGCCGCCATGCCGTTCGGTCGCCTGGTCCCGCGCATGATCGGCTAGCCCGACCGCGATCCTTCCACTGACGCTCCGGCCGCGGGCGCTCCGGCACCGCCGGGGCCGCGCTCGAACTCCTGATCGAACCACTTCAGCATCTCGGCGCCGGCGGCATGCGAGGCGAGCACGGGCGTCCCGCCCAGCTCACTGATCCACTTCGCATCCGATTCCTCGAAGACACGGATGAGCGCGGGGACTCCCCGTGCGAACTCGAGCAGGCGACGGTTGTCCTGCGGCCGCCGGATCGTCGAGGTGATGATCCGCGCCTTGTTGGCACTCGCCCGCTTCAGCAGGGCGATGTCCGAGGCGTCGCCGCGCAGGCAGGGGATGTCCGCCTCGCGCAGCCGCTGGATGACGACCGGGTCGTCATCGATCACGAGCACGTCGTGCCCCATGCCGAGCACCGTCTCCAGCAGCGGCATGCCCGTCGCTCCGGATCCCAGGATCAGCACGTGTCCGGCTGTCGGCGTCATGCGGTCGAGGCTGCGACGCTGCGGAATCGCGCGTACGCGCCGGCGCCGCATGAGCCACCACGCCACCGCGTCGTTCGCGATGAACGGCGTCAGCAGCATCGTGAAGAGCGTCACGAGCGCGATCACGATGAACACGCTCCTCGTGATCTGTTCCCCGATCAGGCCGAACAGACCGATCACGAGCGAGATCTCGCTCGTCTGCGTGAGCAGCAAGCCCGCCTCGATCGACGCGCGGCTCGACATGCCCGCCCGCTCGGCGATCACCGTGACGAGCGGCGCCGTGACGACGACCACGACCGCGGCCAGGATGATGGCATGGAACAGCTCGAGTCCCGTCGGGATGCCGATCAGCGCGCCCAGTGCAATGAAGAAGAGGGCGGAGAAGAACTCGGCGATCGAGCCCAGGTGGGCGCGCACCATGCCGTTGAGCGGGAACCTGGAGAGGCCGATGCCGGCCAGGAACGCGCCGGTGACGAGCGGCAGATCCAGCAGGTCGGCGAGACCGATGAACACGAACAGCACGGCGAGCAGCACCAGCAGGATGACCTCGTCCTCCCGGTCCAGCCGCTGGATGAGCGGCGCGACCCAGCGGAACGTCGCCCAGGCGAGCCCGACCAGCGCCAGCGTCGCACCGACGCCCGTGATGACCGGCAGCAGCCCGTCCGGCAGGTCGGTCACCACGGGAACGAGCAGCAGCACGAGCACGTCCTGCAGCAGCAGCACCCCGAGCACCAGCCGGCCGAACGGCTCGAACATCTGCCGACGCCGCTGCAGGAGTCGCACGACCACGAGCGTTGAGCTGGCCGTGAGTGCGAGCGCGATGTACATCGCGGGCAGCGCCTCGTAGCCGAGCGCCACCGCGGCGAGCAGACCGACCGCGCCGAGCAGCAGGAACTGGATGGTGCCGACCCGCCCCGCGGCGGTGCGCTGGGCGCGGCTGCGGCGCGGGTTCAGCTCGATACCGGTCGCGAACAGCAGAAGCGTCGTGCCGAGCACGAGCGTGTCCTGCACCAGCGTCGGCGGCAGCGGCTGCGTCAGCGTCAGCGCGACACCGGTGAGCAGCAGCACCGGAATCGATGGCACATGGAGCAGGTGTGCAACGCCGTAAGCGATGGCGGCCGCGAACAGGAGCAGGGCGATCGGCTCCATCAGTCCAGCACTCCCGCCTGCCGCAGCTTGAGCGCGAGCTCACGAGTGCCGTCGTGCTTCGGCACCATGACATGATCCGCTCCGAGCTCCTTCAGCTCGTCGATCAGCGATGGGTCGAACGCATGAATGCTGACGGGGATGCCTGCGGCATGGCAGCGGTATGCGAGCAGGTTGTTCGTGTCCTCGATCTGCAACGCGGAAACCACGAGCCGCGCCTTCGTGAAGTGCGCCTCGTCGAGGACCGACGAGTCATCCACGGACCCGAGCAGCGTGCGCGCCGGCAGGCCGTGCAGCTTGTCGGCGTCCGTATCGACCGCGAGCACCGTCTCACCGCGCGCGGCCATCTCGTGCACGATGCGGATGCCCAACGTGTTCATGCCGATCACGACGACGTGGTCCTCGAGCGTGTGCGCCTTCTCCGGCTCCGCCGTATCGGACGTGCCGAGGAGCGCGAGCAGGCGCGACCCGCCGATCCGATCGTGGATCTGCCCGCTCCACAGGATGAGGTATGAGGAGATTGCGATCGTGATCAGGCCGGCGAGCGTGATCACGGACAGCAGCTCCTCCGGGAGGACCCCGCTCGCTGCGGCCGTCGCGGCCAGGATGAAGGAGAACTCGCTCATCTGTGCAAGCGTGAGACTCGAGAGAAAGGATGTCCTGCCGTCGTAGCCGAGCCGGATGATCGTCGCGAACAGGATTGCCGGCTTGATGAGGATGACGGTCGCCATGATCGCGAGCAGCAGTGGCCACTGCGCCAGAGCGGATCCCGGCTGCATGTGGAGCCCGAGCGATACGAAGAACAGCGCCAGGAAGAAGTTGACGAGCGGCTGCACCCGACGCCGCAGCTCTTCCGAATAGTGAAGCTGAGCCAGTCCGACACCGGCGATGAAAGCACCCAGCTCCACTGACACGTGCATCATCTCGGCGGCCATGATGAACAGAAAGCACCAGGCGAGGCTCCAGATGAACGCGGTGTCGCTGGAGTTGCGCGTCCACGCGAACATGCGCGGCAGCAGCCAGCGCGCCGCGGCGGCGGCGGCGGCGGCCAGCACGAACATCCCGCCGAACGCGGTCCCGACGCCGCGCAGCACGGCGCCGACATCGCTCGTCGCCTCCGGTGTCCGGAGCCCGGCGAACAGCGTGAGCGCCAGTGCGACCGCGACGTCCTGCACCAGCAGGATACCCACCGCGATCTTGCCGTAGAGCGCACTCAGGTCGCGCTTCTCGCCGATCATCTTCACGACGACGACAGTGCTGCTGAACGTGACCGCGAGCGCGATGACGATGGCGGACTGCAACGGCAGGCCGAACACTGTCGCGACGAGCCAGCCGGCCAGCGCACATACCGCCATCTGGATGACGCCCCCGATCAGGGCGACGCGCCCGACGCCGCGGATCTTCTCCAGGCTGAGCTCGAGCCCCACCAGGAACAGCAGCAGCGCGATGCCCACCTCGGAGATCAGCTCCACCGATTCCGCCATCGTCGTCAGGCCGGCGACCGGCCCGAGCAGCACACCGGCCGTCATGTACGCCACGATCGTCGGCACCCGCACGAGACGGAGCACCAGCACGGCGACCGCGGCCGTGAAGAGGATGAAGCCGAGGCTCTGCAGGATCGGGAAGTCCGTCACTCGATGACTTGTGCTTCGGGTTGCCGGGACGAGTTGCGCGTGCACGCGTATGGGCAACATACGTGCGCGCAGGTGTGAGTGCTAAAGCAGCGGCGCGGGCGCGCCACCCCGCGGTCCGGATTCCCGTGACCGGACCGCGTGGCAACAGAAAGGCCGGGCTGCGGCAACCTCCCGCCGCCGGGCCTTCACTTCCGCGTCAGAGTTCAGTACGCGAGCTCGAGCGCGATCCCCTGATAATAGTGCTTCAGGATCTCCTCGTACGTCGCCTTCTTCTCCGCCATCCCGACCGCGCCGGTCTGGGAGAGCCCGACGCCGTGGCCCCAGCCGCCGCCCCACGCGGCAAAGCCGATCTCGCCCGTGTTCCTGTCGACCACCGGCTCGATATAGAACAGCGTGCTCAGCATGCTGCTGTAGCCGCCGGACGCGTTGATGAACTTGAGCGACGTGCGGATCGCATCCTTCGTGGACTCGAACGTGCCGGCGTCCGTCACGTACTGGATGTGCAGCACACGGCCGGACGGTCCGCGGTCGAGCACATTGATCGCGTGCACCGTGCCGACATCGATGCCGCGCCACGCGCTGAGCGCGCCGCTGATCTCTTCTGCCGTCCACTCGAAAGACCACCGGTGGTAGCGTGACCAGTCGGCCTCGAAGTCGCCGGCCTTGTAGCCGCGCAGCGAACGCGGGTTCGCAGACCGCTTGAAGACCTCGAGCGTGGGCACGCGATCGAACGCCTGGCCGCGCTGCGCATCCGGCACTCCGCGGAGGTACGCCACAGGAGCGGAGTTGTAGACTTCCTCGTTGCTCGCCGTGAACCCGCCGGATGTGGACGAGTAAAGCGCCTCGATGAGGGCACCGTTGTAGCTCGCCACGATACCTGCGGTCTCATCGACGGCCTGCGTTGACAGCGGGTGCTCAGCGGCGAGACCGCCATACACCTGGTCGGAGGTCGTCGGCAGCAGGTCGTAGCCGTTCGCGGCGCGCTTGCCCAGACCGCGCATCGCGTACGTCCGTGCGGCGACGGCCTGCGCCTTCAGCGCCTCCAGCTCGCCGTAGACGGTCGGCGGCAGCTCGCGCGGGACCACGCCGTAAAGGTAGTCCTCCATCGGCAGCGAATTGATCCCCGCCAGCGTGCCGCCGCTGTTGGGTGCGACTTCCGCAATGCCGCGGTAGGCCGCGCCGTTGATCGTCACCTGGCCGCTCGTCGAACGCAGAATGGCGGCCTCGTTGACGAGAACCGTGCTCGCGCCGACGACCTTCAGGACTGCGGCGGAAATCTGGCTGCCGGTCGTCCAGAAAGCGCCGGGGAACGCGACGCCGTCCGCGATCGCCTGATTCAGGAACGCGGTGCGCGCGCTGAACGAGGTGTTGCTCGACGGATACACCAGCCGCGCACGCGTGCAGTTGGCCGCCGGCACGAACTCGGTCCACGTCGTATAGCCCTTCGCCTGTGCGTCCGCTTCCCAGCTCGCGAGCGCCGCGGACCCGTAACACGCCACCTGCAGGCGGTACACCGTGACGATCGTCGCGGGCGTCTCGATCGTGACGTCCAGGCTGCCGCCGGCGCCGGTCAGCACTACGTTCCCCGTCGCCTTCTCGACCAGCTCCCACGGACCGGCCGCGCCGATCGTGACACTCGAAGCGGTGGGTACCACACCGATACGGATCGCTCCGGTATACTCGACGCGCGACGGCGCGGCGTCGATCCTGGCGTAATCCGCCGGCGCTTCGGTCGGAGTGAACGGTGTCTGCTCGCAGGCGGCAGTGAAGAGTGCCGCTGTGGCGAGTGCGGCAGTGAGGGAGCGGGATCGTAGGTGTCTCATGCAGGCCTTTCCTCTGGGTGATGGGTCGGGTTCGCCGTCGGATCGGGCGGGACACACAGAGTAACAGGGGGGAACATCAGTTCACAAGGCGGCGCACTCTCCGGCGGTTGCCCTGCCATCGGAGGCGGGCTTCATGAGTGGCCAGCGGGGCTGCCGGCGTCACAGGCGTCCGGGCGCCTGCGACGCCCGGGTCGATCACACCGACGAGGCCCGCTCGATCAGCGCGTCCAGCCGGGGCCGCGGGACCGCGCCGACCTCGCGCGCGACTTCGCGCCCGCCCGCGAACGCGATGAGCGTCGGGATGCCGCGGATCGAGAAGCGCACGGCCATGGTGGGATTACGGTCGGTGTCCAGCTTCGCGACCAGGACCTCGCCGGCGCGCTGATGCGCGATGTCATCGAGCATCGGCGCCATCATCTTGCAGGGGCCGCACCAGTCGGCATAGAAATCGACGAGCACAGGGACCTCGGCGTCGGCGACGACGCGCTCGAGGTCCTGGTCGGAGACGCGCACCGGCCGGTCGATGAGGATGGGCTTGCCGCACTTCCCGCATTTCGGGCGGTCGGCCGTGCGGCTGAGGTCGATGCGGTTCAGAGTGAGGCAGAACGGGCAGCTGATCGTCGCCCGCTTCGCGGTGGTCATGGGCTTGTCCATCATCATCCTCCCGAGACTGACCCGGCGTCATGCGTGCCGGTCCGGCATATTACGCCGTGGCGGCGCCGGCTGCGAGACCCCGGGAGCGATTCGGGCGTGCGGTTGTCGGGGGGGCGGGTGGAGGGTTAGATTTGTGGCCTTCGTACAAGACGGGACGTAGCGCAGCCCGGTAGCGCACCTGAATGGGGTTCAGGGGGTCGCGGGTTCAAATCCCGCCGTCCCGACTAGGTAACCAGACCCGGCCACGAGTCACTTCGTGAGCCGGGTTTTGTGTTGGCGCAAACCGGAGGCCGGGAACCTATGGTCGCAGCTGATCGAGCTGCACGAGCCGCACACTCAACTGGGTGGCGAGCAGGCGATCGAGATAGGGCTTGTGGCTCGCACCGACGACGACGAGCACGCGCTCCGGCACGCCCGATGCAGCGACATCGATGATGTGGGTCGTCTGACGCAGGTTTCGCAGCTCCCACATGGCATACCGAAACCGATCGAGTCCCTCGGAATTGCGCTGCTGGAACAGCCAGTTCCACTGGCTCACATCGCCGAGCTGGTGCTCCGCCGAGTTCATGTGAAGGTACAGCGGCAGCAGGTCGCCGGCCGCGAACGCGGCGTTTTTGACACTGTCTGCGCGCGCCTGTCGCTGTTCATCCAGCATCCCACCGCGTGCCGGATCCGAGAAGAGATCCTCGAGTGCCGCCCTCGGCGCGGAGAGTGTGCGGACTCCGTCGTACTGGCTGTCGATGCAATGGAGCATCTGCAGGCCCAGCGTCCGAGCGAGCGGCAGGGCCAGAGTGATGATCTCGTTGCTGCTCTCCAGCCTGCGCTGGAGCATGGCGTGAATATCCGGAGGCAGCGTTGCCGCAGCTTCCCGTGCCCGGGGCGAGAGGTACGACCACTGCAGCATCGCTGAGTTCAAGTCGAATGCAGCGATCAGGTATGCGACGGCGCGCAGGCGATCGTCATCGGCAATGGCGGCACCCTGCTGCCCGAGCAGCGCGTGTGCCTGCCGCTCGGCGCTCACCCTGTCCAGCCCGAGTACTTCCTGCATGGCTCGGCCAGCAGTCACGATGCTGCGCCCGAACATGTCGAGGAGTTGCGCCGCTGCCGGATCGTCCTTCTCGCGCTCCGCCAGCAGAGCCAGCTCGTCCGGGTGCAGCGCCTCGATGGCGATACGCGTGGGGTCGAACGTCGCGAGCCGTGTCAACAGGGGCGCCAGATGTGCTGCGGTCAGCCGCTCCTTCTCATTCGACAGGTGTGCGGTGCCGAGCACGAGCACCTCGCTCTGGAACGCAGGCGTAACTCGCGGCGCCAGGACGTGTTCGATGGCGGTGCCCGGGCTCTCGCTCGCCTGCGGCGCCGCGGAGAGCACGGTCAGGGGTGTCGCTGTCCGGCCGCATGCTGCGGCACTCGCCACGAGCGCAAGCATGGCCAGAGGTCTGGTCGAGCCGATCATCGGATTCTTCTGTCGGGTTCCAGGTGGAGTTGCCTGCGCCGCGGGAAGCGGTCGGGACCCTACGGCGCTCCGTCCGGTATGGTGTCAGCGCGAGGAGGTCAGCGCCGTGTTGGTGTCCGTGCCGTTGGATACGTCCGGCGGTCCGGATGGTTGGAAGGTGGGGCGGCAACTCGCTCAGGCGGTGTCGTTTCTCAACGATGAACCGGGCTCGATCCCGAGCACGCGCCGGGCCGGCAGGTAGCAGGCGGCCAGGGCGACAACCGCCAATCCGGCGGCCACACTCACGAGCGTGAACGGATCGGTGGCGGAGATGCCGACCAGCGCGCCCCGGACTGCGCGGCCGGCCATCCAGGATCCGGGGAGGCCGATGAGCAGCCCGAGCAGGATGAGCCGTCCGCCATCGCCCAGCACCATACGCAGGACGCGGCCATGGTCGGCGCCGAGTGCAATGCGGACGGCGAGCTCGTGACGCCGCCGCATGACGGTTGACGCGATGACACCGTACAGACCCATCGCCGCGAGGAGCAGCGCACCGAGTGCGAAGCCGCCAATGAGCACGGCACTGACGCGCTGCTGGCTGAGCGACGCGTCCACGACCTCACGCATAGGCTGCATGTCCGCGATCGCAAGCTGCGGGTCCACGCTCCGGATCGCCGCCCGCACCTCGCTTCCGAGCGAGGCTGCCGACCGTCCGCTGCGCAGCGCCCACGTCATCGTGCCGTAGCCCCAGTCGCTCGCACGCAGGTACAGCTGGGGACGTCCATCCTCGTGCACATCGTAATGGCGCGCGTGCCCCACCACTCCCACCACGGTGAGCGACTGCTCGCCCCATGGAATCGTCGCACCGAGCGCACTGCCGCCCGGGAAGAAATGCTCGGCGAGCTTGCGGTCAATGATCGCCTCGAGGACGCCTGCGGGTGCATCGGCCCGGAAATCACGGCCTGCGAGCAGGCGCGTGCCCATCACGTCGAACCAGCCGGGGCGCGCGCCGATGCGGTCCACGAGCGGAGCGTCGCGCTCCGGATCGCCCGTCAGGCCGGGCGCGCCCGGAATCGTGATGCTGCTCTGACTGGCCTCGGCGTCGAACGGCAGCGCGCTCGCCGCGCTCACGGCCTCGACTCCGGGTATGGCCGCGAGCGCTGCCTGCATGCGTTCGTGCAGCGCGACGAAGTCGCCCTCGCCTGGATACCGCTGCTCCGAAACCGGAACGCGCAGCGTCAGCACGTGCTCGGCATCGAAGCCGGGGTCCGCACGCAGCAGTCGCTCGAAGCTGCGCACGAGGAGACCACCCGTGCTGAGCAATACGAGCGACAGCGCGATCTGCGCGACCACCATCCCGCGCCGCATGCGGCCGGCGCCGCCTCCGCCGCGCACGGCGGCGTTGCTGAGCAGGCCAGCCAGGTCCGCGCGCGCAGCCCACACGGCGGGCACAGTCGCGGCCAGCAGTCCGATCACTGCGCCGATCGCGATGACGAGAAGCGCCATGCCCCAGTCGAGCGCGATGAACTCGCGGCGCGGCAGGTCCGCGGGCGCCAGCGCGACGAGTGCGCGTGTCGCCCACACGGCGCCCAGCACTCCGACTGCGCCGCCCAGCGCGCCGAGCACGCCGCCTTCGAGCAGCGTCGCACGCACGATGGCGATCTGGTTCGCGCCGAGCGCGCGCGATACCG
>DATHVW010000050.1:0-1845 GCA_035461085.1 Longimicrobiales bacterium | reverse complement strand
TTGTCGGTGACATCGGCGATGTTGATCTCCGTCTCGTTCGAGCCGACGCAGATCTGCCGTCCGCGATACCGCGTGTCCGGCCCGCTGTACGTCACGCACTGCGCGTCGTGCGTATAGCCGCGCGGGTTCGAGCCCGCCTGGTCGTTGTAGCAGCCGGCGAACACGGGCTTCTTCGGATCGCGGGCGTCCACCATGTGCAGCCCGCCTCCGCACGTCTGACCACCGCTGTTGGCGCCGACGATGTAGAGGAACCCGGCAGCCGTATCCGCCACGACGTTGTGTGCACTGTGGATGTTGTGGTACGTCGTGTCCGCATCGAACACGACGGGAGCGTCGCCAACTGTACGCAGCAGTGTCAGGTCGAACACCTGCATGCCGTGCGCACCCGCGCCGTCCGCGACGATGTAGGCGTGATCGTTCAGCACCTTGATGTCGCGCCACACCGAGGGCGGCGAGCCGTTCGTGCGCGGGAGATTTCCCACCAGCCGCGGCGCCGACGGATCCGTCACATCGACGAACGACGCACCATCGCGGCGTGCGACGAGTGCGTAGTCCCTGCGCGTCTCCGGATCCGTCCAGCCCCACACATCGTTGACCCACACACCGCGCTCACCACCGAGCGCACTCACCGGCATATGTGATACGAGCTCCATGTTGGCGCACGTGAACTCGCCGATGCGGCCATCCTCGCAGCGCGCGCCGGGCGTCACGGTACTGCCAATGGAGTAGATCTGGCCCTCGAGCAGCTGGCTCGACCGCCACGCGTCCCCTTCCCGCGTTACCACCAGCGCCCGGCCCTCGCCGAAATCGCGCTGCGGCATGCCGACTACCGCACGGTCGTCCGCGAGTGCAATCGAATGGCCGAACGCGAACGGCCACGACCGGCCATCCGCCGAGTCCGCAGCCAGTCGCACCGCACTGTGCCAGCCGCCCGCCGCATCCTCGATGAAGCGATAGACGCGACCCGTGGACGAGTTCGCCCCCGGCGCGCCCACCCACACCTCGCCTTCCGCCGCCGCGATGGCAGCGCCGAACTGTGTGCCGCGCGCTGCGTCGAACGGATGCAGCTGACCCGCCGCCGACCAGGCGCCCTCCTCATCACGCTCCAGCACGAACACCGCCGCCGCACCCGGCGCGCCGATGTACGCGCGCTCACCATCGAGCAGTACCGCCGATCCGACACGCGCACCCGGCCCCGCGATCGCGCGCGGCGGACTCACGACACGCGGATCACCCCAGCTGCCATTCGCCTGTCGCTCGTAGAAGACCACCTTGCCTGTGCCCGAGTCCGCCGCCGGTGCGCCCACGATCAGCCTGTCGCCCTGCTGGCTCAGCGTCGCACCGAACCCGGCCGCGCCGGTCTCGCTTCCCGGCCGGATCACCTCGTGCAGCGTCCACGAGCCGGCCGCATGACGATAGTGGTACACGACGCCTGTACGATCCACGGCGGGCGAGCCGATCAGCAGATCGTCGCCGCCGAGCGCCAGCGCACTGGCATACTCGGCGTGGTCGCCTTCGGCCGGCGGCTCGATGACGCCGGCCTGCCGCCAGCCGGCCTCCGCCGACGCCCGCGTGAATGCGTACGCGACGCCGGACCCGTCCCGCTTGCGCGGCGCTCCAACGATCAGCGTGTTGCCATCCACCGCGAGAGAGCGGCCGAAATCGTCCTTCTGCGCGGAGTCCGACGCCATCAGGCGCGACTGCTCGCGCCAAACACCGGACTCCAGCCGATACGTGTACACGACACCGGGGCCGTACCAGTTCACCGGCTGACCGATGAACAGGTCACTGCCGCTGAGCGCGATCGCGCGACCGAAGTTCGGCTCCTGCGCCGCTGACGGCCCG
>DATHVW010000049.1:0-10139 GCA_035461085.1 Longimicrobiales bacterium | reverse complement strand
TCGGCGGCACGACATCGTTCGAGTCGGCGGAGGATGTGAAGATCGGCTATAACGTGCTCAACCTGCAGCACGGCCTGTCGTCCGGCGCGTGGTTCAATCAGGCGCAGATCAGCGCGCAGCGCTCGACGTGGAATCCGACCGTGATCGGCGAGTCGGGCACCGTGGGCCGCGAGTACATGGGCGTGGTCCTGACCGGCGCGAAGAGCTCCGAGCAGCGGTTCGTCCAGGACCGCCTCGCACTGCGCAACGACCTCACGCGCCACGGCGTCACGTGGATGGGCGACCACGTGATCAAGGGCGGCGTGAACCTCGACTTCCTCAACTACGAGGTCGAGAAGTGGCAGGATGGCAATCCGACGTTCTTCTATGATGTGAACGCGAGCCTGTCGGCGCCGGCGTTCGCGCGCTGGGGCTCGGGCGATCCCGGCATGGAGGAGAGCAACGTTCAGTTCGGCGCGTACATCCAGGATGACTGGGACGTCACGGACCGCCTCCAGCTCAACCTCGGCGTGCGCTGGGATGCCGAGACGAACATGTTCAACAACAAGTGGGTGACGCCCGACAGCGTACGCACCGCACTCGGCCCCATCCTCTCGGCGACGGGACGCAACCCCGAGGACTATTTCACGCGGGGCACCGACGACCGGCCGATCTACCTGGGTGCGTTCCAGCCCCGTGTCGGCTTCTCCTATGACCTGCTCGGCACGGGCCAGACGATCGTGCACGGCGGCTTCGGCGTATACTACGACCGCGAGATCTGGAACCACCTGATCGACGAGCGGTTCCGGCTCAACTGGATCATTCGCTACTTCGACTTCACGACCGATCCGAACAACACGGGCCGGATCCTGTGGGATCCCTCGTACGAGAGCGTCGCGGGGCTGCAGGGCCTCGTGGACAATGCGGGCACGGGCGTGAACCCGGGCATCACGAGCGAGATCTGGCTGCTCAAGAACGACAGCGAGCCGCCGAAGTCGAACCAGTTCAACTTCGGCCTCAGGCAGACCGTCTCGAACGTGGTCCTCGGCGCAGCGTACCGCGGCGTCCGCACGAGCAACATCACGAGCTGGTACTGCGCGCGCGCGCACAGCGTGCACGGCTTCTGCGAAGGCACGCAGGAGCTCGGCTCGCGCTACAAGGTGCTGCTGTCCACGGACGAGGGTGAGAGCACGTACGACGCGATGGACCTCACCGCGGAGAAGGTGTTCACCGAAGGATCCCGCTGGGGCTTCAGCCTGGCGTACACGTTCGCGCAGGGCAAGCGCAAGGGCTGGGACTTCTTCTCGTTCGACTTCCTCGACGACCCGTCGCAGTGGCCGGAGGTGAACTCGCCGATCGAGAAGCATCGCATCGTGGCGAGCGGCATCGTCGGATTGCCGTACGATTTCCGCCTGAGCACGCTCGCACAGTGGGGCTCGGGAGTGCCGTTCAGCAAGAAGGACGAGCTGAACGAGTGGGGTCCGCGCCGCGCGGTCATCGACTGGTACTCGCAGGATCCTGACGACTTCAGGCAGGTCGATCTGCGCCTCCAGAAGAGCTTCAACCTGCCGGGTCAGGGGCAGATCGGGCTGATCGCGGAGGCGATCAACGTGTTCGATCATGCAAACTACCGGACGTACCGCGACCTGTACCGCGTGTACAATCCTGACGACCCTGCGAATGGCAGGCTGATCGAGAATTTCGGAACGCCGGACCTCGGCTCGGCCGATCCGGGACGGCGGTTCCAGCTCGGCCTGGATTTCCGCTACTAGTACTGCTACCTCATGCCCCGTGCGGATGTCGCCGTCCGCACGGGGTATTTCACCTGCAACAGGCGCGGCCATGCGACGTTTTCTCTCCCTGCTCGCCACCCTCGTACTCACCGGATGCGCATCCTCCACCGTCTCCGGGCCGACACTCACCCCGGCGGACGAGTCGTTCCTCGACGAGGTACAGGAGCGCACGTTCGGGTTCTTCTGGGAGCAGGCCAACCCGGTGAACGGGCTGGTGCCGGACCGCTGGCCGACCGAATCGTTCTCGAGCGTGGCAGCGGTCGGCTTCGGGCTGCCGTCCTACGCGGTCGGCATCGAGCGCGGCTGGATCACGCGCGATGATGGCGCCGATCGCGTGCTGACCACGCTCCACTTCCTGCTGCACGCGCCGCAGGGGCCGGAGCCGGCGGGCCGCACCGGCCACAACGGACTGTTCTACCACTTCCTGGACATGCAGACCGGCACGCGTTTCGACCGCGTGGAGCTGTCCACGATCGACACGGCGCTGCTCATGGCCGGTGTGCTGTTCAGCCAGCAGTATTTCGATGGCGTCGATGAGGACGAGGCGTACATTCGCGCGCTCGCCGATTCGCTGTACCGTCGCGTGGACTGGCAGTCGATGGTCAACAACCCTGGTCGGATCTCGATGGGCTGGCATCCGGAGACGGGCTTCATCGAGTCCGAATGGCACGGCTACGACGAGGCGATGATCCTGCTGATCCTCGCGCTCGGCTCGCCGACGCATCCGGTCGATGAATCGCTCTGGACCACGTACATGAGCACCGCGCGCTGGGGTCAGTTCCACGGCCAGGCGCACATCGGCTTCGCGCCGCTCTTCGGTCACCAGTACTCGCACATCTTCATCGACTTCCGCGGCATCCAGGACCCGTTCATCCGCGCGCACGGCATCGACTGGTTCGAGAACTCCCGGCGGGCGGTGCTCGCGCAGCGCGAGTATGCGATCGCGAATCCGATGGGCTGGACGGGCTATGACGCCGACGTCTGGGGTCTGACGGCGTCGGATGGACCGGTGGACACCACGCTCGTCGTGAACGGCACGCCGCGGCAGTTCTGGACCTACACGGCGCGCGGTGCATCGCACACCGCCGTGCGGGACGATGGCACGCTCGTGCCGACTGCTGCGGGCGGCTCGATTCCGTTCGCCCCCGGAATCGCCGTCCGGGCGCTGCGTACCATGCGCGAGCGCTATCCGGCGGTGTGGGGCGAATACGGCTTCCTGGACGCGTTCAACCCGTCGTTCCAGTATGCCGGCATCAAACTGACGCACGGCCGCGTCGTGCCGGGCACGGGCTGGGTGGACACCGATTACCTCGGCATCGATCAGGGCCCGATCCTGCTGATGGCGGAGAACCATCGCACCGGCCTGATCTGGAATCATCTGCGACGCAGCACCTACATCCGCGAGGGCCTGCGGCGCGCGGGGTTCACCGGTGGCTGGCTGGACACCATGGAGGAACATTGAATGCACGCAGCATCGCCGCCCTGTCGCTCCTGTCGATGCTCGCCGGGTGCGTTTCCGTGAGCGTGAACCGGTCCGCGAGCCCGCGTGCGGGCGAGCCGGGGCGGCAGGTCGAACGCAGGATCGATACGCAGGTCGTGCGCACCGTCACGGGCGAATACCTGCTCTATCTGCCACGCGACTACGACACGAGCCGGCGCTGGCCGCTGCTGCTTTTTCTGCACGGAGCCGGCGAGCGCGGCTCTGATGTCGAGCGCGTCGCGTTCCATGGGCCGCCGAAGATGATCCGCGAAGCCACCATGGATTTCCCGTTCATCGTGGTCTCGCCACAGGTGCCGGAGGACCGCACCTGGTCCACGCTGTTCCTCGATGCGCTGATCGCTGAAGTGAGTGCTGCGCATGCCGTGGATGAGGACCGCATCTACGTCACCGGGCTCAGCATGGGCGGATACGGTGCATGGCACCTGGCGTTCGAGTTTCCGCACCGCTTCGCGGCCATCGCCCCGATCAGCGGCGGCGGCACGATCACGGGACCGTGCACGATCCCGCACCTCCCCGTCTGGGTGTTTCACGGGGCCGATGATCCGGTGGTCCCGGTGTGGCATTCCGACGAGCTCGTGGAACGTCTGCGCGGCTGTGCCGGTCACGTGCGTTACACGCGGTACGAGGGCGTCGGCCACGATGCGTGGACGCGCACGTACGCCAACCCGGACCTGTACGAGTGGCTGCTGTCGCACCGGCGTGGACAGCCCGGCCCGCGGGATGAGGCGCCGTGATCATTCGCCGCGTCGCGTTCGTGCCCCTGCTGCTGCTGCCGCTGCTCGCATGCGGACGGCGCTCGCCCGACGATGTGACGACCATCCGGTTCTGGGGCATGGGCCGCGAAGGCGAGGTGGTGGCGGAGCTGATGGACGGGTTCCATCGCGAGAACCCGGACATCCGCGTGGAGGTGCAGCAGATCCCGTGGACGGCTGCGCACGAGAAGCTGCTGACGGCGTACGTGGGCGGTGCGATGCCGGATGTCGCCCAGCTCGGCAACACGTGGGTGGCCGAGTTTGCGGCCATCCGGGCGCTCGAGCCGCTCGACCCGTGGATCGCCCGGTCGCGTGAGCTTGCCGCGGGTGAGTACTTCGATGGCATCTGGAGCACGAACGTGGTCGGCGACACGCTCTGGGGCGTGCCGTGGTACGTGGACACGCGCGTCATCTTCTACCGCACGGACCTGCTGGCGCAGGCCGGCTACGACTCGATACCGCAGTCGTGGGCCGGCTGGCTCGAGGCGATGCACGCGGTGAAGCGCATCGCGGGCGATGATGGCTACGCGATCTTCCTGCCGACCAACGAGTGGGCGCAGCCGGCGATCTTCGGACTCCAGAACGGGTCACTGCTGCTCGGTGAAGATGGCACGCGCGGCGCGTTCAGCGAGCCGGCGTTCCGCGAGGCGTACGAGTTCTACCTGAGTCTCTACCGCGACGGTCTCGCGCCGCCCATGGGGCATTACGACGTCGCGAACCCGTACCAGGAGTTCGGGCGCGGCTTCTTCGCGATGTGGATCACCGGCCCGTGGAACCTCGGCGAGTTCCGGCGCCGCCTGCCCGCCGATATGCAGGGCTCGTGGTCCACGGCGCCCATGCCTGGACCGACGGGCCCTGCGAGCGGCGTCTCGCTGGCCGGCGGTGCGAGTCTCGTGATGTACCGCGATTCGCGGAACCCGGAAGCGGCGTGGCGGCTGATCGAGTATCTGTCACGACCGGAGCAGCAGCAGAGGTTCTACGACCTGACGGGCAGCCTCCCGGCGCGCACGGCGGCATGGCGCGCGTCCGACCTGGCGACCGCGCCGCTGACGCGCGCGTTCTGGGAGCAGCTCCAGCGCGTGCGGCCGCTGCCGGCCGTGCCGGAGATCGAGTCGATCATGAGCCGCGTCATCGAGCATGCGGAGTCGTCCATCCGTGGCGGCACGTCGGCCGCCGATGCACTCGCGGCGCTCGACCGTGATACGGACCGCATGCTCGAAAAGCGGCGCTGGCTGCTCGCGCGCAGCGCGGGGCCCCGCAACGTGGAGACACCATGAGCCGCGCGGGCTGGTTCTTCATCGCGCCGGCGCTCGCGCTCATCGCGGTGTTCTTCTTCATACCCGTCGCCGGCTCGCTCCTGCTGAGCCTCACCGACTTCGACATCTACGCGATCGCCGACGGCAGCAACGCGCGATTCGTCGGCCTGCGCAACTATATCGAGCTGTTCAGCAACTCCGTGTTCTGGACGGCGCTCCGCAACACGTTCTATTTCGCGCTCGTCGGCGGACCGCTCACGGTCGCCGCATCGCTCGCGGCTGCCCTGCTCATCAATGCGCGCGTGGTGCGCTTCAAGTCGTTCTTCCGCACCATCTTCTTCATTCCGTTCGTCACCACGCTCGTCGCGGTCGCGATCGTCTGGCGCTACCTGTATCACCCGCAGTACGGCATGCTCAACTACGTGCTCGGCTGGTTCGGCGTCAGCCCCGTGGACTGGCTCGGCGACCCGCGCACCGCCATGCCCGCGATCATCCTGCTCGCCATCTGGAAGAACTTCGGCTACAACATGCTGATCTTCATTGCCGGCATGCAGACCATACCATCGGAGCTGTACGAGGCCGCGGAGCTGGACGGCGCGGGCGCGCTGCGCCAGTTCCGCCATATCACGCTGCCGATGCTCGCGCCGACGTTCCTGTTCGTCGGCGTGATCACGATGATCGGCTACTTCCAGCTGTTCGCCGAGCCGTACGTCATGACCGCCGGCGGGCCGTTGCGCAGCACCACATCGCTCGTGCTGCTGATGTACGAGGAGGGCTTCCGCTGGTGGCGCATGGGCGTCGCTGCCGCCGTCGCGTTCATCCTGTTCGCCATCATCCTGGTGTGGACGCTGTTCCAGTTCCGTCTCCAGCGCGAGGCGGCATGATCTCGCGCCGCCTGCACGCAATACTGATCTACGCGCTGCTCGCGGTCGGCTGCGTCATCGCGCTGCTGCCCATGGTCTGGATGATCTCCGCATCGCTCATGGAGACGGGCGCGGCCAACCAGTACCCGCCGCGGCTGCTGCCGGAGCGCGTCACGCTCGAGCACTACCGCGCGCTGTTCACCCGGCTGAACCTCGGCCGCTATCTGATCAACAGCGCGTTCATTGCGACGACCGTCACGCTCGTGTCCCTGCTGATCAACTCGATGGCGGGGTACGCGTTCGCCAAGCTGCGGTTCCGCGGCCGCGACCGCACGTTCCGCTTCCTGACCCTGGGCCTCGTCATCCCCGTGCAGGTTTCCATGCTCCCGCTGTTCCTGCTCATGCGCGAGCTCGGCTTCATCAATACCTACTGGGGCGTCATCATCCCGGGCATGGCGAGCATCTTCGGCATCTTCCTGATCCGGCAGTACGCCCTCTCCATTCCCGACGATCTCATCGACGCCGCACGCATCGACGGCGCGGGCGAGTTCCGCATCTACTGGTCGGTCATCCTGCCGGTCGTGCGGCCGATCCTCGCGACGCTCGCCATCTGGACGTTCCTCAGCACGTGGAACGACTTCATGTGGCCGCTCATCGTGCTGAGCGATGACAGCATGTTCACACTTCCCGTGGCGCTGGCCAATCTGTCCGGCGAGCGGGTGCAGGATACCGAGCTCATGATGGCCGGTGCGGTGCTCACCACGCTCCCGGTCATGCTCGTCTTCGTGTTCCTCCAGCGCTACTACGTGGAGGGAATCACGATGGGGAGCGTCAAGGGATGATGCGCGTATCGACGTCCATGCGGACGTGTGCTGCGTTGCTCGCCCTCGTATGCGTCGGCGGGTGCGCGTCAGGCGGGGGTGCGGGACCGGCGCCCGCCGCTGAGCCCCAGGTCATCGATGCGTTCGACGACGTCTCGGCATGGTCGGCGGCGCCGGCCACGGGCGTGCACATGGAGTTGTCGGCGGACAGCGGTGTGAGCGGCGGCGGGCTGAGAGTGGACTTCGATTTCCGCGGCGCCGGCGGATGGGCGGCGTTCCGGCGTGACGCGCGGGTGCGCCTGCCGGAGAACTACGAGATCAGCTTCTGGCTGCGCGGCAATGCGCCGCCGAACACGCTGGAGCTCAAGCTGATCGACGCGACGGGCGAGAACGTGTGGTGGGTGAACCGTCCGCGTTTCGAGTTCGCGGGAGAATGGCGTCGCGTGACGTTCCGCCGGCGGCACGTGACATTCGCGTGGGGCCCGCTCGGCGGTGGCGAGATCCGTGACGTGCGCGCCATCGAGCTCGCGATCACGGCGGGCAGCGGCGGTCGAGGCACGGTCTGGATCGACAGTATCACGGTCACGCCGCGCGAGCCCGTCCGGCCCTATGACATCGCGCCGCTGGTTACCGTATCGAGCGCGACGGCGCCAGGCGGGACCGCTGCGCTGATCGACGGCGACTCGACGACCGCATGGCGTTCGGGATCCGATCCGGTGCAGGTCATCACACTCGACTTCCAGCGCATGCGCGAGTACGGCGGCCTCATCGTGCACTGGGACAGCACGGCGCGCGCCCGGGACTACGACGTGGACATATCCAGCGACGGACGCGCGTGGCAGACTGTCCGCACGGTGCGCGGCGGAGCGGGGGTGCGCGATTACCTGTCGCTGCCGGAATCCGAATCCCGGTGGCTGAGGCTTCGACTGCTGGCCGGCGCGGGGAGCTACGCCGTGCGCGGGCTCGCCGTGCCGCCGATCGAGTGGGCCGAGTCGCGCAACACGATTTTCGAGACGATGGCCGCGGACGCACCGCGTGGACACTACCCGAAGTACCTGCGCCGCGTGCAGTCGTACTGGACGCTCATCGGTGTGAGCGGCGCAGCGGAAGAGGCGCTGATCAACGAGGAGGGTGCGGTCGAGGTCGGCAAGGCCGCGTTCTCCATCGAGCCGTTCCTCCACCTCGACGGCCGCCTGATCACCTGGGCCGACGCTACGGTTACGCAGACGCTCCACGACGGCTACATGCCGATTCCCACGGTTTCGTGGCGCGTGAACGGTCTGGACCTGGACATCACCGCGTGGGCGGACGGCAGCCCGTCGGCCTCCATGCTGTGGCTGCGGTATCGCGTGCGCAACACCGGCCAGCGCGCACTGTCGCCGTCGCTGTTCCTCGCGCTCCGGCCGTTCCAGGTCAATCCGTCCTGGCAGTTCCTGAACACGCCTGGCGGCGCCGCGGACATCCGGCAGATCTCGTACGCCGGCGATGTCGTGACCGTGGACGACCGTCTCGTCATCCCGGTCAGCACGCCATCCGCGTTCGGCGCGGCTGCCTTCGATGCAGGCGGCGTCATGCGCGCCATCGCCGGGCGACACGTGCCGGCGTCGCGTTCCGTCACCGATCCGTTCAGTCATGCATCGGCCGCGCTGTCGTACGACCTGCGCCTGGACCCCGGCGCCGTGCGCGACATTCTCGTAGCGGTGCCACTTGCCCCGCCAGCCGGCACTCCATCCTACACGTCGGTGACGAACCGCAGCGATGCGGAGGAGCTGGGCGAGCGGCGCCTGGCTGCGGCTGCGCAGGCGTGGGGCGCCGAGCTGAACCGCTTCGACATCGACCTGCCCGCCGGAGCGCCGCCGCTCGGAGACCTCGTGCGCAGTAACCTCGCCTACGTGCTGATCAACCGCGATGGCGCCGCCATCCAGCCGGGCTCGCGCTCCTATGAGCGCTCCTGGATCCGCGATGGCTCACTCACGTCCGCTGCATTGCTCCGCCTCGGACACGAGCGCGAGGTGCGCGAGTTCATCGAGTGGTTCGCGCCGTTCCAGTACGACAACGGCAAGGTGCCGTGCTGCGTGGATGCACGCGGTGCCGACCCGGTGCCGGAGCATGACAGCCACGGCCAGCTCATCTACCTCATCGCGGAGTACTTCCGGTTCACCGGCGATACGGCCCTGGTGCGGAAACACTGGCCGAACATCACGCGTGCCGTCGCACACATCGATTCGCTGCGCCTCACGCGCATGACGCCCGTGTACCGCACGGCCGACAGCAGCGCGTACTACGGGATGGTGCCGCAGTCGATCAGTCACGAAGGCTACTCGGCGAAGCCGATGCACTCGTACTGGGACGCGTTCTTCGTGCTGAAAGGCCTGAAGGATGCGGCCTGGCTGGCCGGCGTGCTGGACAGCGATGCGGATCGGACGCGGTTCGCCGGCATCCGCGACGAGTTCCGGCGTGATCTGCAGGCGTCGTTCGCGCGCGCGATGCAGGAGCACGGCATCGACTATCTCCCCGGCTCCGTCGAGCTGGGTGACTTCGACGCGACGTCCACCACGGTCGGCATCACGCCGGCAGGCGAGCTGGCGGCTCTCGAGCGGCAGATGCGTGCGACGTTCGAGCGTTACTGGACCCATTTCGCGGCGCGCCGGGATGGCGCCGTCGAATGGGATGCATACACACCGTACGAGCTGCGGGTCGTCGGCGCGTTCGTGCGCCTGGGCGAGCGGCGCCGCGCGCACGAGGCGCTCGAGTGGTTCCTGCGCGACGTGCGGCCTTCCGGGTGGAATCACTGGGCCGAGGTGGTCGCGCGCGATCGTGACGAGCCACGCTTCATCGGCGACATGCCGCACGGCTGGGTCGGCTCCGACTTCATCCGCTCCGTCACGGACATGTTCGCCCATGTGCGCGAATATGATGGCGCGCTGGTCATCGGCGCGGGCGTGCTGCCCGAGTGGCTCGACGGCGGCGGGACGGTCCGCGTGCGTGGCCTGCGCACGCCCTCCGGCGCGGTCGGCTACACGATGCGCATGCGCGATGCCGGACTCGAGCTCGAGCTGGATCCCGGGATCCGTGTGCCGGCGGCCGGGATCGTGATCAGCGCGCCGCACGAACGTCCGATCCGGCGGGCGATCGTGGAGGGGCGTGCCGTACGGCCGACCGCTGATGGTGAGA
>DATHVW010000048.1:0-14831 GCA_035461085.1 Longimicrobiales bacterium | reverse complement strand
CGGACCGCCCCGGAGGTGGTGCCGCCCGCCTATTTGTAGCTCTGACCGATCGTCCGGCCGAAGCTGATCTCGCCGTTGTCGATACGGATATTGAAGCCGCAGTCCGGATTGGAGCAGACCCACGCCTTGTATGTAATGGGGGCGCCGTCCCTGCCATAATCGGAAAGCGGGAGCATCGTACCGCTGTCACACTTGCGGCACTGTGGAAAGTTCTCCTGCGGTGAAGCAGCCGCCATCGCTCAACCCCTCCCCTCATCATAGCCCGTGCCCGAACCCTCACACGGCTCTGCAACCTCCAGCCACAATGCAAAGCACGTTCCATGGCCGGGCTTTCCCTGTCCGCACCCGCGCATCGTAGTGGGCGGCGGGGCGCGGCGCCAGTGCGGGCATCAGTCGCCGCTGGCTCTCCGGGGATAGGGACTGCCGAACGCGTCATCGAAGTCGAAGACATCCGCGAAATCGTCGCGGGTATCCTCCTCCTGCTTGATCAGGACGCCGCTCTCCACGAGGGCGAAGACGATCTCCCCGACGTCGGCGGTCTGCTCGATGCCCCAGTGCTCGAGCACCGTTCGGGCCATGGGACCGAACCGTTCGATCGCCAGGTCGCGCACCCCTCCTGCCATTTCGCGGCCAGTGATGTGACGCGCCTCCGGCAGCCGTTCGAGGACGTAATTCAGCGCAGCGAGAACGAAGACGTACGCGCCATCCGCATAACGGGGATTGCGTGCGCGCAGGGCGGCAAAGAGCTCCTCGTCCATGCTTCACTCACACCGGGCGGCGCTCAGGCGCGCACGTGCGCATGTTCGCCGCGGAACCCCGGGTACAGGGGAAAGCCGGCGCAGAGCTCGGTCACCTGCGCCGACACGCGCGCGACGACTGTATCGTCACCAGGCGCATTCAGCACTTCGGCGATCCAGCCGCCGATGCGCGTCATCTCTGCGGGACCCATGCCACGGGTGGTGAGAGCGGCCGTGCCGAGGCGGACCCCCGAGGTGACGAACGGTGAGCGCTGTTCACCCGGTACCGTATTCTTGTTGCACGTGATGCGCGCACGCTCGAGGGACTCCTCGGCCAGCTTGCCCGTGAGCTCGCCCTTGCTGCGCAGGTCGAGCAGCACGAGATGGTTGTCCGTGCCACCGCTGACCAGGTCGAATCCATTCGACATGAGCGATTCCGCGAGCGCCTGTGCGTTGCGAACCACCTGCTGGGCGTAAACGCGGAACTCCGGCGCAAGGGCCTCACGAAAGGCCACGGCCTTGGCCGCAATGATGTGCATGAGCGGGCCGCCCTGCATGCCGGGAAAGACCTGCTTGTCGATCGACTTCGCCAGATCGGCGCGGCACACCACGAACCCGCTGCGCGGTCCGCGCAATGTCTTGTGGGTCGTGGATGTGACGATGTCGGCGTGCGGGACCGGGCTGGGATGCGCGCCGCCGGCGACGAGACCGGCGATGTGCGCCATGTCCACGATGAGGCGTGCCTCCACCTCGCGTGCGATCTCCGCGAACGCAGCGAAATCGATGATGCGCGCGTATGCGCTCGCGCCCGCAACGATAACCTTCGGCCGATGCTTCAGCGCCTGTTCACGTACCTGGTCGTAATCGATGCGGCCGTCACCACCCACGCCGTAGGCGACCGCCCTGTAGATGCGGCCGCTGAAGTTGACCGGCGATCCGTGGGTGAGGTGACCGCCGTGCGACAGGTTCATGCCCAGCAGCGTGTCACCGGGTTCGAGCGTGGCGAAGTAGGCGGCCATGTTGGCCTGCGCGCCCGAGTGCGGCTGGACGTTGGCGTGATCCCCGCCGAACAGCTCGAGCGCGCGGGCGATCGCGAGCGACTCCGCCACATCGACATATTCGCAGCCGCCGTAATACCGCTTGCCGGGATAACCCTCGGCGTACTTGTTGGTGAGAACCGTGCCTGCCGCCTGCAGTACCGCCGGTGACGTGAAGTTCTCGCTGGCAATCAGCTCGAGTGTGCTGTGCTGCCGCTCGGCTTCGGCAACCACGGCGTCGTAGATCTCCGGATCCGCACTGCGCAGCGCGTCCATCATGATCAGACCCACGTCCTCTTGAGCGCTCCCACCTGCTCGATGCGGCGCTCGGCAACCCGGTCGGCCGCTTCATACGTCGGCAGGCCGTCGTCCTTCGCCAGCTCGAAGATCTGGCACAGCGTCTCGTAGATCTCGCCCGCCTTGCGACGCGCCTGCTCCGCCGACCAGTTGTTCAGCTCGCCGTAAACGTTGATCAGGCCGCCGGCGTTGATCACGTAATCAGGTGCATAGAGGATACCGCGCTTGTGCAGCTGATCGCCGTGCCGCTCCTGCGCGAGCTGGTTGTTGGCCGCACCCGCAATGATCTCGAACTTGAACTGGGACAGAGTGTCATCGTTCACCACTGCGCCGAGCGCGCACGGCGCGAATATCTGCGCGTCCACGCCGTAGATCTCATCGGGGCCGACATGCTTCGCGCCGAACTCATCGACAACGCGCTGCACGCGCGCCGTGTCGATGTCGGTGACCGTCAGCTTCGCGCCCTCCTCCGCGAGATACTTGCAGACGTAGTAACCGACGTGGCCGGTGCCCTGCACCGCGATGCTCATGCCTTCAACGGAATCGGAACCGTATTTTTCTTTGGCGCACGCCTTGATGCCGCGGTAGACGCCGTACGCGGTGACGGGCGACGGGTCACCCGACCCGCCGGCCACACCGGTGACCGCCTCCGTCTCCATCTTCACGTAGTCCATGTCCTCGACACTCGTGCCGACATCCTCCGCCGTGATGTAACGGCCGCCGAGCGACTCGACGAAGCGGCCATGCGCCCGGAAGATCATCTCGCGGCGCGTGGTCTTGTTGTCACCGATGATGACTGACTTGCCGCCGCCCAGGTTGAGGCCGGCGACGGCGGCCTTGTACGTCATGCCGCGCGCGAGCCGGAGCGCATCAACGATCGCTTCCTCGTCGTTGCGGTAGTTCCAGAAGCGCGTACCGCCGAGTGCGGGACCGAGCGTGGTGTTGTGTATCGCGATGATGCCCTTGTATCCGGCCGACGGCTCGTGGCAGAACACCAGCTGTTCGTGGCTGTGCTCGGCGATACGCTCGAAAATGTTCATGGATTCTCCGTTATTGAATCAATCGGCGTACAGGGCCGCCGCGATGCGGAGCCGCTGCATCTCACTTGTGCCGTGCAGCATCTCCATGGCCTTCGCGTCCCGCATGAGCTTTTCCACGGGGTAATCACGCATGTAGCCGTATCCGCCGAAGATCTGTACAGCGTCCGTCGTCACATACATCGCACACGAGCCCGCGGCGAGCTTGGCCATTGCCGCGGCCGCCGCATCCTCCGGCCGGTCGGCCGCGCGCTGGATCAGGCAGCGGGCGGCAGCAGTGCGCGTCGCCATCTCCGCCAGCTTGAACTGGATGCCCTCGAAATGGCGGATCGGGCGGCCGAACTGCTCGCGCTCGTTCGCGTAACGCACCGCGTGGTCGAGCGCAGCCTGCGAGATCCCGATCGCAATGGCCGCGGCCGACAGGCAGCCGAGCGGGTCGAGCGCAGCGCGTGCATCCCTTCCGCTCCAGCCCAGACGCGCGTCCGCCGGGGCGTCCACGCCGCCGAAGTCGAGCGGCACCAGGTCCACGGACCGGAACCCCATCGTCGCCGCGGGAGATCCGGTCGTGTACCCCATGTCGGGAGTGAGTGCGAACAGCGCTGGCCTCCCGTCCGCCTCCGCGAGCACGACCGCGATGCCGGCGCGCGCACCGTTCGTTACCCACGGGCTGCTCCCGCTGAACTTCCAGCGCCCGTCATGTTCGACAGCCCTCGCCGGAGCGTGCGCGCCGTCCGGCGAGTCGGCCTCGGCGATGGCGACACAACCGAGCAGCTCACCCGACGCGAGCGCGGCCACATTCGCTTCGTGTGCGCTGCCGCCGAAACGGACGAGCACGTCCGCAGCAATGACGCTCTGCGCAACGAGCAATGCCGCCCCCGGCTCGCCCCACGCCAGCTCCTCGAGCGCGGAGAGATATGTGGCCAGACCGAAGCCCATGCCGCCGCGTTCCTCCGGAACGAGCATGCCGAAGAACCCGAGCTCCGCAATCTTCGCCGCGACGTCGTCATCCAGCGCGCGGTCCGCGTCCCAGCGCTCGGCGTGGGGACGCAGCTCGGCGGCGGCGAAGTCTCGGGCGAGGCCGCGGATCTCGAGCATCTCCGGAGTGGCGGTCACTTTGCCTCGTAGGTGTAGAAGCCGCGCCCGGTCTTGCGACCCAGCCATCCGGCCGCGACGTACTTCCGCAGCAGCGGACACGGGCGGTACTTGTCGTCACCGATGTCACGCTGGAGCACTTCGAGAATCGAGAGGCACGTATCGAGTCCGATCAGGTCGGCGAGCGCGAGCGGACCCATGGGGTGATTCATCCCGAGCTTCATGACCGTGTCGATGGCGTCGGGCTCCGCCACGCCTTCCATCAGGCAGAAGACGGCCTCGTTGATCATCGGCATGAGGACGCGGTTGGACACGAAGCCCGCGAAGTCATTGACCTCGACGGGAGTCTTGTCGAGGCCGCGCGAGAGCTCGAGCACCGTAGCGACCGTCTCGTCCGACGTCTGCAGACCGCGTATCACCTCGACCAGCTTCATGACCGGTACCGGATTCATGAAGTGCATGCCGATGAACCGGTCCGGGCGGCTGATGCCCGCGGCCAGGGTGGTGATCGCAATGGATGAGGTGTTGGATGCCAGGATGGCGTCCCCGGCAAGCGGATCGAGGGAGCGGAGGATCTCGGACTTCAGCGCGACGTTCTCCGGCACAGCCTCGATGATCAGACCGGAGCCCGCAGCGCGCTCACGGTCGGTCGTCGTATCGAGGCTCGACAGCGTCGCCTCGCGCGCCTCCGCCGTGAGTGAGCCTTTCTTCACCTGGCGGTCGAGATTCGCCCCGATGGTCTGACGCGCGCGTTCCAGCTGAGCGGCATCGACATCGATCAGCATGACCGGGTGACCATGCTGCGCGAATGCGTGCGCGATGCCGTTGCCCATCGTCCCCGCGCCCACGACCGCGACGCGCATTCTATCCGTCATGAGACTCCTCTTCACTCATCAATACGAGCGGTCTTGCAGCGAGCATCATCGGATCCGGCCGCACGGCGGGCCAGCGCAGGACCAGCAGCAGCGCCAGGCCGAACCCGATCGTGCCCACCAGTCCTCCCTCCGGTCCGAACATCCCGCCGGACCACCACCCCGGGCCGTCCACCGCCGGCTCGTAGAGCGGCGTATCGAACATCTGCAGCCCGCTGACCGGCAGGTCGAACAGCGTCGCCATCGTCCAGTTCCAGCCCATGTGCAGCGCAGTCGCGAACCACAGGCTGAGCGTTCTGAGATACGCGACGGCGAGCAGGATCCCCGCGAGGAAAATATTGATCAGCGCGAAGATCCCGATCGACGGATTCGCGCCGTGCGCAAGCGCGAACAGTACCGACGACACGACTACGGCCAGCACGGGTCCACCCACGCGCACGAGCACCTGGAACGGGTAGCCCCGGAACAGCGCCTCCTCTGCGAACGCGGCGATGGTAAAGCCGCCCGCCTGCACGGCCACCGTGCTCAGCCAACCCGCCGCCGTGCCGCCCTGCGCGCCGTAGCGCAGAGACCCCGTGGCCAGCAGCATGATCACCGCCGCGACGAGGCCCGCCGCGCCGATCAGCAGCCCGACACCGACCTCGCGCGGCGTGTAGCGTGACACGCCGATGCCGAGCGCGGCCGGCGAACGTCCGTCCACTGCCCGGATCAGCAGTGCGCCCGCAGCGATCGCCGCGACGGCCGTCACGAACGACTGCCCGGTCATGCCCGAGCCCGCGCCGGCGGGGAGCAGGCTCCACAGTGCGCCCGCCAGAATGCCGAACACCACGAGCAGCCCGGCCCACGCACCAATACGCGCGATGCCGCCGAGCCATCCCATCGGGCGGCCGGGCATCAGCAGAAAACCCCCGCGCTACAGGAGCGCGAGGGTTCGACGACGGATCCTCATTGCGACGATCACCGCAAAGGCTAGCTTCGCAAGGTCGCCGAGGAGGAAAGGCAGCACGCCCATGCGGACCGCGCCCGCCGCATCACCGGTGAGCAACGTGAGCTGCGCCGTTCCGCCGGCGTACACCGTCAGCGTCGCGAGCAGACCTGCGAGCGTCAGCAGCGCCACGCGTGCGCCTGCACTGCCGCGGGCATGGCCGGCGACAGCGCCCGCAACTGCCGCAGCGGCGGGAAACGCCAGCAGATAGCCGCCCGTCGGGCCGAAGAGATAGGGCACGCCGAGCCCGGCTGCGAACACCGGCAGGCCGGCAGCGCCGGCCATGAGGTAGGCCGTCTGCGCGGCCGCGCCGAGTGCGGGGCCGAGCAGCATCCCCGACAACAGAACCATGAGCGTCTGCAGTGAGACGGGCACGGCGGTGCCGGGCAGCGGCGCAGCGACGTGTGCGCTGAACGCCGTGAGCATGGCGAACGTCATCACGGCGAAGATGCGGCGCGCGGGTACGCTCGTCATGACCTCGACGTGCGCCGCGCGGCGAATCCGTGTCAGCATGTGACTCATGATCAGACCCTTTCGACGGAAAGTGCAACGGCATCGCCGCCGCCGAGACAGAGTGTTGCGAGGCCCGTCTGTGCATCGCGCTGCTGCATGGCGTTGAGCAGCGTCACGAGCACGCGCGCACCGGACGCGCCGATTGGATGGCCGAGCGCGACGGCGCCGCCATGCACGTTGACGCGGTCCCAGTCCCACCCGAGCTCGCGGCCATCTGCGATCGCCTGCACGGCGAACGCCTCGTTGGCCTCGATCAGGTCGTAATCGCCGATCTGCTTCCCTTCCTTCTCCATTACGCGTCGGACCGCACGCACGGGCGCGAAGAAAAGGTCGCGCGGCGCGACGGCACCGCTGGAGTAGGCGTTGATGCGCGCCTGTATCGTGAGGCCGTGCGCCTTCGCGTAGGCCTCGCTCGTGATCACGAGCGCTGCAGCGCCATCGTTCAGGCCGGGCGCGTTGCCCGCTGTCACGATCGGGTCGGTGACCTCCTTCGGCGCGTACTGCGCGAACGCGGGCTTCAGCTTGTTGAGCGTCTCGGCCGTGGTGTCGCGGCGCGGCGGCTCGTCCGCCTCGATCACCGTCGCGCCCTTGCGCGTGGCGATCTCGACGGGAACGATCTCCTGGCGGAAGGCGCCGCTGTCCATGGCGGCCACCGCCTTGCGATGGGACTCGGCCGAGAACTCGTCGGCGTCCGCGCGCGTCACACCCGCCTTGTGCGCCGTGTATTCCGCGTGGCCGCCCATGTGACAGGACTCGAACGAGCACCAGAGGCCATCGTGGATCAGGCCGTCGATGATCTCCTGGTTGCCGAACTTCACGCCCTCGCGCATGCCGAACAGGTAGTACGGCGCATTCGACATCGACTCCATACCGCCGGCCAGCATCGCGTCGGCGTCGCCCGCACGGATCGCCTGGGCCGCGAGCATCACCGCCTGAAGGCCCGACCCGCACACGCGGCTGACCGTCATCGCGCCGACATTCTCCGGAATGCCGCCCCTGATCGCCGCCTGACGCGCAGGCGCCTGTCCCGCTCCGCCCGTGACGACATGCCCCATGATCACGTCATTCAGATCACCGGCATCGATCCCGGCGCGCTCCACTGCGGCACGGATCGCGATCGCGCCCAGGTCGGCCGCGCGCAGCGGGCTCAGACCACCCAGGAACCTGCCGATCGGTGTACGCGCGCCGCTGACTACGACTGCGGTGTGGCGCGGGTCGCTCATTGCTCACCTCTTGGTCCGACATTGTCCAGTGCCCGCCGTGACGGCGCGGCAGCGGTCGGGCGGCATCCGGCTCCTGTCACGGAGGTCCCGCCTCAGGGCGGGAATAATACCCGGGGGCGTGCGGTCAGTCTAGGGCGCGGCGGTTTCGGGAAAACGCGTGGTGGCCGGCGCCCGCGTTACGCGTCAGCCTGCGTCGGCAGGCAGCAGTACGGGCCTGGCGTCGGCGGGATCGAGGCGCCCCCACGCCGTCACGGGGTCATGCTCGAACACGAGCAGCCAGCGCTCCTCACGGGCGCGGGCGAGCAGCGTCCGCTTGGTCTCCAGCGTGACGAGCGGCTCCACGTCATAGCCCATGATCCACGGCAGCGGCAGGTGCGCGGAGGTGGGTATGACGTCCGCCAGAAAGCACGCCGTCTCACCCTGTGATGTGATGAGCACGGACTGGTGATGCGGTGTGTGGCCGGGTGTCAGCATGACGCTGATGCCCGGCACGATCTCGACATTGCCCTCCACCAGGTCCATGCGGCCCGCATCGACGACCGGCTCGAAGTTGTGCGGCAGGTAGCTCGCCTGGATGCGCTCGTTGCGAATGCGCGACCACTCGAGCTCACCATGCTGCACCACGTAGCGTGCGCGCGGAAACGACAGCTCGACTGCGCCATCCTCTGTCCTGCGCGTGTTGCCGCCCGCGTGATCGAAGTGCAGATGCGTATCGAGCATGATGTCCACGTCATCCGCGGAAAAGCCCAGCGCGGCGAGCGCCTCCTCGATGCGTGTCGGATACCGCTGCGGGTCCGAAGCGGCGTTGTCGATGCCGTAGATGTCGATGAATTTCTCGCTCTCCTTGTTGCCGGCGCCATTGTCGATCAGCACCAGCGCGTCGGGCGTCTCGACGAGGAGGCAGCGCATGGCCAGAGGTATGCGGTTGCGGTCATCGGCCGGGATGCGTTTCTGCCAGAGCGGCTTGGGGACGACACCGAACATGGCACCGCCATCGAGGTGCTGCGATCCGCCATGCACCGCATGAATGCGGAGATCGCCGAGCTGTCGGGTCTGAACGAGCGGTTGAGTCATGGGCCTGGCTCGGGGATGGAGTGGGGATTCGCCTGTCGCTTGCGCCGTTTCGCGCGCCGCGCGAGCAGCTGCTGGAGCTCGTGCCAGCGCGTCACCTCGAGCCCGTCGAGCCGGTCGAGCAGCAGCCGGAACAGTTCCGCCGTCGCACGCGCATCGCCGTACGCACGGTGTCGCGCCTCGATCGGAATGTTGAAGAAGTAGATGAGCGAGTCGAGCGACCGGCTCCGCAACTCCGGCACGAGCTTGCGCGCCATGCGCACGGTGCAGAGCGTGCGCCCGCTGAGCGGCACGCCGGCACGCTGCAGCTCGGCGCTCACGAACCGCCAGTCGAACGGCGCGTTGTGCGCGACGAAGACGGCGCCGCCGAGCACGCGCGCGACATCGGGCGCCACCTCGGCGAAGCGCGGAGCATCGCGCACCATGTCCCAGGAGATGTTCGTGAGCGCGGTGATGACCGCAGGGATCGGACGCTCCGGATTCACGAGCGAGCGGTACTCGTCCACGATCGTGCCATCGCCGCGCACGCGCACCGCGGCGATCTCGGTGATGCGGTGACCGTACGCCCACGATCCACCGGTGGTCTCGACGTCGACGATCGCGTATTCCAGCGACCGGATCGGGGCATCGTCCCCCGTCGCGCCCGCACAATCGACCGGCTCGACTGTCAGTCGTGCGCGTGCGGGCGCCTTCTCCAGCCGGATCCGGATGCCCGTTCGCGCAGCGTCGCTCGTGTCAATGATGAGACCGGGCAGCTCCAGCTGGAGCCGCCGCGCCGCCTCGGCGCCCGACCGGCCGGCGCGGCCTACCACGCCTCGTCGCGCCGCACGGGAAGGGTCATGCAGCGCCCGCCACCGCCGCCGCGCACCAGCTCGCCGCCATCGAACACGAGTGCGGCGTTCTCGTCATCGTCGATTTCCGTGTCGCCCGTCAGGAAGTCCATGCCCTTGACGATGCGATAGCCCGCCTCGCGCTTCAGCTCGTCGTACGTGGCCTCGTTGCGGGAATAGCCGAGGATCAGACCGGGACGTACCGCGACGAAGTTGCAGCCGCTCGACCACTGCTCGCGCTCCTGCAGCGTTCGCTTCTGCCCGCCGCAGAACACCGGCTCGAGCGGCATGTCCAGCTGCCGCAGTGCGGCGAACAGGTTAGGCATCTCCCGCATGCCCTGCTTGCCCTCCTTCAGATGCAGCACCGGGCTCCGTGTCGGTCCCACGAAGTTCGGCGGGAACACCACGCAGTGGTCGCGATCGATCATCGTGAAGATCATGTCCAGGTGGATCATCGCACGATCCGTCGGCAGTACCACCACGAGAATGTCGGTGATGCCCTGCTTCGTCATGAGCTGCTCGGCCAGCGTGTCGAATGCGCCCGGACTCGAACGCTCCGACATCCCGATCAATGCCAGATCGCGACGCAGGATGTGAACGTCGCCGCCTTCCATGGTATAGCCCGCACGGCGCTCCTCGCTGCCGTCGTACACCAGGCCGCTGTTCTCCAGCAGCGGGTGATACTGGAAGAGTGCCTTCATCAGGATCTCCTCCGTCCACCGCACGTTGTAGCGCATCGACCCGATGATCACACCGTCGCCCACCACCATGCTGGCGTCGCGCGTGAAAAACAGGTTCGGCAGCGGCGGCAGCTCGTACGCCTGTACATTGAGAAGCTGCTGCAGCGCTCCGCCCTCCACCGCACGACCCTCGATGAACAGAGACACCAGGTCGGCGGACGGCACCTCCATCAGGTGGCGCGCCAGCGGCTCCGAGCGCGCCACGTCCATCACCCGCTCGATCAGGAACGGCCGCACTTCCGGCCGGTCGAAGATCTCCTCCAGCAGCTCGCGCACCTCGTACACTTCCGAGAACCGCGACAGCAGTGCCTTGAACCGGTGATGCTCCCGCCGCGCCTGCTCCAGATCGATGATGTCGTCGTAGAGGAAGTCCTCCCGGTTCGTCGGCGTCACCGCCAGCAGCTCCGGCCCCGGCGTGTGGCAGACCACCGCCCTCAGCGCCCCGATCTCCGACGTGACCCCTACCCGCTCACTCATCCCGCTGTCCCCCGCCCCGTGACGCTGCCGGACGCGACGTCACTCGACGCGTCCCCCGCGTCGAATTCACCAGCGCGTACGACAGGCCCTCCAGCTCGAGCGCCATGTTTACCGTCTTGACTGTGACCTCGTCAGGCACCGTCAGCTTCGTCGGCGCAAAGTTCAGGATCGCCCGCACTCCCGCCGACGTCACCCGGTTCACCACTCCCTGCGCCGCCTCCGCAGGCACCGCCACGATCGCGATGTCGATTCCCTGCAGCGTCCGCTTCAGGTCCGCATCCGACTCCACCACCAGGCCCTGCCACTTCGTCCCCACCTTCGCCGGGTCCGCATCGAACACCGCCACGATGTCGAAGCCCTGCCGGCGGAAGTCCTGGTACGCCATCAGTGCCGCGCCGATCTTCCCCGCCCCGATCAGCGCCACCCGCCACCGCCGCTCCAGCCCCAGTATCCCGCGCAGCGCCGCCGTCAGCTCCGGCACCGAGTAGCCCAGGCCCCGCTTGCCGAACGTGCCGAAGAATGAGAGATCCTTGCGCACCTGCGCCGCCGATGTCCCGCAGCGGCGGGCCAGATCATCGCTCGCCAGCGTGGTCACGCCCGCAGCCGCCAGCTCCGTCAGCAGACGCAGATAGACCGACAGCCGTGCGACCGTCGATTCGGACACCTTCTTCATGACTTGCTCATCGTCGTACGGCTCTGGGGCGGCCTGCGGGATTGTGAAACCATTCACAAGTCCAACCTACGGGATATGTTCGGCGCCGTCAATCACGCCATGGGCAGCCGCGGCAGCACCAGGAGCACCGTGCCGTCCGCTCGCAGATCGACGGTGCCGCGGACGCGCGCGGCGGCGGCGGCGGCGAGCTCGAGCCTGAGGCCGGCGCCGGTGAGCGGCCGGTCGGGGTCTAGCCGGTCACGAACGGGGTCCAGGCTGGTGCCGGAGATGGTGATGTGAGGGTCCTCGCTGTTGCCGGCCGCGACGTGGAGGATGCCGCCGGGGGTGACCTTGACGGCGGCGCTGAGAATGAGAGCGAGTGAGCGGCAGGCATCGTTGCGGTGCGTGTGGAGCTCGAGCGGTGAGTCGGAGGCCTGGATGCGGGTGCCGCGGCCTTCGGCATCGAAGCTCACGGCGGAGATTGCGTCATCGAAGAGATCGCGCACGGGGAACGCGGAGGGCTTCTGCCCGTCGGCGCTTCCCTCGACTGCGTCGATGAGCGTGATGAGCTGACTGGCGGCAAAGCGAACGCGGCGGAGTGCTTCCGCGGCGGCGGCGGGGATGGGTCCGAGCGTACCATCCTCGAGGAGCTCCTGATACCCGAGGATGGCGGCCACGGGAGTGCGCAGCTCGTGTCCGAGGACGGCGTTCCAGTCGGGATGTGTCGAGCTCATGAGGAGCTCTCCTGCACCCCTGCGTTCTGCTCGCGCACCTCGCGGAGCGCGCGGGCGAGCGTGATGAGCGCGTCGGGTGAAAGCTGTTCGGGCCGCTGCTGGAGCGGAATGCCGGTGCGGCGCTCCAGCTCGGCGACTGCGTCGGTGTCCAGCGCATAGCCGGGGGCGGAGCGTAGCGTCTTCTGGAGCTGCTTGCGACGCCAGGAGAACGCGGCCCGTGTCAGCTCGCGCAGATCCTCCTCATCGCGCGCGCTGAGCGGCGCCGGAGTGATGGGAACGATGCGAATGACGGACGAGTCCACGCCGGGCACGGGGCGGAACGATCCGCGACCCACATGAAACAGACGTTCGACCCGTGCGACGCTGCGCACGCCGACGGAGAGCGCGCCGTAATCGCTGTCGCCGGGTTCGGCGAGGATGCGGTCGGCGACCTCGCGCTGGATCATGAGCACGATGCGTTCGGGGCGCGCGTCGCGCTCGAGAAGCCGGAAGATGATGGGTGTCGTGATGTTGTAGGGAATGTTGCCGATGACCTTGACGTGCGTCATGTCGCCACCGGCGAGCGCGCGCAGATCGGTGTCGAGCACATCGGCCTGCACGACCGTGACGTGCGGGGCATCGGCATACTCGTGCACGAGTGCGGGAGCGAGATCGCGATCGAGCTCGATGAGAATGAGGCGACCGACCGATCCGGCGAGGTGTCGGGTGAGCGCGCCCTGGCCGGGTCCGATCTCGATGACGGTGTCGTCGGGTGTGGGCTCCAGCGCGGCGACGATGCGGCGCTGCTGGTTGGCATCGACGAGAAAATTCTGGCCGAGCGACTTCCTGGCGCGATGAGCGGTCATCCCCGCACGAGCAGTGCGGTACGGTCGTCCGCGGGCGTCGTCATCGGCGCGCCCTGCGCCGTGGTGAACACGAGGTTCAGGATGGCTTCGAGCGGCTGGTCGCGCGTGCTGATCACATCGGCGATGAGGCTGGGCTCGCCCGCGCCGGCGCCACCATCGGGATACACGTCGGTGAGGCCGTCGGTGAAGAGGCAGATCAGGCTTCCGTCCGCGCTCCACTCAATGGTGTCCTCGCCGTAGTCGCTCATCTGCGCAATGCCGAGCGGCGGAGCGGTGGCACCGAGGCGCGTGCGCTTGCCGTCAACGCCGATGAGGAACGCGTGCGGGTGCCCGGCGTTCGCGTAAACGAGGTGGCCGGCGCGCGGATCGATCACGCCGTAGAACAGCGTGAGATACATTTCCGTGGTCTCGAGCTCCTTGATGAGTGCGCGGTGCACGTGGCGCATCACCTCGGCGGGCGGACCGGACTCCTGGGCATAGATGGCGACGGCGCTCATGGTCAGGGCCATGATCAGCGCGGCGGAGAAGCCGTGGCTCGACACGTCACCGATCATGATGCCGACGCGGTCGTTCGGCAGGCGGAACAGGTGATAGAAGTCACCGCCGACGGACTCCGCGGGAAGACAGCGGGCGGCGACCTGCGGCGGCCCCTCGAACGCATCGGGGTCGGGCAGGAGCTTGAGCTGCAGGTCGTGCGCAAGCTCGAGCTCGCGCATGAGCCGTTCCTGACGCAGGCTGTCGCGCACCAGCCGCTGGGTCTCGAGCGCTGCGCCGATCTGGCTCGCGATCGCCGACAGCAGGCGTGAATCGCCGGCAGTGAAACGCACGTTCGTTCGCCGACCGACCAGCGTGATGACGCCGACCGTGCGTGTCGTGCCGTTGGGCGGCGTGTAGTTGATCGGCACGGACAGGAACGCCTCGCGGCCGCTCGGACGCGGCTCCAGCCGCGGCACCGTCGGCAGCAGCGCGCCGCGCTCGAGGTTGAGCGACTGCCGCTCCCGGAACACCCACGCCGTCGCCGATTCGCGATCGTCCACCGATATCGGCCCGCGCAGCCCGTCCTCACCGACCGCGGCCGCAATGTGCAGGCGGTTGTCGCCCGGATCGAACACCCAGAGCGACGCCCGACGCGCACCGAGCACGTCGGCGACCTCCGCCAGGATGCGTTCCGCCGCGTCCGGGACGGAGAGGACCGACGCCAGGATCTCACTGATGAAGTAGAGGAGATTGATCTCCTCGTAGCGTTCTGTCAGCTCGCGCGCTGCGGAGCGTGCCTCGCGCTCGTGGTGCAGCAGCTGGCCGAGCGCGTGGGCGAGGAAGCCGGGGTCGATCTGCCCGCCATCGTCGCCGCGCACCTCGAGCGACAGAGAGGGGCCGTCGCTCAGATCCAGACGATGTCGCGTGCCCGCGGCCCAATCGTCCGCAGGTACGTCGGCGCCCGGATACAGACAGACCGGTGCGTCGCCCTGCTCGGCCCACAGCCGCAGCTCCGCACCGGGATGCGCATCGCGAAACGCATCCAGCAGCGCCACCACCGGTGACGGCAGTGGCGTGAGGTCTGTCAGAACGGTCGTCTTCATTCAGCCGATGGATGTGCGCGGCGCTTCGGCCCGGCTCTGGAGGATCATCGTGATGGAGTTGCCGCGCTCGTTGAACTCCACCTGATCCATGAGCTGCCGGATCAGGAAG
>DATHVW010000047.1:0-14167 GCA_035461085.1 Longimicrobiales bacterium | reverse complement strand
CGCAGACCCATGTTCCGTCACAAAATACCGGGTTCCGTGTTGAACCCTTCGCCCCTGCGCGTTACTTTCAGCGCTTGGTCTTCATCCCGCCATTCAATCGTACCATCGCCGGTGGAGTCGTCGCGTTATGATGCGTCAGATGAGAGAGAACACGAAGTGGATCATGCTGATCACTGCGCTGGCCTTCGTGGCTCTCATGGTGTTCGAGTGGGGCATGGACATGACCGGCCGCAGCGGCTCCGTGGCGGCCGGCGAAATGGGCCGCGTCAACGGCGAAGCCGTCAGCTATGAGGAGTGGCTGGCGGTCTACCGCAACGTGTATCAGCAGCAGCAGAGCGCGATCGACGGCCCGATCACGTCGGCAATGACGCGTCAGATCGAGGATGCCGCGTGGGACCAGATCGTGACGCAGCGTCTGCTGCAGCAGGAACTGGACAGGCGCGGCATCCGCGTGTCGGATGACGAGATCCGCGATGCCGCGCGCATGGCGCCGCCGCCGGAACTGCAGAGTGCCCCCGCGTTCCAGACGGACGGCCAGTTCGATATCAACAAGTACCACCAGTTCCTGGCGCAGCCGCAGGATCCGGCATTCCTGCTTCAGCTCGAGGCGTATTACCGCGACGTGATTCCGCGCAGCAAGCTGTTCTTCCAGACTTCCGCGGGGCTGACGGTCAGCGACGGCCAGCTGTGGCGGATGTACCGCGACGCGAACGAGAAGGCGACGGTTCAGTACGTTGCTTTCGACCCTGCAGCGCTGGTTCCAGCCGGCGAAGTGAACGTGACCGATGACGCCGTACGTGCCTACTACGAGGAGCACGACGACGAGTTCATCCGGCCCGCGCAGGTGACCGTCCGCCACGTATCCCTGAACCGTGCGGCGCCCGCCGCCGACAGCGCCGCTGCGCGGGCGCGGGCGATCGAGCTTCGCAACGCGGCCGTTGCGGGCGAGCCGTTCGAGGACGTGGCGGCGCGCGCAGGCGAGGGCTCGCCCGACGCGCGCTTCTATGGCGAGCTCTTCACCGCGCAGCGCGGCCAGTCGGCCCCGGTGCTGGACCAGGCGGTGTTCTCGACACCGGCCGGTCAGGTGACCGAGCCGATCCTGACGCAGGCGGGCTACCACGTGGTGAAGGTGGAGAGCCGGGGCGGCGACTCGGCCCAGGTGCGCCAGTTCGTGGTGCCCATCGAGCTGTCGCGTGAGGCGGAGGACCGCCTGCTGGACCGGGCGGACTCGCTGGAGGATGCCTCCGAGACAGCCGGACTGGAGCAGGCTGCGCAGCGGCTCGGCCTGCAGGTACAGACGGCCGAGGTCACACCGGCGCTGCCGATCCTGCCGGGCGTCGGAGCGATCGATGAAGGCCTGGACTGGGCGCTGGATGCCGAGATCGGCAGCCTGAGCGAGGTCTTCGAGGCCGACCAGGCGTTCTACATGCTGGAGCTGGTGTCGCGCCGCGACGAGGGGCCGCTCCCGCTGGCGGAAGCGACCCCGACCATCCGCGCCCTGCTGATGCGCAAAGCGCGTATCGAGCGCGCGCGGGAGGTCCTGGCGGACGCCGAGAAGCGCGCCATGGCCGGCGAGCCGCTCGAAGCGATCGCGAGTCAGTACAACACGACGGTTGCGCAGGCCGGCCCGTTCACGCGGGGCGAAGGTGCGCCCGGACTGGGCCGCATGAATCCGGCGATCGGTGCAGCCTTCGCCCTTCAGCGCGGGGCCACGAGCCCGCTCATCGAGGCGGACGGCCAGCTCTTCCTGATCCGCGGCGTGTCACGCGAGGAAGCGAGCCGGACGGGCTGGCAGGCGCAGCGCGACGAGCAGCGTGCCCGCGTCCTCCAGGCGCTCTCCGACGCCCGCTGGAACCAGTACCTGCTGGCGCTGCGACAGGAGGCGGAGATCGTGGACAATCGCGCGCAGGTCCTGCGCGCGTCCGGCAACGTGTCGTCCTTCTAGTCCGGACCGGCGTCTCCGAAACGCAGAAGGCCCGGCGGTAGCAATACCGCCGGGCCTTCATGCATCGGTCAACCGGTCTGGTCAGTCTTCGCGCTTCGCCGGCTCGTTTTCGGGCGTCGCGGCGACCCGGGAGCGCGGGAGCGGCTCGTGAATCCGGTTGGGATTCTCCGGCTCCTTGAACTCCGAATTGATGTCGCGCATGGAATTGCGGAACTCGCGGATGCCCTTGCCGAGGCCGCTGCCCAGCTCCGGCAGGCGCTTGGCGCCGAACACCAGGAGCAGCACGACCACGACGAACACCATCTCCATTGGGCCGAGATTGAACGGCATGTTACTACTCCGCGTTTAGAACCACGAGCGCATCACCAGCCCGACCAGCAGGATACCGACCAGGCTCAAGGCGTTCAGGCTCAGTGTGAGTGGCCCGATGACAAAAGCTACAGCAATCAGGTCGATGCTCAAAGGCCCCAGCGACGCAGACACGGCGGTCGTCAGGAACTCCCGCGCCGCGCTGTCCGGCATGAAGAGCACGGCGATCTTCGTGAACAGCGCACCCAGGAACAACCCCACGACTACCGCCCAGAACATTCGCGGCAGTGCATCTCGTCGTGGGCTCATCATCGTACTACGCTGTTGTGAACAGGTTCCATTCCCCGCACCCCCACTTAGTTCCTGCGCTCAACCACATATCCAACGGCCGCCTGGAGCGCGTCGGTCGCCGGCCCGTCCGGCAGCTCGAGCAGCGCCTCCGCGGCGCGCCGGCCGAATTCGTCGGCGCGGTTACGGGCATACTCCAGGCCACCGTTGTCCCTGACCAGCTTCGTGAGCTGTTGAATGCCGTCGTCCGTCGGCACCGGATCGGCGAAGAACGCCTCCACGTCCCGGCGCGAGGCGGGTGCCATCTCCCGCATGGCGGCGATGAGCGGCAGGGTAACCTTGTGCTCGCGCAGATCCTGCCCGGTCGGCTTGCCGACCACCGCCTCCGACTCCGTGAAGTCGAGCAGGTCATCCACGATCTGGAAGGCCATGCCGAGGGCGTGGCCGAAACGCGCGAGCGGCTCGCGGTATGACTCCGTCGCCAGGGCCGCGCCGATCTCGCATGACGCCGACATGAGCGAGGCCGTCTTGCTCGCGATGAGGCGGTCGTAATCCTGTTCGGAGAACTGGAGCGCATCGCACGAGGACAGCTGGCGCAGCTCGCCGACACTCATCTCGTTGGCGGCACGCGACAGCACGGCGATGAAATCGACGCGGCCGATGTCGGCGAGAGCGCTGATCGAGCGACTGTAAAGGTAGTCGCCCATGATGACGGCCGTCTGGTGGTTCCACAATGCGTTGACCGTGGGCATGCCGCGGCGCAGCACCGAATGGTCCACGGCGTCATCGTGGACCAGCGTTGCCAGGTGGACCAGCTCGACGATGGCCGCCAGCGTCACGGCGCGCGTGTCCGCCCCGCCGCTCACGCGATGCGACAGCAGCAGCAAGGTCGGCCGGAACAGTTTTCCCCGCGCCCAGAGCAGGTGATCGTTCACCTCTCCGATCGCGGGGAAATCGGACAACACAATGCGACGCAGCTCATCGACTACGCGCTCGACATCGTCCCTGACGGGACGCTGAATCTCGGACAGCTTCGGCGTACGCGTGCGCAGCATGAGTGCCTTGGACGCAGGACATTCTGGAACGGGCGCAAAGCTACGGCCGGTCCCGAAGCCTGTCAAAGGCGGGCGAGCCGGTCGTTCACGTCGCCGAAATTGATGTCCATCCCGAGCACACGCTCGTATGCATCGCGTGCCTGGTCGCGCCGGCCGAGCGCCTCGTACGCACGGCCGAGATGATAGTACACGCCCAGCAGCTCGAGCTCGTCATCGAACTTCATCGTCAGCGCGCGGCTCAACACCTTCTCGGCAATGTTGAACTGCTCTTTCTGCAGGAAGCACTGACCGAGCTCCTCATAGACCCTCAGACGCATGTGGCCGGCGCGCAATGCAATCTGGAACTCGCCGATCGCTTCATCGATGAGGCCCATCTCCTTGAACGCCAGCCCGAGGTCGTAATGCGCCCCCGCATCCTCGGCGGGCAGGTGCTCCTGCACCTTCGACTTGAACTGGCTGAGCAGCTCGGCGAAATCGCGGTCCTCGTCACCCGTCGGCGCCGTCTCCTGCACCCTGAACCGGGTCGTCGCCTCCTCGTCATCACCGGCGATCAGTGCCCCCAGATCCACGTAGCCGTCCTCCGGGGCCGGGCCCGGCGCGGCGGCGGGCGGCTGCGCGGTGGCCGGCGGCTGCGACGGGGGGGGTGGCTGTGACGCGGTGGGCGTCTGTGACGTCGCGGCGGGCGGCTGCGACACCGCGGGCGGTTGTGGCGCCGCGGCGGGAGGTTCCGCCACGGGCGGCGCCGGCTCCGGCGCTGCGACGGCCATGTCACGAGCTGCCTGCGCTGCGCGGGCCGCGTCGGCCCCGGGATCCTCGATGGCGGACGCGTCCGCGCGACCGGCATCCTCCGCCACGAAACCGTCGTCGCCGGCCTGAGTGTCCGGAATCGGGTCCGTCTCGAACGAGTCGTCGATGGCCGCGGCGCCACCGGCGGCGGGCTCATCGGCAGCAATCTCATCCAGCCAGTCGGACTCGGCCTGCGCGTCCGGTGCAGCGGGCTCCGACTCGACCGGCGGCATACCGCCGGCCGCCCGACTGGCCAGGTGTGCGGCCAGTCCGAGCGGGTCGTCATCGATTTCGACGTCGTCCGCGGAGTCGGCGCCTGCCGTGCCGGATGCAGACGCCGCGCCGGCGCTGTGGGGCTCCCGCGACATCGTATCCGGGCTGTCGTCCGCGTCGATCGTCGGGGTCTCGGCAGGCTCGGCGTCGTCCTCGTACGTGAAGGTCGGCAGCTCAGTCCCGCTGTCCGCAACATCGCCGGCGATGGCGTCGACCCACGACGGTTCTGCCGCCTCGGTCTCCTCCGGGAGCTCGACGTCATCGACCGCCGACGTGTCGTCGTCCCATACCCCCGTCTCCCATGTCGGGAGCTCGATCGCCGGTATGTCGATCGCCTCCGGTATCTCAGCGTCGGACGACGGTCGCTCCTGCGACCCGGCGTCCAGAACCGGATCCGGACCCCTGACCTCCGGCGGCGTTTCTTCCACCGGCTCTTCGTCCGCGAACGCGCTTTCCTCGAAGCCCGGCACTTCCGTCTCGAACGACGGCAGCTCGAAGGAGGGGCCCGGTTCCGGCTCCCATCCGGGCAGATCGGGTGCCTCGTCCAGGTCGGGGATGTCGAACGCGCCGGCACCGGATTCCTGATCGGGCCTGCGGATCGCGTCCTCATCGGAGGCGGGCAGATCGAACATGGATCCTGCGCCGCCGAGTGAGCTCAGATCCAGCGGCAGGTCACCGCCGAGGCCGAAATCCCGGGGGCCATCGGCGGACGGCAGATCCAGTGACGCGTCGCTGTCGATCTGCGGAGGTGCCAGCGGCTCCGCCTCATCGTCGTCGCCCAGCAGCGGCAGATCGAAGGAACCGTCCTCCGGCAGGTCGAGTGCGGTATCCGCGTCACCGGCGGGACCAAGCCCGTCAAGAGGGGGCAGCTCCGTGACTCCCGCACTGTCGAGAGTCGGCAGGTCCGCATCGTCCCGGTCGTCGAGCAACGGGAGCGCGGTCGCGTCATCGGGCTCATCGAGCAGCGGCAGATCGAACGCGCCCTCGCCGCCGGCGACGGGCCCGTCGAACGTCGTCTCTTCGCTCTCGAGGCCGAGGTCCTCGAGCGACGCCGTGCCAGGCTCCACCGCGCCGAAATCCAGCGTCGTGGTTTCCAGCCCCTCGATACCCCCGGCTGCGCCGGGATCGATGTCGGCCAGGTCCGGCTGTCCGGTCGTCTCGAAACCGGAAAGCCGAACCGGCTCGATGTCGGCGCTTTCGTCGTCGGCCAGCGAACCGGACTCGAACCCCTCAACGCCGCCGGGGCCGATGTCGTCCGTCCGGGTCTCCGTCCGGTCGGGTTCGATGTCGACGAGCCCGGGCAGATCGGTAGTCGGTGTCGTTCGCGTGCCGCTCGTGGGCGCGGCGGCGGCGCCGCCGTCGATCTTCGCGTTTGGATCGAGCGCCTGGATCTCCGCGCGCAACGCTGCCGCCTTGTCCGTGTGACCGTCGCGGACGCGGAGCGCGTAGGCGCGCCGCAGCTCATCGACCGCATCGTTAATGCGGCCGTGCGCGTGCAGCTGGCGGCCGAGCATCTCGCGAATATCCGCGTCGTCGCTGACGTTCGCGAAATCCTCGAGCGCGCTCAGCGCTTCGGTGACCTTGCCGGCGTTGAACTGACGCTCGGCGTAATCGAGGAAGTATCGGCGAGCGTCCGTGATGAATCCCTGGGACGCGCTGAACTGACCGAGCTTCCGGATCAGCTCGAGTCGATCGGGGCTGTAGCGCAGGGCCTTGTTGCACAGTGCGATCGCATTGTTGTACAGACCCGCCTCGGCATACCGGTCCGCCGCCTGCTCGTAGTGACGCACTGCCTCCTGCGGCTTGCCGAGCCGGACGCACAGGTCACCCACGCGGTTGTAGAGCGGCAGCTCCACCTCCGTCTCGCCCTCATCGGCGGTGCGGAGCACCTGGAGATAAGCCTGAATGGCCTTCTCCCACTCCTCGCGCTGCTCGTACCTGCGAGCTTCGTCCTTGAGCTTGCTTATGGACTTCATGCGTCCTGCGACGTGCTTCCTTCCCGGGTCAGTACATCCAGCAGCCCGCGCGACAGCAGTCGCCCGGCTGTTTCGGGAGCCAGCTTCATCCGGTCCGCCGCCGCGCCCCACAGCAGCTGATCCGGCAGCATGCCAATGATCTCCGTTTCCTCCACCGCGCCACCCTCGCTGTGGACGAGCGTCTCGATGTGACGGAACACATCCATCGGCGACGTCATCTCGACGTTCTCGAGGTTCATCGAGATCTGCAGCCGGCTCGAGGCAGGCAGGCGCAGCGCGAGTGAGCGCACGCCGAGATACCCACCCTCCGTCTCGCGCAGCGAACGCGCAATGCGGCGAGCCGTGTCATAGTCGATGCCGCTGACGAATACGTTCCAGGCCAGCAGCACCGCTCGCGCGCCGACGCATGTGACGCCTGCCGTCGGATGCGCACCCAGGTGCGGCCAGCCGTCGGGCACCAGGTCGGCAGGCCGGTCTGTCGGCCAGGCGGAACGCAACGTTTCGAACCCGCCCTTCCGCAGCGCCGACAACGGCCGGCCCGGCGGCTCCGACGCCGCTCCATAGAAGTATACGGGAATGCCGAGCTCCCGGGAGAGGCGCTGGCCGACGCGGCGGGCGCTGGCTCGTGCATCGGCCATTGTCGCGCCAGCCACGGGGACGAACGGCAGCACGTCGAGCGCACCCACGCGCGGATGAACGCCCTGGTGACGGTTCAGATCGATACGTTCCACCGCGACGCGGGCGGCCGCCACGGCGGCGTTCTCCACGATGTGCGGAGGGCCGACCAGAGTCACAACGGAGCGATGATGATCCGCGTCGGCGGACCAGTCGAGGACGTCCGCACCTTCCGCCCTCACGGCATCGACGATCGCGAGGACGACTGCGGGATCACGCCCTTCGCTGAAATTCGGTACGGCCTCGAGCAGGCAGGCCGTGCTCATGGCAACCGAAGATAAAGGCGCCGATCCGTCGTCACAAGCTTGGCCGGACGGGCAGACCGCGCTTCCAGAGGCTCCGCAGCGGCGCGGCGCCGAAGCGGTACGGCAGCTCACGATGGTCCGGAACGTCCCAGACCGCGATGTCCGCAGGCGCGCCCGCCGCGAGCGTACCCGTCCCGTCCGTGAGGCGGAGCGCCCGCGCCCCGCCCGCCGTGGCGGCAACGATCGCCTCGAGCGGGTCCATACCCATCTGCGAGCACGCAAGCGTCAACACCAGCGGCATGCTCGTCGTAGGCGAGGAGCCGGGATTGAAGTCGGTCGCAAGCGCGATCGTGGCGCCCGCGTCGAGCAGCCGTCGCGCCGGGGCGTACCTGGCCTTGCCGAGGAACAGCAGCGTCGCCGGCAGCAGCGTCGCAACCGTATCGGAGTGGGCGAGCGCCTGTATGCCCGTCTCGCTGATGGCGCCCAGATGGTCTGCCGATGCAGCCTCGAGCTCCGCAGCCAGCTCGGCCGCACCGGAGTTCTCCAGCTCATCGGCGTGCAGCTTCGGCACGAGCCCGTGGCGCGCGCCAGCTTCGAGCACGCGGCGGGTCTGCGCGGCCGTGAAGACGCCCGGCTCCATGAACACATCGCAGAAGACGGCGAGTCCTTCAGCCGCGACCGCGGGGATCATCTCGTTGACGACGATATCGACGTAGGCGTCGCGGCGGTCGCGATACTCTGCCGGAAACTCGTGCGCACCCATGAACGTCGGCACGAGCTGTACCGGCGTATGAGCCTGAAGCGCGCGCACTGCACGAAGCTGCTTCAGCTCGTTTACCGTGTCGAGGCCGTATCCGCTCTTCACCTCCGCCGTCGTCGTCCCTCCGCTCAGCATGGCGTCGATGCGCGGACGCGCGAGCTCCACCAGCTCCTCCTCCGATCGCTCGCGGATGTCACGCACGGACGCGTTGATGCCGCCACCGCGTCGCGCGATCTCCATGTACGGCACGCCGCGGCTGCGCAGCGCATACTCCGCCGCGCGCCAGCCGCCGAACACTGCGTGCGTGTGCGAGTCCACGAACCCCGGTGTGATGACGCACCCCGAGCAATCCACGTGCGTGACGTCATCCGCGACGTCGCGTGCAGCGATGTTCCCGATGCTGCGCACGTGGCCGTCGACGACGAGCAGCGAAGCGTCCCGCAGCACGATGTCCGTGGTGGCCGCCGTACTGGTGACGATCTCCTCGGCGCCGGTGAACAGGAGCGTGCTCATGCGTCGCCGAACCGGCTCCAGATACCCGCGAATGCACCTTCCCGGACGAGCGCCTCGAGCGCCGCTATGTCGGGTGCGAGGACGCGGTCCTGTTCCAGCGGCGCGACGCGCTCGCGCACGATGTCGTGTGCGACCGCCACGCCGCGCCCCGGCGTCAGCGGCTTGAGGAATTCCAGCGCCTGTGCCGCACAGAGCAGCTCGAGTGCCGCAAGTGTCTCGAGCAGTGCCACGGCCTCGCGCGCCTTGAGTGCGGCGGCGATCCCCATCGACACGTGGTCTTCCTTGTTCGCGTCCGTCGGCACACTGTCAACGCTGGCTGGATGCGCGCGCAGACGGAGGTCCGCCACGAGTGCGGCGGCGGCGATCTGCGCGATCATGAGACCCGAGTTCACGCCGGCATCGCGGGTGAGGAACGCCGGGAGCCCGGACAGCGATGGATCCACCAGGCGCGCGATGCGTCGTTCACAGATCGAGCCGAGGTCCGCGAGTGCAATGCACAGCAGATCGAGCGCCTGCGCCGCCGGCTGGCCGTGGAAGTTGCCACCGCTGATGACGCGATCCTCCTCGGGAAAGATCAGCGGATTGTCCGTCGCGCTGTTCGCCTCGACCTCGAGCACCTCCCGCACGAACGCGAGTCCCTGCCGCGCGGCCCCGTGCACCTGCGGCATGCAGCGCAGCGAGTAGGCATCCTGCACGCGGGGATCGCCATGCCGATGCGACTCGCGAATGGCCGAGTCCTCCAGCAGTGTGCGCAGGCGGGCAGCGCTGACCTGCTGGCCGCGCTGCGGCCGCACGCGCTGCAGCGCTGCAGCGAATGCGTCCGGCGTGCCGCGCAGCCCCTCGAGGCTCATTGCACCGGACACTTCCAGCGTCTCGAGCACGCGCTCAGCCCGGAGCAGCGCGAGGATGCCGATGCCGCAGTGTACCTGCGTGCCGTTGTTCAGCGCGAGGCCCTCCTTCGCCTCGAGCACAACGGACTCCAGTCCCGCACGAGCGAGCGCAGTCGCACCGTCCAGCACCTCTCCATCGAGCACGGCGCGGCCCTCACCGAGCAGCACCAGCGCCAGGTGGGAGAGCGGCGCCAGGTCGCCCGATGCACCGACGCTGCCACGGCTCGGAATGACCGGATGCACACCGCGGTTCAGGCACTCCAGCAGCAGCTCGACGATGCAGGGTCGCACGCCGGAATGCCCGAGCGACAGCACGTTCGCGCGCAGCAGCATGATCGCCCGCGTCTCGACTTCGTCCAGCGGTTCGCCGACACCGCCCGCATGGCTGCGGATCAGGTTGAGCTGGAGCTCCCGGATGCGGCCGGGCGGGATCACGACCTCCGACAGCGCTCCGAATCCTGTCGTGATTCCGTAGACCACGCGCTCTTCGCGCACGATCCTCTCCACGACGTCCCGCGCGGCCTCGATACGGCTCCGCGCCGAATCGTCGAGCCGCACCTGCACGACGCCTGCACCGCGGGCCACGCGTTCCACATCGGCCAGCGTCAGCTCGCCGCGGATCATTACGGTGTCGTTCATGGGGCGCCAAGATAGACCGGCCCGGAAAGAGCGACAAGCTCCCTCCGGGCCGCATGCACGGTCGCGACCGGTCCGGTGTGAGGGCGCCGCGGTCGGGTGGGGACCCGCTTATCTGGCCGTCCGAAGCCCCGGCGATTCGCTCTGCTGGTAATCCAGCTTCACGTCAGGGTTGGCGCGCAGGTGCACGCGGAACTGGAAGCTGAAGTTGCCGTTCTGCGCCTTCACGAAATCGAAGTTCGCATCCCAGTCGTGCAGCGTGCGTGTGAGCGTGAGCACGTGGTCGGAGAACTCGGAGGACGTGATCGAGTAGCCGGTCGTCCAGCGCAGCGTCCAGTTCTCCGTCGGCTGGAATGAGACGTTGCCTCTGACCATCTGGTTCTCGCTCGCACCCGTAGCGTCAGATCGGGGCCGGAACAGCGAGTAATTGATGCTCGCGTTCCAGGCGCCCACCGATCCGCGCGGCGTGCCTTCGGCCGTGCGCCGGCTCGTGCCGATCATGCCGTACTCGGTCTCCGTCCGGTCCACGGCCGGCCCGGCCGCGTTCGGGTCACCCTGCTCCAGCGGTACGCCGCCGGTCTGGGTGTTGACCGTATCGGCCGAGCCGAGCCGCAGCACGCGGAAGAGCCAGGAGTTGCCATTGATCGAGAACGATGCACTCACGTCGCGCAGGTGCGGCGCAAAGGACCGGCTGGTGGTGCCCAGCGTATCCGTGCGCGAGCTGAAGAGGTCGTGCGTCACCGACATCTGCAGCCCGCGCAGCAGATCGGAGCGGAGCGAATTCCGGATCTGCGTGTTCACCAGGCCGTAGTCGTCGCGCGCACGCACGAAGTCATAGACCAGCGCTTCCGTGGAAACCTCCAGCAGTGACACCGTCTCCACCTGCTCGCGCCGCCGCAGAATCACGCCGCCCAGGGTGTCGCCCGCTGCGGGCGCACGCCGCGCAGCACGTGATGTATCCTGAGCGGCTGCACTGTCCGCCGCCAGCCGCGTCGTGTCGCCCGGCAGAGGCGCAGCTTCACGCTCCTCATCGTCGGGGCGCGAACGGTACTTCGCCTCGAACGTCTGTGTCAGTCCGATCGTGACGCGGTTCTGTTCGGCGACGCCGTTGCCGAAGATCGCCTGCTGCAGCGAGTCCACGCGCGAGGCCGGCGAGTAGCTGTAGGAGAAGCTGGGCGACACGCGATGGCGGAACCGCTCGAACGGACCCACGCCGGGCCAGAAGCCGAACATCTCCAGGCGCAGCGACGAGCTGAACGCAATGCGTGTCGGCGACATCACCACCGCCTGGCCGGTGCTGTCACTGCGCAGATACTCGCCTGACAGCGAGATCGACGGCGTGATGGTGCTCGTCGCGATCAGCCGCTGCTCGAAAGCCAGGTTCGTGCTCCAGCGGCCCGCCTGCTGCGATGAGCCGGCCAGGTCGAACACGGTGTCGACCGGAACGGTCCGCGCTTCCGCCTTCCGCTCGTTGAACGACAAGTTCTGTCCCCAGGACAGCCGGCCGATGTTCAGGCGGCTGCTCACGCTGCTGGTCAGATCACGTGTACTCTGCAGCGGCTTCAGGTTCGCGGCATCCACGTCGCGGCGGTCGAGGCTCAGATCGCCGCTGCCCGACCACGTCATGTTGCTGTACCAGCGCTCCTCGCCCGGCGCCGCCTCGAACAGTGTGAGCGGCGACACGCTCAGCCGGAAGCTCGGCAGCTGCGATTGCACCGTGTTGTCCGTGAGGTACTGGCTGCGCTGCAGCCCGACGCTCGCCGAGCCCCAGTCGAAACGGCGTCGGATCGAGCCGCTCGACTCGATCTTCTGGTTCAGCTCGCGCGGGTCGAACGTGCGCTGCGACACGAAACGCGTGTCCGAAACGAAGTTCGCCGACAGGCCGAGCTGGGTGCGCTCGTCGGGCTGCCAGCTGTTCGTCGAGGCCAGCGTGAAGTCGCTGCCGCCCTCCGCTTTCCAGAAACGGCGAAACGTCACGCCGCCGCGCAGGAACTTCTGGAGCCAGTTGTAATCGAAGCTGCCGCGCAGGCCGGTCCAGTTATTCGAGTACCAGTCCAGCGCGACCTCGGCCCCCATGTAGTCGTTGATCGCCCAGTAGAATCCGACATCCTCGATCCGGCGGTCGTAGCGCGAGCTGTTGCGCGCGATGTCGTTGATGCCGAAGCGCGGCATGAGAATGCCGCTGCGGCGGCCGCGGCTCAGGCTCTGCACGAAAAACGGCAGCCAGAAAACGGGCACGTCGGCAAAGCGCATGGTGACGTTGCGCCCGACGACGACATTGCCGCGGATCGCCTTCAGTTCACCCGCATGAAACGCATAGTGCTGGTGCGGATAGGGTAGATCGCAGTCCGTGAAGATCGCATCGTGACAGTACAGCTGGTCGCCCATGAAGTAGGCGTCGCAGCGCACGTTCCACGTGGCGCCTTCCTGCACGCGCGTGCTCGCGCCGGGCGCGCGCCCGATCTGCCGCTCGACATCGAAACAGACGGTGTCGCTCGCCAGCGGCTCCGACTGATCCGCCGCGTGCAGCACGGGGTTACCGTAGCCGCACGCGAGCGCGAGAGCCTGGCTGTAGACGATGCTGGAGTCCGCGACGAGCTGGTTCCCTTCCCGCGCCACTTTGGGATTGCCGCGCAGCTCGAGCCGGCTCGTCTCGGAGAGATAGCGCGCGCTGTCCGCACTGTACTCCGTGCCGATGTAGCCGCCGACTCCGAGCAGGAGATCCATGATGGAGTCGCGCTCGATCTGGGAGGGTCGCGGCCGTGCCTGTGGCGCCCCGGGCGCCGTCACGGAGACGGTCTGCGGCGCGATCGAGTCGGTTGGCTCGGTGACCGTGTCCGGCTGGGCGACGCCGCGCAGACCACGCAGTCGCTCCAGCGCGCGCTGCTCCGCTGTGAGCGTATCGGGCGGCGTGGGCGGACGCTGCTGCGCCGCCACCGGCGCAGCACCCGCCAGCAGCGTCAGGACCAGCAGTGCGCGTCTCATTGCGCCTCCGCCAGTGCGTCTTCCGCCGCGTGTTTGGCCTTGCCGCGTTCCACCATCTTCGCCAGGAGAATGCTGATCTCGTACAGCGCGATCAGCGGTCCCATCATGAAGATGGTCGCAGTAATGGCATCACCCGGCGTGATGAGCGCCGAGATCACGGCCATCGCCCCGATCGCGTAGCGTCGTTTGGAAGCCAGGAACTTCGACGTGACCAGCCCGAGCGCGGTGAGGATCATGACGACCACGGGCAGCTCGAACATCAGTCCGAACGCCACGAGCAGTTTGAGCACGAAACCGAAGTAGAAGTCCGCCGTGAGCGCCCAGCGCAGGCTCATGGACTGGAACGAGCCCATGAACTTGAGCGTCATCGGCAGCACGTACATGTAGGCCAGGACCACGCCGCCGCTGAACAGCACGCCGCCGAGATACAGTGCGGGCGTGATGTAACGCTTCTCGCGCTTCGTCAGCGCGGGCGCAAGAAATGACCAGATCTGATATACGATGATCGGCGCGGCCAGGATGACGCCGATCGTGAGGGCTACCTGGAACGTGATCATGAACGGGGCCGTAACGGAGAGCGCGATCAGCTCCGCACCGTCAATGAACGGATCGACCGGCCGCTTCAGCAGGCTGAAGACATCGTAGCGCAGCGCGATGACGAAACCGATGGCCGTGCCGACTGCCAGCGCCGCGAGGCTCCACACGATGCGCCAGCGCAGCTCCTCGAGATGATCGAAGAACGGCATTTCGCCCGCGGGCGAGCCGGGCCTGAGTTTCCGCAACCCCATCATGTCACTTCAGCGGCAGCTCGACCTGGCTCCTGCTGAGCGC
>DATHVW010000046.1:0-6993 GCA_035461085.1 Longimicrobiales bacterium | reverse complement strand
ACCGCCCCGCACGGAGCGCCATCGCTGTCAACGGCATGGCCGCCAACGCACGCGTGGAGATCGAGTGTATCGCAGTGGTGGGAGCGCGGAACGCTGATTGAGGGGCTGAGCCCGGGGAGTCAGTTCGCGGCTGGGCCGGCTTCTTTTTTCACCACAGAGCACACAGAGCACACGGAGAACGGATTCATTTTTTCAACAACAGTGCCGGAACACGTGTGATTCTGCGCGTCGATCCGGCGCAGCAGTTGTTAACAAAAAATGAATACTCCGCCGCGAACCGGACGCAGCATCCGGCCGCCCTCTGTGTGCTCTGTGTGCTCTGTGGTGAATAATCGTCGATTGCCGGGCGTGTCACCGCTGCGGCCACACGACGCCCTGGTTCGCCGGCACCCTCCCGATCCCCTTGTACACGAACTTCTGGACGCGCTTCCCCTCGTACGTTTCGGTCGTGTAAATGTTGACCTTCGAGTCCGTCGCGATGCTGTGGACGGCGAAGAACTGACCGGGCTGGCGACCGCCCGCCCCGAAGCTCGTGAGCACTTCGAGCGACTGCCGGTCCAGCACGTACACCTTCATGTTCTTCCCATCGGCCAGGTATAGAAAGCGCTGGTCGGCATCGCGCGAAAACGCGATGTCCCACACCGCGCCGTCGCCCAGCGTGCGCGGCGCAATGAAGGTCTCCTTCACGAACTCACCGTTCCGGCGGAACACCTGGATGCGGTTGTTCGGGCGGTCGCAGACGTAGATGAGGCCGTCGTTCGTCGGTTCTGCGCAGTGGACCGGGTTACGGAACTGCTGCGCGGGCGGCGCGTCCGGATCGTAGGGTCCGAGGTTCGTGTCGTCGGGCACGTTGCCGTACGCGCCCCAGAAGCGTTTGATGGCGCCGGTGTTCATGTCGATGACCGCCACGCGCTTGTTGCCGTAGCCGTCGGCGACGTAGGCCTCGTTCTGTGCGGGATCGAACGCGATCTTGGCGACGCGCCCGAAGTTTTCCGTGCTCGCGCTGTTCACGTCCTGACCGGCCGCACCGATCTGGAGGAGGAAGCGGCCGTCGCGGGTGAACTTGAGGATGTGCGAGTCGCCCTGGCCGTTGCCGCCGATCCAGACGTTGTCCATGTGGTCGATCGACAGGCCATGGTTCGATGCGGGCCAGTCGTATCCCTCGCCGGGGCCGCCCCATGAGTTCACCAGGTTTCCGTCGGGGTCGAACTCGAGGATGTTGGGCGCCGCGATGCAGCACTCGCCGGTCGGCGGGTCGGCGGCCGCGCCTGCTTCCGTGCGCGCGTTCAGGCTCTCACGGCGGTGGATGACGTAGATGTGATCGCGTGAATCCACGCCGACGCCGATGGCGGAGCCGAGCAGCCAGTTGCCGGGCAGCGGCATGGGCCAGAGCGGATCGACCTCGAAGATCGGCGCTTCGACGGTGTGACTGTCGGCTGCGGACTGCAGCGCGGCCTGTGCGGCGCCGAGGCCGGCGAGCACCGCTCCGAGAGACACTGCGAGAATCAGACTGCGTCGCCGCTTCATCCGACCTCTCCTGACGATGTGGTCCCCTGTGCGGGGAACGGAGGGCGAGTGTATAGTGTGTCGAGGTGCACCCGCATTGTAAGGCCGCGGCCGCGGCCCCGTCCATAGTCTCATCGACACGGAAGCCTGCCATGTCACGACGATCGACTGTGACGCTGACCATCGCCGCGGCTCTGCTGCTGGGCCTGCCGGCGCGGCCGTCCGCCCACGAGATCCCGGCCACGGTGACGGTCCAGGCGTTCGTGAAGCCGGACGGTGCGCGGCTGCGCCTGCTGGTGCGCGTGCCGCTGGAGTCCATGCGCGACATTGACGTGCCGGTGCGCGGGTCCGGCTACCTGGATCTCGTCCGGGTGGAGCCGCTGCTCATGGAAGCGGCGACGCTCTGGATCGCCGGCTACATCGCGGTGCTGGAGGACGGCAGGCCACTCGAGAGCGGTAGGGTAGCGGGCACGCGGATCTCACTGCCGTCGGATCCCTCGTTCTCGAGCTATGACGCCGCGCTGGCGAGCATGGCGGCACCGGCCCTGGACGCTGCCACGGCGCTGCCCTGGCAGCAGGCGATGCTCGACGTGCTCATCGAGTATCCGATCACATCGCCGCGCTCGGAGTTCGCGATCGAGCCGGCGCTCGCGCACCTCGGCATTCGCACGACAACGGTGCTGCGGTTCGTTCCGCCCGACGGTGCGGAACGGGTCTACACGTTCACCGGCAATCCCGGCGTCGTACGCCTCGACCCGCGCTGGCATCACGCGGCCGCGCATTTCACGCGGCTCGGCTTCGCTCACATATTCGCCGGGCTCGACCACCTGCTGTTCCTGCTCTGCCTCGTCATTCCGTTCCGCCGGTGGCGGCCGCTGCTCCTCGTCGTGACGTCGTTCACGGTCGCGCATTCGATCACGCTCATCGCGTCAGCCGCGGGGCTTGCACCTGGTGCGCTCTGGTTTCCGCCGCTGATCGAGATGCTGATTGCGCTGTCCATCGTCTGGATGGCGCTCGAGAACATCGTCGGCGCCAATCTCGAGCGACGCTGGCTGTTCGCATTCGGGTTCGGTCTCGTGCACGGCTTCGGCTTCTCGTTCATGCTGCGCGAGGCGCTGCAGTTCGCCGGCTCGCACCTGACAGCCGCGCTGCTGGCATTCAACGTGGGCGTGGAGCTCGGGCAGATCGCGGTGCTCGTCATCGCTGTTCCGGCGCTCACGCTGCTGTTCCGCCACGTCGTGGCGGAACGCATCGGCACGATCGTGCTGTCCGCGCTCGTCGCGCACAGCGGCTGGCACTGGATGACGGAGCGCGGAAACGAGCTGAGGCAGTATCAGCTCGCCTGGCCCGTGCCGGATGCGGCTCTCGCGGCGGCGGCCGTTCGGGCGCTCATGCTGATACTGATAGCGGGCGTGGCACTGTGGGCAATCAGAGGGCTCGCGGAGCGGCTCGAGCGGGCGCCGCGTCGGGGGAGGGAATCGTGGCGCGACGCGGGGGTTCGGGAAACGGCGCTTTGAACTGCACGATGCGCCCGCGGGGATCGCAGCCGCGCCCCTGATTCAGGCGCGGCTGCGGGACTGCGTGCGGGCGCGCAATACTGCGCGCGCTCCCGCGTCGGTCAGTGCTGCGTGACCTTGAGCCCGGTGACGGTGCCTTCCGTGTTGTGCGCGAAGCGGATGCCGTACACACCGTCCGTAGACTTCAGGCGACCGGCAGTGACCAGGTCCGCCTTCGGGTAGCTGCCCACCACCGTGCCATTGATCGAGCAGTCGATCCGGTCGGCGTGCACGGATACCGCGATCTCCTGCGTGACAGGCTGACCCTTGCCGGCCGCCTTGTTCACTGCGTCGTGCGTCTCGCCGCGCCGGCCGTTCACCTGGAACGGCTCCGGGCCGAAGCCGCGCACGATGAAGTTGCCCGCGCCATTCGCAGCGCAGTACAGGTAACTCTGCTGATCGGTGCCCATGTCGTTGCCCGCGATGACGATGCCGTAGGGATGCGGGTGGTCGTTCAGCTCCATGTACTTCGGCTCGGTGAACGTAGCCGACACCGTGTAATGGCCGGAAGCCGTGTTCGCCGGATTCCAGTACGTGATCGCCGGGCCGGTCTTCACGTGGAGTCCCGCGCCGTGCGACATGAGGAGCGCGTGGTTGACGGTCTCGCCCGCCTCAGCCGCGCGTGCATCGATCCTGCCCTGCCAGCCCGCGACCTTGATGCCGCCATCGGCGACGACGCGGGTAGTCTCCTCCTGAGCCTGCGCGCTGCCCGCTCCTGTGGCGAGCAGGAGTGCGGTGGTGACCAGTACGGAACGGTGTGTACGATTCATGGTTGTTCTCCGGGTTGAGTGATGACGAGTTTGCATCCCGATCGTGATTCTGCCCCTATGCGGACCTGCCTGCGTTGCGCGCGCGTGTCGGGCAGTCATGCCCAGCTCAGGTCATGTTTCGACAGGGGCAGCGAGCGGATGCGTTTGCCGGTCGCTTCGAACACTGCCGCACACAGCGCCGGGATCACCGGCGGCAGTGCCGGTTCGCCGAGCCCCGTGGGCGGATTGTCGGTCACACGGAAATGCACCTCCACTTCCGGTGGCGCCTGTGTCAGCCGCAGCAGCGGGAAATTGTGGAAGTTGCTCTGCACCGTGCGGCCGTTCGCGATCGTGATCTCCTGGCCGAGCGCTTCGGCGATGCCGTCGAGGGCGGCGCCCTGCACGTTGTGCTCCGCATTGAGCGGGTTGATGATCTGGCTGCCGACATCGCCGGCGATCCACACCTTGTCCACCTTCAGCTCGCCGTCCCGGCTCACGGTCGCCTGCACGACCTCGGCGAAATAGCCGCGATGGCTGAAATGGAACGCGACGCCCATTCCGGTACCGCGCGGCGGCCGGCGTGATCCCCAGCCGGATTTCTCCGCCACAAGCTCCAGGACGCCCCGCATGCGGTCGGCCTCCCAGCCCTCGGTATCGTGCACCTGCGACAGCAGGTCGAGCCGGAACTGCACGGGATCGCGACCCGCCGCGTGCGCGAGCTCATCAATGAATCCCTGCATCACGAAGCACAGTCCGTTGCTGCCGGGCGCGCGCAGCGCGCCGGTCGGGACGCCGGACTGCATGAGCGATACGTCCAGCGCGAAGTTCGGCACGAAGCGCGCGGGGAACTCCGTGGGCTGGATACCCGCACTCGACGCGAACCGTTCACCTTCGCCGAACGAGATGAAGTGGTCGCGCCAGGCGACCAGACGGCCGTTTTCGTCCACGCCGCCGGTCAGGTAGTGCCAGCCGGCGGGCCGGTAGAAGTCGTGCTGCATGTCATCCTCGCGCGTCCACAGCAGCTTCACGGGTACATCGACCTCGCGCGCGATCGCCGCGGCCTCGACCATGTAGTCGTTCGAGAGCCGGCGACCGAACCCGCCGCCGATCCGCATCAGATGGATCGTGATATCGCTTTCGTCGATCCCGAGCGTGCTGGATACCAGCCGCATTCCGCTCTGCGGCGTCTGGGACGGCGCCCAGATCTCGAGCTTCCCGTCGCGGTAGTGCGCCGTGCAGTTCTGTGGCTCCAGCGGCGCGTGCGAGATGAACGGGTAGTGGTATTCCGCGCTCACGGTGTGTGCGGCAGTACGAAGCGCGGCCGCCACGTCCCCATCGGTGCGGAGACTGCGCTCCGGCGCCTGCTGTGACAGGGCGGCCGCCTGCCGCGCGAAGGCTTCGCTGCTCTGCGACGCTGTCGCCCCCTCGTTCCATTCCACCACGAGCGTCCGGCGCGCGGAGTTCGCCTGCCACCACGTGTCGGCCAGGATCGCGACGCCCCCGAGCAGGCCGTTCAGCGCAGTGCCGCCCTCGAGCACGAACGCATGACGCACTCCCGGCAGCGCACGGACCTCGTCCAGGTTCGCGCCCGCCACGGTGCCGCCGAACACCGGACATTTCACGTACACCGCGTGCAGCATCCCCGGCAGCGTCAGGTCGATTCCATACAGCGGTCGGCCGGTGACGATGGCGAGGTTGTCTACATTGCGGACGTTCGTGCCGATGATGCGGAATTCGGACGGATCCTTGAGCGGCACCGTCTCGAGATCGGGCGGCGTCACCTGCGCGGCTTCGGTGCCCAGCTCGCCATACGTGCGCGACCGGCCGCTCGCGCGATGATGCACGACACTGTCGCGCGTCTCGCATTCAGATTCGGGAACGCCCCAGGAGCGTGCCGCGGCCGTGACGAGCATCGCACGCGCCGCGGCGCCGACGCGCCGCATCGGCAGCCAGTGCGATGGCGTCGCGTTGCTGCCACCTGCGAACTGACCCGTGAACTTCGCCGGGTCGTAGCCGCCCTGCTCGATACGTACACTGCTCCACTGGGCATCCAGCTCATCGGCGATCAGCATCGGCAGCATCGCCTTCACGCCCTGCCCGATCTCCGGGTTCTGCGCGATCAGCGTGATCACGTTGTCCGGCGTGATGCGGATCCACGCGTTCGGCACGAACTCGTTGGTGATCGCATCGAACAACGGCTCCGCCGCCCCCGCAGGACTGAGCCTGAACCCGAGAAGCAGCCCTCCGCCCGCGACGATCGTCGCTCCGAGAAAGCGCCGCCGGCTGATCGTCGTTGTCATGGGGCCTCCCCGGCGTCACCCTGTCGTCCACCGGCGCCCACCGGCGTCGTCCGCGTCTGCAGCGACGCCGCGTGATGGATCGCCCTGCGGATCCGCAGGTAAGTCGTGCAGCGGCACAGATTGCCGTTCATCGCGGTGTCGATGTCATCGTCGGTCGGCACCGGCGTGCGCTCCAGCAGCGCCGCCGCCGACATCAGCTGCCCGGCCTGGCAGTAACCGCACTGCGGCACGTCCAGCTCCATCCACGCCCGCTGCAGCGCATGCGTGCCGTCCGGCGACAGCCCCTCGATCGTGCGGATCTGCGCACCGTCCACCGCGGATGCGCGCGTGATGCACGATCGTGTCGGCGAGCCGTTCACATGCACGGTGCACGCGCCGCACTGCGCCACACCGCAGCCGAACTTCGTGCCCTTCAGGTCCAGCACGTCGCGCAGCACCCAGAGGAGCGGCATGTCGTCCGGAACATCGACCGTGTGCGCGTTGCCATTCACATGAAGCGTGACTTCCATAACGGACCCGGGGTTCAGGTTCGAGCTGGGCTCATCCGGCTGTCGGGTGGAGAGGGGCAGGCCTGTATTATGGACCCGGACGGGAGAAAGCGCACCCCCCGGGACGCGGTTTCGGCGCGGCGCCTGCGATTTCGCGCCAGAGGGGCTACGCGGTCGGTAACTTCGGATTCGGGCGCGGGCTCGAGCGCGGGCGCGCGCGGGGGTGCTACGCGGACCGGCCTGCCTCTTTGAGCGCAGGCCGGTCCGGAGTGTCTATCTGACGCCGCCGCGTACTCCGTTCGGCGCCTCGTTGCGCCAGTACTGAGCCGGGAGCGACCTCTGGCGCGGCCAGACCTCGTCCAGAGTCGCCGCGTCATAGACCCGGCCGTTCTTC
>DATHVW010000045.1:0-6198 GCA_035461085.1 Longimicrobiales bacterium | reverse complement strand
GGCCGGGATGATCGCGCGGCCGCGCGCGACCTCCGCGCGCACCAGCTCCACGTCGAATCCTTCACGCAGTGCGATGAACTCCATCTCCGGCGTGACCTCGCCGCGCCGCGCGTAGTGCATCTGCGATACTCGCGCACCGGGTTTCGCGCGATAGACGTCGTTCGCGAGCGCGTCTGCCGGCGTGGCGCCGTTACGGGTTACGCCGCCCGTGTGCACGGCGGTGGCGGACGCGCTTCGAAGCAGTTCGACGTCGCCACGCCCGTTGATCCAGTCGCGGCGGAGCTTCGGCAGGCCGGCCGTCGCGTCGATTCCCTGCGGTCCGCTCGTGTCGTAGACGCGCAGCGGCGGCTCGCCTCCCGAAAGCGCAATCTCACGCATGGGCACGCGGATGCCGCCACTGACCTCGACGTGAACCTTGCGGGATGCGGGGAACGCGTGCTCGAGTGTCGCCGGTGCGGAACTGCCGTTGGCTTTCATGGTGGCCCTTCCAGGCTGAAGGCGCGGCGTACGGCGCATACAAAGCGCGCCGACCCGGAGTACGGGCGACGCGCGAGGGGCACCGGAGTGCCGATCAGCCATGTCGCCGCGCTCCCTACGCCGGTGTGAACCGGATCAGGTTCCAAGGGACATTCTCAACCCCTGCACGGGGTACCCCTGGCGGTCTACTGCAACCTAGCGGCTATTCGCGGGCCGTGACAGGGGCTGCCGCGCGTCAACGGCTAGCGGCGGATGGCCCGGCCCGAACTGGCGCCGGTCGCGGCGCCGTTCTCGTACACCACCTGACCGTTCACCCACACCGCGCTGACGCCGGTAGCGACGGCCTGCGGATCGTCGAACGTCGCGCGGTCGGCAATCAGCGCGGGGTCGAACAGCACGAGGTCCGCGAAGTATCCCGTCTCGATCACACCGCGCTGCGGGATCCCGACATTCTGCGCCGCCAGCGATGACACCTTGCGCACGGCCTCCTCGAGCGGGAACAGCCGGTCGTCGCGCACCCATGGCCCGAGCACGCGCGGGAAACTGCCGAAGCCGCGCGGGTGCAGGCCGGTGGACGTGCCGTCGCTGCACACGTTCGTCCACTCCCACTGCATCAGTCGCGCGACATCGTTCTCGTCCATACCGCGTGCGACGATGCCCACGTCGGGTCCGTCGGGCCGGGCGAGGATGTGGAGCATGGTGTTCACGGCGGATTCACCGCGTTCCTCAGCGATCCGGGCGATGGTCTTCCCGACGTACTCCGGCTGAGCGGCGAAGCGGTTGATGATGATGCCGTCCGCGGGCGAGAGGTGCTCGAGTACGAACGCAGTCTCGACACTGTCTGCGAAATTGCGCTCGGGGTAGAACACGCCGAGGTTGGACTGCCAGTACGTGTAGGGATAGACATCGGCGGTGACATCGACACCCGATGCGCGCGCGCGGTCGAGCACGCGGATCACGCTGTCTGCCTGCCCCCACAGATCAATCATGCCGAGCTTCAGGTGCGACACCTGCACCGGCATGTCGTGGGTACGACCGATCGCGATCAGCTCGTCGAGCGCGTTCCAGAAGTACCGGTCCTCGCTCCGGATGTGGCTGATGTAGCGGCCGCCGGCATCCGCCGCGACGCGCGCGAGTGCGAGCACTTCCTCCGGCGTGGAATATATGCCGGGATCGTACTCCAGCCCCGTCGAGAGACCGAGCGCGCCGGCGGCCATCTCCTCGCGCAGCGCGCTCGCCATCTGCTCGACCTCCTCTGCCGTCGCCGCGCGGCGGAAGTCATCCCCCATGGCGGCGCGCCGCAGCGGGCCGTGACCGGCATACGATGCGACATTGACGGCGACCGGCTGCGCATCCATGCGCGAGAACAACGCCGCAAGGCCGCTCCCGCCACCATCCTGTCCGATGACTATGGTCGTAACGCCCTGGCTCAACATCGCCAGCGCATTGCGGTCCTCGAACAGGCCGCGATCGTGATGACTGTGCGTGTCAATGAACCCCGGCGCGAGCGTCAGCCCGCGCGCATCGATCACGCGATCCGACGCAGTCGCTGTCAGATCTCCGACACCGGTTATGCGATCGCCGGTGATGCGCACGCTCACGGCGCGCGCAGGCGTGCCGCGGCCATCAATGACCGACGCGTTCCGGATCAGTGTGGATACCGGCTGCTGCGCGGCGAGAGCCTGCGGGGCTGTCGCGAGGAGGGTCAGGATCAGTGTCTGTGCAATGCGGCGCACGTGTATCACCTGGCGGTTGCCGGAGTGTCGTTCCATGAGGGCGAAGCCGGGGGCGGCCCGTCGGCCCGCCCCCGCCCCGTGGGCGAGCTACGCACCCGCCTGCGCGGGCATGTCCGAGTTGAAGATGTCGCGCGTGATGCGCCACTGGCCGTCGGCGCCGCGTTCCCAGATCTCGATGTACTTGCCGCGATCCTCGACGGACTGTCCATCGATGTTGAAGCGGAAGGTGTAGCGGCCCTGGACATAGGCGAGATCTCCGCACCCGTCGATGTGGTCCCGATCGAAGCTCGCCGACTCCAGCGGTGGGAACGCGGCAAGGTGCTCGCGCACGGACCCGCGGCCCTGCGCACTCGCCGCGTTCGGCGGCATGAGCACGGCGTCATCGCTGTAAAGGTTCGCGACCGAGTCCCACTGCCCGGCCTGTGCAGCAGTGATCCACCGGTCCGAGGCCGCCTCGATGGCGTCGCGATCCGCGTCCGCGAGCTCGCCCATGTCACCGGCGCGGTCCAGACTGTCTCCCGCAACCATCGTGTCACCTGGCATTCCCGTGTCGTCGTCGGCGGGCGCGCACGCCGTGACAGTCAGCACGAAGGACAGGGCGGAAGCGATCAGGCAGAATCGTCGCATGGGTAACCTCCGGGATGGGAGAGTTGGTAGGGTCCCTCGAAATATGCGGCGCTGCGTTGCCGCGCGACAGTCGGCCTCGACGACGTGGACCGCGAGCGTCCCGGCAACCATGGCACCGGAACCGTTGTGTCACAGCCGTCCGCGGTGTACCTATGATCCATACGTTCACGTATGGAGGCGCATGAGCGGGCGTGATGAGTGGATCGGGGCGGCGGCCCACGCCATGTCCGAGGGCGGAGTGGAAGCCGTGCGCGTGGAGGCGATCGCGCGCGACCTGAGTGTCACGAAGGGCAGCTTCTACTGGCACTTCAAGGATCGGCCGGCGCTGCTCGAGGCGGTGCTGGAGCGGTGGGAGGAGGCGGCGCAGAGCGCGCTCAGCGCGGCCGCGGCACAGCCGACGCCGGAGCAGCGGATCGGCTCGCTCTTCCGGCAGCTGGCGCGACCGACGGGCGGGTTGAGCGATGCGGAGGTACGCGCGTGGGGGCGGCGCGAGCGCGCGGTAGCGGAGCGCGTTGCCGAGATGGAGCGGAAGCGCGTGGTGTTTCTGAAGGAGCAGCTGGGCGAGATGGGCGCGTCCCTCGTAGACGCTCACCGGCGTGCGGAGGCGGGCTACCTCGCGGCGATCGCGTGGCTGGAGCGTGCGTCGCGGACGCCGTGGATGAAGAGCGACTATGGCGCGTTCGTGCGGGACGTATTCCGGCTGCTGCTGCAGCCGTCGTCGAACGCGTGAGGTGTACGCACCCGCCTCCGCCGCATCATTCGATAATGACGACCTCACCGCTGCCTCTACCGAACGTCTCGGGCTGATACATCATCTCGGCTCGCGCAGACGGCACAACGAATCGGCCGGGCGTCGTCGCGCGGGCGAGATATGTATACTCGTAGGAGCCGGCGGGGAGCAGCGATGCGAACGCCTCCGCACGATCATCGCGCAGGTTCTGATGCTCGAACCAGGTCGGGCGCCACATGCCGTACCGGGGGTCGGACTGAAGCGCATCGGGGTCGTCAGTGAAGCCGGTGCCGCTCAGTTCCGGGTTGAGCGGCTCGAAACCAGCCGGCATCGGATCGACGAGCGCTGCGTGAAATCGCACGGACGGTGCGACCATGCTGATTCGCACGCGCACGCGCGCGCCCGCGCGCACGAGCCAGCTGCCGTCTTCCGCCTGGCGCACATCGGCGGGGTCGTCCACGGCCTCGTACGCGCGGGTGACCTCGAAGCCGCGGTCGGTCGCGGGCAAGCGCGTATCCGACGGCGCGTACCGCAGCCCTGCCCGGTAGTACATTCGGCCCTCGCCTGCTCTGGCGATGACCAGCTGGTCGGCATCGCGGCGCAGCAGCTCAGGCATCGGAACGTCGATGTGCTGCCGCTCCGTGGTCCGGCCGCGGAACGCGTACGTGCCTGCGAAGCGATCGTCCAGCCAGACGCGCGACTCGAATGCGGGCGTCGTTGCCTCGTACCTACGGAAATAGCGATCGAGCGCGAGCAGCACCCAGGCGTTCTCCTGCGTTCCCGACCAGCGTCCTGCGGTGCGGTGTGCAAGGAGCGACTGCGCGAGGCGCGTCACGATATCGTCATCCGCCTCTGCCGCGATGAGCGCCTCGAGCAGAACTGCGTCGGTGCGGCGGCGTGAGTGCAGCAGCAGGTGCTCGCCATCCTCATACTCCGCGGCGAATGTCACGCTGCCCGCGGTCTCGACCAGCCGGTTCTGCAGTGTGCGCCGAAGCTCGGCGGCCACAGTGCTCGACGCGGGATCATCCGCGAGGATGTGCAGGAGCCAGCCGGCCGCCTCGATCGGCAGCTCGCCGCCGACGCGGTCGGGCGCGGTGCCGGCGAGCCGGCGCGCCTCCAGGGCGGCTGGCGCATCCCCGATGCGGTCGCGCACGTACAGGGCGTACGCCGTTGCACTATGCCGCACGCGCTGCGGCCATTGCGCGGTGTGCGTCTCGATATTGCGGAGGTAATCGGTCGCACGCCGCAGCGCATCCGGCGACACGTCGAAGCCGCGTTCCTGCGCGCGCTGGAGTGCGTGCGCGACGTGGATGCTGACGAACGGATGCGACAGTGCGTAGCCGCGCCAGAACGACCAGCCACCGTCATCGTTCTGCCGCGCGACCAGATCCGCGATGTCGCGCTGCGCAGAAACAACGATGGAGTCGGGAGCCGGCAGACCCTCCGCGGCGAATGCTGCAAGGACGTCTCGGAGTGCAGCGACGGACAGGAGCCGGGATGCGATGTGCTCGGAGCCATCGAACGGGTAGCGGTGCAGGTACAGCACCGCGTCGGTGAGCGAATGCAGCGCGGTCGATGTAATGCTGATCTCGAGTCCGCCGAACGCCTCGATGACGTTCTCGGGTCGTGCGAGCGGCAGGACCACCGGTGTGCTGCTGTCGATGCTGCCGTAGGTGGCGAACGCCTCGAGCGTGGCCGGCGTGTAGACGGGGATGTCGACGGCAGCCGCGTCACTCGAGCCTGGATCGCTGCTCCCGGCGGCAGCGGCAATGACCTGCACGTGCGCACTGCCTGGCAGCGGCGCGGCGGCATCGAAGCGCACCTCCGCGCGTGCGCCCGGACCGAGCGTCACCAGCCGACCGGCATTGCCCGGGATGTTCACCCCGGCGGCGCGTGCAGCGACCTCGACCTGCATCGTGCGCGCCGTAACGTTCTGCACGAGGACTGGCAGCTCGAAAGCATCGCCGTAATTCAGGAAGCGCGGCGCGGACAACCGCACCATGAGATCCCTGCGCGCGGTCACGGCGGCATCGCCGGTGCCGAAGCGCTCCGCGCCGGAGACCGCCACCGCCATGATACGGTAGCGCGTGAGTGTGTGCGGCAGACGCGCCGTGACCTGCACACGCCCGTTCGCATCCGTGCGCAGCGATGGCGCGAAGAACGCGAGCGGCGCGAAGTCCGTGCGCACGTCGACCTCCTGCTGCGCCATCTTGCTGCCGGCGACCACGATCGACTGGAGCTCGAGCTGCGGCGCTGGCGGAGCCCCCGGCGGCGGCGGTGGTGGTGGCGGCGCCATGACCACGTTGGCGGCGGCCGCGCTGAGATCCCGCGCCTCCGCCATCTCTTCCCGTGCGGCACCAAGACCCGATGCGCCGAGAATCAGATTGCCGACATGCGCACCTTCCGCGGGCACGTGCACGTCTCTCCGGCCCGTCATTCCGTCGGGCGCCGTGATCTCGAGCACGTAGTCGCCCGGTGCGATGCCGCGCAGTGTGAAGCTGCCGTCCCAGGCAGTGACAGTCTCGATGTCGGTGCCTGCCAGCCGCACGACAGCGCCGGCGAGCGCGCGGCCGCGATCGCCGAGGGCCACCACACCCGACAGCGTGCCCGGGCCGGCACTCTGCGGCC
>DATHVW010000044.1:0-3321 GCA_035461085.1 Longimicrobiales bacterium | reverse complement strand
CGGATGCCGCCGCCTGCTCGTTCATGGCGGCCGTCCGGCTGATGAACGGACGGTCCACCCTGTACAGGTCGACCGCAGCGACGCCCGCGAGCAGCAGCACGAACGCGCCGGCACGCAGCATCCCGCGCGATGCCATCTCCCACAGCCCCGCGGTCACCAACGCCAGACCGAACGCGATCCAGAAGCCCTTCGTGATGTAGGGACCGTTCGCCGCCAGCGCCGCGCTCTTCCCCGGATCGATGCCGCGATAGAACACGGACGTCCACATGTCCGCGAGCGCGCCGGCGGCGGCCATCAGCGCCAGCACGCCGAGCACGCCGGCCGCGATCCAGAGCGCGCGTCGCGGCCCGGCCGCTTCGCTCTCGCGGGCAGGCCCCAGCAGTACTTCCTGGAGCTGCTGAACGGCGAGCGCCGCCAGCGTTGCGACGGAGAGGCCGTACAGGAAGATGATGATCGACCATGCGCGGAACAGGCGCACGCCCGGGATCAGGTAGAACAGCCGGCCGAACGGCGTGCTCGATGCGAGCGCGTACAGCAGCGACACCACGGCCAGCCCGACGAAGAACCAGACGAGCGGCGTCCGGCGGCGCAGCAGCAGCACGGGGATCAGCAGCAGCGGTATGAGTCCGGCGTATTCGCTGTTCAGCTTGAGCGGGTTCTTCCCCCAGTATGCGCCCGGCAGCTCCCCGACGAACTCGGGCACCACCAGCGACACGATCTCCTCCGCGTTCAGCGAATACGTGGAGGACCATTCGTAGCCGCGCTCCTCGGCGCGATCGACGCGATGCGAATATTCCTGGAGGTAGCCGAGGGGCGGCAGGAACTGCACGGCGGCCGCGCCGACGCCGAGCACGCCCGCGAGTGCGAACATTCCGACCAGTCGCGCGGCGAGGGCGCTGCTCCGCTCGGCCCGCCACACCTGCCAGACGCGGAACAGGAAATACAGCGACACGCCCCAGACGCAGAAATAGGCCGCCTGCATGTGCGACGTGAATACGAGCAGTGCGATGCCGAGTGCGAAGAGCGCAAAATCCGCGAGCCGCCGCTGTGCTGCGGCACGTTCCGCGAGCCAGAACGTGAGCGGGGCGAGGGCGGACACGAACAGTTTGCCGTCTCCGCCAGGCAGCACGAGGCTGACCAGGTCCGCGCCCAGCATGTAGACGAGGCCGCCGAAGAACGCCGGCAGCGAGTCCAGGCCGAGGCCCCGGCGCAGCCACAGGTAGGTGAAGATGCCGGCCATGAAGATGTGCAAACTCATCTTCCAGCCCCACATCGTGCCCGCGTCCATGAAGAAGAGCGCGAGCGACGGCGGGTAGAAGATGTCCCCGTGCATGCCCTCGACGAACGGGAGGCCGCCGAACAGCAGCGGGTTCCAGAACGGCATGCGGTGGTACGCCTGCACGAACTCCGTGTAGAAGTTCCGCGCGAAATAGCTGAGAGCCAGGCTGTCGGTGCCGAGCATCGAGATGCCGCCCAGGAAGAACTCCCGGAACAGCATAACCGTGATCACGGCGTAGATCAGCGCGGGCGCCCAACCCGGCAGTGCGGGCGGTTCGGCATGGCCGCGTCCCCCTGCCCCGCGGGCCGCCGGCCCGGCCGGACCACGCCCCGCCGCTCCGCGCGCAGCCGGCACGCGCGCCCGCTCCGCCGCCGTTCTCGCTGCCGTGCGCTTCTTCGCCATCAACGCCTCTCCCTCAGGAGCGTTTCGTAGATCTCTTCATGCCGGCGCGCGAGGCGCGCGACACTCCAGCTCTGCACTACCCGCTGCCGCGCCTGTCGTCCCACCGCGTCGAGATCCGGCCGTTGCAGCAGCGCGACCAGTGCCGTAGCGAGCGACGCCGGATCCGCCGGCTCGAAGAGAGTGCCGACACTCTCATCGACGATCTCCGGCAGACCCCCGACACGCGATGCACCCACCGGTACGCCGCAGCTCATCGCCTCCAGGGCGGCGACGCTCGTCGCCTCCATCAGCGACGGCAGCACTGCGACGTCCGCGTCCGCCAGCAGAGCCGGCATCTCATCGTTCGCACGGCGCCCCATGAACGTCACACTGTCGCTCACGCCGAGCTCGTGCGCCAGCCGCTCCAGGCGCTCGCGTTCCGGCCCGTCCCCCACCAGCACCGCGTCGATGTCCATCTGCGCGCGGATGAGCGGCACTGCCCTGATGAAATACTCGACACCGTTCTTCTCGAAGAGGCGCCGCGGGACGATGATCCGCGGGCGCGTGCGGGGACGCGCCACGCCGGCGGCCTCCTGCGCATCCCGCGGGGCGAACAGCTCGGTGTCCACGCCGTTCGTCAGGGCTTCCGCCCGTGGGTGCGGATACAGGTCCAGCGCGACATCGCGGATCTCCTCGCTCGCAGCCAGCAGCCAGTCGGCCGATTTCACGATGCGCCGCAGCACCGGCCGCCACACCGGTTTCTTCGCCAGCTTCAGGAAGTGCGACGTGTGCAGCGTGATGACCAGGGGATGCCCGTACTTCCGCTTCGCCCGCATGCCCGGCAGCGCCGACGCGAACGTCTGCGCATGCAGGATGTCGGCGTGGCGGGCCAGCCGCATGTAGTGCGGTACCGTCGCCAGAGTGTGCGCCGCCCAGCCGGCCGGCGTCCGCTTCCGGGGGAACCACTTCCGCACCACTTCCACGCCGCCCATGTTCTCGCGCGCACGCAGGCCCGGCTGTGACAGCGAGGTCACCATCGTCACGTGATGGCCCATGCGCACCAGTTCGCGACAGAGATAATACGCGTGGCTCTCCAGCCCTCCCACTTCCGGCGGGAAGTATATGCACTGCTGGAGAATCCTCACGGCTGCCAGTCCCGTGTGATCCGGGGCGCACCCGTCAGCGTATGCACCACGATGTCGGCAATGCGCTCCCCTGCCCTGCCATCGCCGTACGGACTCGACGTCGTCCCGGGCTGCGATGCCCGCAGGATCTCCGACGCCGCCGCGACGATACGCGCGCGGTCCGTGCCGACCAGCTGCGCGATGCCGGCCTCCACGGCCTCGGGCCGTTCCGTGACCTCGCGCAGCACGAGGACCGGCGTGCCGAAGCTGGGCGCCTCCTCCTGGATCCCGCCCGAGTCCGTGATCACGAGCGCCGCGTGGCGCAGCGCGAAGACGAGGTCCAGGTAGTCGAGGGGCGCCGTCAGGCGTATGCGCGGGTGGCTGCCCAGCAACTCATCGGCGGCACTGCGCACGTTCGGGTTCGGATGTACGGGATAGACGATCGTGCAGTCCTCGAACGTGTCGGCGATCTCACGAATGGCGGTGAACGCTTCGCGCAGCGGCGCGCCGAACGACTCGCGGCGATGGGCCGTCAGC
>DATHVW010000043.1:0-4841 GCA_035461085.1 Longimicrobiales bacterium | reverse complement strand
AGTGAACGACCGGTTCGAGCAGATCTACCAGGTCAAGCGCGACCTCAACGAGTTCTTCAGCCAGGGCGGCGGCGAGTGGTCACGCTCGGCATCGACTACTGAGCTGGGTCGAATTCTTCTCGGGCTTCGGTGTGCATCGCGAGGTGCATGCGCCGAACCGATCGGGCATTCCCGCGGCGGGCGTACGCGCGCCCCACCGGACGCGGAACCCGTTCTGCAGAATGGCCGGTCCTCATAGCAGGGAGGGCGCTTCACGCATGGCAGGCGCCGCACGGTGGGTCACGCCCATGTTATCGTGGGCCATTCTGCAGAACGGGTTCCGCGTCCGACATCACCAGCACCACCTTCGCCCACCCCTCCTCCCGCGCCGCCAGCCGACGATACGCGTCCACACCCGCCGACAGCGGAAGCCGGTGCGAGATCAGCTCGCCGAGCAGCCGCGCGTCACGCTCGGCCAGCTCGAGCGCGGCGGGCAGCATGCGACGCGCCGGGCAGCGACCCGCGGCATACGTGAGGTTCCGGTCGTAGATCTCGCCCGGTGAGAGCGCGAGGTGCGGCTCGGTGTGGACGCCGACGGCCGCGAGCGAGCCGCCGGGGCGCAGAAGCTCGGCGGCGGAGCGTGTCGCCTGCGGCGATCCGACCGCCTCGATGGCGCGGTCAACGCCGCGGCCGCCGGTGCGCTCGCGCACGAACGCGATCGCGTCAGCGTCCCCGATCCGCACGGGCGTCGCCCCGAACCGTTCGGCGATCGCCAGCCGCGACGACACTGCGTCCAGCGCGAACACCTCGCGCGCCCCGCGTGCGAGCGCCGCACGGATGGCCAGCAGCCCGACCGGTCCGCACCCGACGATCGCGACCGTGTCACCCGTGCGTACACCGGCCAGCTCGGCCGCGAACAGCGCGGTGGACAGGACATCGCCTGCAAGCAGCGCGAGGCCGTCCTCCAGCTCGTCCGGCACGGCAACGAGCGTCGTGTCCGCGAGCGGAACGCGCACCCGTTCCGCCTGCGCGCCGTGCAGGCCGCGGCCGTTCTCGACCCAGCCGAAGAGCTGCCCGCGGACGCAGCGCGATGTCAGTCCGCTCTCGCACGCAGGGCAGGCGCCGCAACTCGTGGTGAACGGCGCCACGACGCGGTCACCGCGCCGGAACGTGCGCACGTCGCTGCCGACTTCCACGACCCGGCCGACCATCTCGTGTCCCATGATGGTGCCGCGGTCCAGGCCGCGCTCGCGGCCCAGGTACGGGTGCAGGTCGGAGCCGCAGATCCCGGCAGCGTCGATCTCGACAATGACGTCGCCCGCCTCGACGATGCTCGGGTCGTCGACCGTCACCAGCGACAACGTCTCGACATCCTCGAAGATGATGGCCTGCATGCGCCTCCGTTCAGTGCATGTATTCTGCGCCGAAGTGTACAGCAAGGTTGCCATTGACGACATGGTAACCGTAAATTCTGCACCGGACCCTGCCCCGGTACGCCATCCGTTGTCTCTGTGCACCCTTGTCGCCATCGGACCGGTGCGACTAGCCAAGCATCATCCACACCTGGAGACAGGAGTACGCGATGAATAGCGCGGGGCTGAGAGCCCTTTCTCTTGCCGGAGTTTTCATCCTGGCGTGTACGCCGCAGGATGCGACCGACAGCACGCTCGAAAGATCCCGGCAACACGGTTTACGCGTTGGGTTGGCAATTGAGCCTCCCTACGCATATGTCGACTCGACCGGTGAGCCGACAGGATCGGAGCCCGGTGTCCTGATGGAAATGGCACGGGACCTCGGCATTACGGAGTTGCAGTGGTTTCCGCTGCCTTTTCACGACCTGATCCCGGGCCTCCTCGCCGGTCGTGTGGATGTAATCGCATCCGGACTTTTCATCACGCCTGAGCGTAAACAGCTGGTGCGTTTCTCGCAGCCAACTCTGTGCGTCGGGTCGGTGCTCGTTACCCGAAGAGCCAGCGCAGCGCACGCGTCGCGTGAGCCCGGTGAGGCCACATGTCCCGCATGCCGCATTGCGACGGTACAAGGTTCCGTGGAGCATCGGAGCTTCGCGCATCATGGCCCTGACCGCGAACTCGTCGTCGTTCCCGACCTCGCGACGGCAGCCGCAGCGGTACACAACGGGACCGCCGATGCACTTGCAATCTCGGCACCCACCGGGCGGCGCATGGCAGAGAAAGATTCGGCGCTATCAGTCGATGACCGGTCTCTACCCCGATCTCTGCAGAACGACATGAAGGGCTGTGCGGCACTCGCATTCCGACCTCAGGACGATCAACTCGCAGCGGCCTTCGATTCAGTACTCGCGGAATTCGTCGGTACATCGGGGCATCTGGAACTGGTAGAGCCATTCGGGTTCCGGCCGCACGAGGTTCCGTGCGGATCGGGCATCGCCGTGCAGCAGGTGCCTGGATGCAGCCGGACACCCGCCAGTGCGGACCACGACGGTCAACCCGAACGGCGCGGTTGATGGGCTCCGTGTTACGGCGTTGGTGGCCGACACTCGCGCTCATTGCATTAGGAACAGTATCTGTCGCACTCCTCCACAGTGCACATGTGAGCAGCCAAAGAGTGCTGCAGCAGACGATCTCCAGCCTGGACAACATCGCAGAGAGCCGTGGCCGACTGCTACACGCCTATCTGATCTACGATCGACAGGTGGCCGGCGATGCCACTTTCGAGCAATCATCGGCAATGGCGGAAATCCGCGCTGCCGAATATGCGCTCGGGAACTGGATGGCCGGACGAAGCGGCATCATCGCGTTCCCAGCAGCCGCGCCTGCTGAGGAGTCGCTCCTTGCCCCCCTCCGGAGATACCAGGCCGCGCTGGTCGATTTCCGGGAAACGGTGGCCAATGATGCGGACGATATGGTATCGGTGCGGCAGCACTTCTCATACGCCGAACAGGCCGCGGAGGCATTGGAGGGGGCGATACACACGGCCGTTCGAGACTCGGTCATCGCGGAGGCGAGAGCCTATCGCCTGCGGCTGGCAGGATGGGGATTCCTACTCGTCACGAGCGTTTTCGGAGCGAGCTATGCGCGGCGCGCCCTGCGTGCTTCAGAAATGCGAACAGCAGATACCGAATCGAGACTATCGAGACTGCGGGAGCTGGCACCGGTCGGCATCGCGGAGTGCAACGCCAACGGCGAAGTCGTAGCGGCGAACCCGATGTGGCGCAGCTTCACCAACCAGGACGAGGATGCAGGCATCGGTCAGCCGTGGTGGAATGCGATTGCGGAAGATGACAGGCAGCGCGCCTGTCTGCTCTGGCAGCAGACTCCCCCGGATAGCGGATTGACCATGGAAGCCCGCCTGGCTGCTCCAGATGCAGATGGTAACGTCCGATGGGTCCTGATTCGTCCTGGCGCACGGGAGGCCAAACCTTCCACAGGACGACGCCGGGTCGTCACGTTTACCGACATAACACACCAGCGCAATGTAGAGGAACAGCTTCACCACGCTCAACGCATGGAGGCCGTGGGAAGGTTGGCTGGTGGCGTTGCGCACGACTTCAACAACTTGCTGACGAGCATAGGTGGCTTCGCTTCACTTGCCCGTGAGGGAGTCACCAATAATCCGGCACTCGTGGCCGACCTGCTCGAGATCGAAGGTGGTGTCAACCGGGGACGTGCGCTCACACGTCAGCTTCTCACATTCAGCCGCCAGGACAGAATCGATCCTCGCGTCATCAATGCATCGCAGGTCGTGCGGGGCATGAAGCGAATGCTCGGTGTGCTTGCGGGTACCGATGTCGATATCGAGACTTTTCCGCTCACTGAATCTGCCACTGTCCTCGTCGATCCGAATCAGCTCGAACAGGTGATCACGAACCTTGTCATCAACGCAGCCGACGCCATGGAGGGACGAGGCCGTATACGGATCGGCATCGAAACGGTCCGTGTCGAAGAGAGCTTCCCCGGCGCCAGGAGCGATATCACTCCTGGAGACTACGTTGTACTTACGGTGAGCGACACGGGGCCAGGCGTTCCACCGGGTGTGCGCGAACGCATGTTCGAACCTTTTTTTACCACGAAGGAGCGCGGGAAGGGAACTGGCCTGGGGCTCAGCACGGTGTGGGGGATCGTCCGCCAGGGAGGAGGACACATCCACGTGTATAGCGTAGCCGGACAGGGCACGGTATTCAAGATCTACTTCCCGGCCGAAGCCGGGGCAGGCCCGTCGGAGCACGCGGCTGCTGAGCGTCTCGCGTTGCGCCTGCCACGAGGCGCAGTGGTCCTGGTCGTCGACGACGAGGATGCTGTGCGGCGGCTCACCTGCCGTGTGCTGCAGCTTAATGGTTGCAGCGTACTGGAAGCCGCCGGCGGCATGGAGGCTCTCCGGATCATCGAATCCTGCCAACGGCCACTGGATATGGTCATAACGGATCTGATGATGCGCGGCATGGGTGGAGTTGAACTGGTCGAGCGGCTGCGGGCGCAGGGAATGGAAGCGCCGGTGCTGTTCATATCAGGTTATGCCGATTCGCAGCTAGCCCTTGGCGACGTACCATTTCTCGAGAAGCCATTCACGCCGGCGGCTCTGTTGCTCAAAGCCGGTGAGACGCTGGTCGGCGCTAACCGGCAGTAATCGGCAGGTACCGAGGGTAGCGTCTTCAACGTGCCGGGACCCCCGTGCACCACCCGTGAAACGCCCATGTAACACCCGCGACACGACGTCTCCATAGCATTCGGAGCGGATGGCCGGTAACGGCGCCGCTGTGTGATACACGACCTGAACGATGGAGGCATTATGTACATTACGATCCTGCGTCGCCTGGTCCCGCTCAGCCTGGTGTTGCTGAACGCGTGCAGCGCCGGCGACGGTGCGCACGCCCAGGATGCACC
>DATHVW010000042.1:0-4589 GCA_035461085.1 Longimicrobiales bacterium | reverse complement strand
GCCCGGACGGCCTCCGCCATGGCGCGCACGCGCGCGGCGTCGGTGGCGTTTGCGGCGTCGGCATCGAGCTGCGTGGCGAGCTGGTTCAGCTGGTCGCGGCGTGCGGTGCCGTTGGCGCGCTCGGCGGCATCGATGGCAGCGGCGATCGCCGTCGTGCGGGCTTCGGGGAGCCCGTTGTTGCGCACGAGCTGATCGAGGTACGAGCGGACGACGGGGAACGCGGCCGGCCACACGAGCTGCGGCTGCATCTGCGGGTTGTACTCCTCCATGCGGATGAGCTTAGCGGCGTCGATCTCGTTCTGCGACAGGTGCTTGTTCGGCGTGAGCTCGAGCACGTCGAGTCCGCGTGACAGCTCGGAGGAGTAGATGTGGCCGTTGTACCAGTACGCGCCCCAGGAGCCGCCGACCACGAGGTTCTCGTCATCAACGGGGCCTCGGTCGAAGTACGCGATCTCGATCGGGTTCGCCGGGTCGGTGAAGTCGAAGACGTTGACGCCGCCCTGATACCAGCCCTGCACCATGATGTCGCGGCCCGGAACGGGGATGAGTCCGCCGTTATGGGACACGCAGTTCTCGGTATCCGTCTGCGCCGCGAGCATCTTGAAATAGCCGTGCTGCGTCATCGATCCGTTGTCGCCGATCGTCAGGATCGTGTTGCCGCCGAGGCGCTCGGGGTCGGTGATGCGGCAGCGCGGCGACGTGCCGCCGCCCCACTCGTCGGTGAACACGACGGAGCTGCCGTCATTGCTGAACACGGCGGTGTGCCAGAGCGAGAAGTTCAGGTCCGACTTCGCATCGAGGCGCACCGGCTTCTCGGGGTTCTTCGTGTCGAGCAGGATGCCGAAGCTGCCGCACGATCCGGCGACGAGATTGAAGGCCGGATAGGACGTGAGATCGTGGCAGCCGGACGGTCCGGTAGCACGCCGGTTGTTCGCGGCCGCTTCCTCCGCGGCGACGCCGGCGCGGCCGGGCGAGCGCGGCAGGTCCTCGAAGATGCGCGCGTAGCCGACGACCGCGGCCTGCTCGACGTTGTTCAGCGGGACGCGGATGATGTCGACGCGGTACTGCGACGTATTCGGGTTCTCGGCAACCGTGCCCTCCGAGCACTCGATCTCGGGCACCTCGGCCGCATCACGCACCGACGACGATCCGCCGACGTAGATGTAGAGCACGTTGCTGTCGGTTGGGTGCGGCACGATGGTGTGCGTGTGCGAGCCGCGGCACGTCTGGATGTTCTTCACGAGGCGCGGACTGCGCGGATCGCTCACGTCGAAGATGCGCACGCCGCGCATCCGGTCCGCGCCATCCTCTACGCCCTGCATGCCGCAGTCCTTGCGCGAGCGACCGGATTCCGCGGAGATGAACAGCAGGTTGCCGTAAATGGACGGATCGCCCTGGTCGGTGGCGCAGACCACGGTGCTGAGCAGCTCGGGGTCCGCCGGGTTCGAGATGTCCCAGACGCTGAAGCCGCTGAAGTTGCCCTGGTAGAGCGTATTGCCGCGGAACGCGAGGTCGGAGTTGATGTAGGCGAGGCCGCGTGCGGAGTCGAACTGCATGGGCTTCGGCGACCACGACGTCAGCTGCATGTTCCAGCCTGCGAACGCCGCGCTGTTCTCCGTACCGGCGGCGAGGTGCGCGCGCGGATCGTTCATGGTGGCAATCGTGTCCTGCGCGAAGGCGGGTGCGGAGGTCGCGAGTGCGGCCGCGAACGTGGCGATGCCGGCGATGGCTCGGGCGTACGACTTCGTGCGTGCGGATTTCGTCATCGGGCTGGGCTCCTTGCGGGGTTCTCGAGCATGTCGAGCATTACGCTCATCGTGTAGATCTCGTCGCGCTGGTCGGCGTCGACGTCGGTGGCGAAGCGGAAGATGTCGGGGTCCTGGCCGGCGCCGGGCGTGTCGAACAGCTCATCGACCATCTGGAGCGCGCCCTCGTGGTGCCGGATCATGAACGTGAGAAAGAGCCGCTCGAACTCGCGGCCGCGCGCGGCGTCGAGCTGCTCGAGCTGCTCGGGTGTGAGCATGCCGGGCATCATCATGCCGTGCATGTACGTGTCGTCGGGGATCGGCTGGTTGCGCTCGGCCAGCCACTGCCTCATCAGGCCGATCTCGTCGGTCTGCGAGATCTCGATCTTCTCGACGAGCCGGAGGAAGTGCTCGCTCGCGCCGTGCGACGGTGCCATGGCGGCCATGACCAGCGCCTGCGCGTGGTGCCCGATCATGTGCTGCATGAAGCGGACGTCGGCCACGCTGTAGCCGGGGCCGGCAGTGGCGGCGAGCTGGCCGTGCGCCGCGTGGGCATCGTGCTGCGGGTCTGCGGGCTGGACGGCTTGCGCGGGCTGGTGGCCCGCGTGGTCTTCAGCGGCGGCCGGGCCGGCGGCGTCGGCCGGCGACCCGGCCGGGACCGGAGCGGTCGAGGCGCAGGCGGCGAGGACGAGAGTCGCCGCAAAGGCGAAAAGATGCCGGTATCGTATCACGTGAGGCCGGGCGTCGGGGTCAGTCGCTGGGTGGTTGAACCCTTATGGTAAGGTCTGGCCGGGGGAAGCGCCACCGCCACCGGCTCCGAGCGACTGTCCCCGCGCCAGGCTACAGCCTCGAGGCGGGCCTCACGGCAGTGCTTACGGTGTCCGGTTCGAGCATACCCGATCCAGCAGTGAGCTGCCGACGGATCCCGGCACGGCGGGATTCATCTCGACGTCCTTCGCCGTCCAGTTGTTGACGGCCGTGTCGCCGGCGTACTCGACGAACGAGACCAGGCCGAGCGCGTCCCTGCCGCAGTCCACGCGCACGAGACGCTTCTCCGAGTCGTACTGCGCATCGCCGGTGCTGGGCGGCTGCATGCCGGGATACGTCCAGCGCGTCCACACCTGGACGATGTCGTCGCCGGTGTTCCGGATGCTGGACGGCAGGTAGAACAGGGTGGCGTCGTTGTCGGAGGCCTGGCCGTACTGCACCCATTCCTCGGTGTCGCGCGCGGTACTGGCCTCGAGGGCGTTAACCGACAGCGTGTAGTCGCCGGTCTCATCGCCTTCGTATGTGGTCACGATAATGACATAGCGGCCGGTCACGGGCAGCGTCACATCGAGGAGGGCGTTGGAGTCGCCGCCGCTGTCGTCGTCCTGGTTCTCCCACTCGATGTCGCTGGTGACGATGGCGAGGTAGCTGTCGAAGGAGGACGAGCGGAGCGACACGGCGATGCGCTGCCCCGCCCGACCGTCGAAGTCATAGGCGTGATAATGCTCGCCCTCATCCAGGCGCGGGTCCTCGCCTGTCAGGGAGCCCCTCTTGGTCTCGCCGACCGCGATGACGAGGCTGCCCGGTGCGGGGGCGCCGTCGGACGATGCGGTCGGAGCGGTGTTCTGTGCGACGGTGCTCTGCGCGGCTGCGGGTGCAGCGGCGAGCGCGGCGAGGAGGACCGGCACGAGGGCCGGCGACGTCGTGTTCCTGAACATGTGCGTCTCCGTGGTGGTCGGCAGCGTCGCCGACGTGCAATCCGTGTTGTCTGCTGATATCGCGCGGATCGGGTGCGTGGCGTTGATCGCGCAACCGGGGTTCTTACGGCATCTGATGTGCCGCCGGGCGACGCGTTCGTGGCGTGAACCGGTCCGAGCAGGGCCGGGCCGCGACGGTCGGCGACGGTTGGCTGTCTAAATGCTTTGACGAACGTGAGCTAGCTCGAGCGGGTCAGCCGGAGCGCTGAATCGCGAGGGATCGCGGCAGGCTCGTCAAGGCGGCGACCGGCGCGCCGTGGAGCGTGCTGAACGGGAAAACATGTAGGTGTTGACGAAGATTGTGCCGGGAGCCGGCGGCCGATGCAGGGTAAGCCGCGCGTCAGGCGGCGAGGCGCGTCTCGATGGCGCCGACGCGATCGGTCAGCACGCGAAACCGCTGTCGCATGTCGATATGGAGGCTGTCGAGCCGCGCGTTCGTCGCGACGGACTGATTCTCCAGGTTGGTGACGCGTCGCTCGATCTGGGCCATGCTGCGCTTCAGTACGACGAGCTCAGCGTTGAGCGCCGAGAGCTGGTCGTTCACGCGCGTCTCGAACTGATCGATCCGCTGCTCCAGCGTGCGGAACCTCTCAGCGATGGAAATGAACCCTTCCGTCATTTCCATGCCCATGGCGCCCACGCGCTTTTCGAGCGTGTCGAAGCGCTCCTCCAGCCGGTCGAGGCGCAGTTCGACCCGGTCGAGGCGCAGTTCGACCCGGTCGAGGCGCTCCTCGATCCGGTCGAGGCGCTCCTCGATCCGGTCGAGGCGCTGATCGGTGCGGCTCCCCTGCTCCGCGATGCGCATGGTGAGCGTTTCGACCATGCCGTCCAGACAGGCTTTCAGCTCCGCGTCCATGCCCAAGGATAGCGTCCCCTGCCGGCAGATTCCATAGCGGGATGGGACTGCGGCATGCGCGGGGAGCGGGTGCTCCGACATGCCGCGATTCCGCGTCAGGTCGGGGATTGCGCGTTGGCGGTGCGCAGTCGTCGTGGAGCTCCATGCGCGTCATGCTGCACACGGCCGGCGATCCGGCCGCTCTCGTCGCTGCCGCGCGCGAAGCCATGCGCGCAGTCGATCCCACGCTCGCCGTCGGCAGTG
>DATHVW010000041.1:0-4129 GCA_035461085.1 Longimicrobiales bacterium | reverse complement strand
GCCAGCAGCGTCCCGATCGCGAGCAGCAGGCTGGTCTGGGCGTAGGGAAGGGTGCCCATTGAGCGGTAAATCTGCTGCGGGCGTACGTACTCGAAGAACACGTAGATGTTGAGGAACCAGAAGGACGCAGGCTGCGTCTTCAGGAATCGCCAGATGGCCTTCGGATGGAGCTTGCGAAGGTCGCTGTCCGCGAAGCGTTGAGCGGCTGTTCTTCGAGCTCGGCTCGCTACTCCGGCCGACCTTGGCTGTACCTGTGGATTCAATTGCCCCGTATCCAGAAAAGCGCTGTCGCGAATGGCCGGAATCTAGCACAATTCAGACCCCGCGTCCGCGCCGGTGTCCCAAGGTGCCGCGGGACCTTCGCCGCTCCGTTGTGGCGTGGTCGCAACATTATCCATGTGGCGCCGGTGCATCACGTCCCAATGGCGGCCACTGCCGCTGTGGGACCCGATTTTCTGTCGCCCGCCAATATTCAGGTGGCGCGGTGCCCGGCCGACGAAATGCAGGTGGGTCGCTGGGTAATCCAGAAAATCCGCTGCCGGTCCGGAAGCTGCAAACCGGGGCGTGACTGAACCCTGATCCGAGACGAGCAAGCTGATGTTGCAGGCAATGACGCCGCGATCCGAACGAACGCCGGCCGGAGGCCGAGGTGTATCAGGGCCGTTCCCGGGTGGTCGCAGGTTCGCGTTCACGATTCTCGATGATACGGACGATGCGACCGTGGAAAACGTAAAGCCGATCTATGATCTGCTTCACGAGCTCGGATATCGGACGACCAAGACGGTGTGGCCGGTGGCATGTCCTGAGGGGAGTCGGATCTACTTCGCTGGTCATACACTGGAGGACCCGGGTTACCTGGAGTTCATGAACGAGTTGCTGGCGCACGGCTTCGAGGTGGCATTCCACGGCGCGACCATGGAAAGCAGCGTGCGCGAAAGGACAGTCCGGGCGCTCGAAGTGCTGCGGGACAGACTCGGCGTCGATCCAGAGATCCACTGCAATCACGGCCAGAACCTGGAAAACCTCTACTGGGGCGAAAACCGGTATCGCAGCTGGTACCTGCGCCTGCCATTGCAGCTCCTGGCGCGCATCGAGAATCGCCCCCGGTACAGCGGTGAAAAGGAGGGCTCGCCGTATTACTGGGGAGACGTGTGCCGGGAGCGGTTCCGGTATGTGCGAAGTTTCGCATTCGCTACCTTGAATACGGCCCGTCTTCCTGTCTCGAAGCCGTACAGACTGAAATCGACGCCCTGCGTCAACTACTGGTTCACGACGTCGGATGCGCCTGATGTGAGGAGCTTCAATCGGCTCGTTACCCGGCGGGGCATTGACGAACTGGCTGCGAGCGGCGGCTACTGCATCATGTCCACCCACCTGGGCAAGGGCTTTGTTTACAACGGTCGAGTGGATGAGCAGGTCGAAGATTCACTGCGGTACATGGCCGCCCTGAATGGCTGGTTCGTAACAGCATCCGACCTGCTGGAGCACCTCGTGGCTGAGCGGGGCGGCGAAGAGTTGTCGCCGTGGAGGCAGGCTTTACTGGAAACAATGCACGTGGCTGATCGGGTCCGGGCCCGGTGGGTACGCAACCGAGAGTCAGCAGTCAAATGATCCATTTCAAGCCATTGGAGACTCGTCCGACGGACTGGAACGAGCTGATCCGGCATTACGACACCAAGACGCTGTTCCACGAGAGTTCATGGCTGGACCATGTAATGGACATTCACCCCGCCGGCCGGATCCGGTACTTCGAGCTGATCCGCGATGGTGTCAGGATCGGCTACCACTGTGGTTTACAGATTCGAAAGATGATGTTGCCCATTCATGGCAGCCCGCTGGGCGGAACCGGTACCAACTATATGGGTCCGCTGGTCGCGAGCGGCACCGATCAACGTCAGCTGGTCCGGGGTATGGCGAGTCTGCTCGGGGTTGGAGGTGTCATGCACCTCGAGCTCAGTCACTACATGCTGGATCCCGAGATCATGCGCGCCGAGGGATTCGCCGTGCAATCCGGTGTCACGCACCTGCTCAAGCTCGATGGAACGGTCGAGAACGCGTGGGCCGGTCTCAAGAGCGAGGCCCGGAACCGGGTGCGCAAGTCACAGAAGAACGGGCTCGTCGTGGAGCGGGCTCACGATCCGGCCATAGTCGATGAGTTCTTCGATCAGTTCACAGAGGTCTATGGCAAACAGGGAATGAGCGTGCCTTTTGGCAGCGAGCGACCGCGGTCCCTGTTCAAGCACCTCCTCCCGGCTGGCCGGCTGCTGGCGCTGAGGGTACGCCACGGACAGGAGGTCGTGGCGACAGGCCTCTTTCCATTCGACGAGCGATGCATCTATTTCTGGGGCGCGGCGTCGTGGATCCGGCATCACAAGCTCAGCCCGAATGAAGCCTTGCAGTGGGCCGTGATCGAATTTGCAGTGCGCGAGGGGATACCTGCGTACAACATGTGCGGCGGCACGAGTCAGTTCAAGAACAAGTTCGGGGGTGAGGACGTGCCGTACAACACGTATTATCGCAGTGCACTCCCCATGCTGAGCTGGGCGCGGGATAAATATCGGGCAAGGCACTACCGCCGTCTCAGGAAGAATGCATCGGTCGCCTGATGACGAAGCTGACTGACACTTTCGAGGCCGGGCAGCGATGAGGAGGGCGTCAATTGCCCAGTCGCGGCCGATCCTGATCATCGGGGCGCCACGATCGGGTACCACGCTACTCGCGACGATGCTCAATGCTCATCCGGATATTTTCGTTGCCAATGAGACGAAGCTCCTGATCGACTTTCTGCCCGATGACACGAGTGCGTCGACCGATCATGTTTCGTCACAGCGCTTGGCTGAAGAGGCTGGCGCTCGAGGCTTGGCGCTGGCGCCTGCCGCCGACATTGCTGGGCCCGCGTCGGCGCCGGATAGTGCTGCGGAGATGCGGAGACTGTTCATGGGTGCAGCCGAGTTGCAGGGGAAACGGCGGTGGGGCGAGAAAACGGCGGTAGCCTACCGGCGCCTGCCAGCGATCGCGCGCCATTTTCCCGATGCCTGTTTCATCGGTCTCGAACGGGACGTTGCGGATGTGGCTGCATCGTACGAGCGCATCAATCCCACATGGGGCGCAGCCGGTGGAGTACTGCACTGGTTGCAGTTCCGGAGGGCGGTAGCGAGACAGGGACCCGGATTCCGTTTTCTGCTCGTCCGGTACGAAGATCTGGTCTTGAATACGGAACTGACCCTGCGCCGCCTGTGCGACTTCGTCGGCGAGCCTTTCCACGCCGCCATGCTGAGGCATCACGAAACCGAACGTGCGCGGGACCTCAGCAGATCGCCGGAATTCGCCGGTGCGTCGAACGCCGTATACACCGGCGCCGTCAGCCCAGAACGTCCAACCGCTCCTCGCTGGCTGATCGAAGCCGCCCGCCGCTACGCCAGACGATTGGAGGCAGGAGCCGGTGACGTGCGGCCGCCGGCTTGGTACCTGTTGTTGGACCAATTCGTCAATGCGAGAGTCGTCGCTCGCGAAACGCGGCGCAACGGACTCCGTCCCACCCTTCACAAGATCAGGAACGCGCTGCGCAGGCGCGCTTCCGTCTGAAGCGTATCCCTCGACTTTCACACTGTACAAGGTGGGGCGTCTGTGACGAATCCAGCGAGCGAATACACGCCGGCGTTCTATACGCAGGACGTGGATGCGTCGATGAGGACGACTGCTGCGACACTTCCCGAACTCTTTCGATTCACAACGCGGGGATGCATTGTCGATTTCGGAACGGAACTCGGCTACTGGCTCGAAGCGGCCGGAGCGGTTGATATCACGGACGTCAATGGGTACGATGGCGACGACGTCCAGCCAGATCAGCTACGTATTCCGCGAGAACAGTTCACTGCAGTCGATCTGAATCAGCGGGAAGATACCGGCAGGAGCTTCGATCGCCGGACTGTCTCTGCGTGGCCCCTGCGTCGGGCGCCGTCTAACCGTCGCGCAGCAGGGCGATCGGGGCACCCGTGGACCAGTTAAACGACGTTCTTCGTGTGGTCGCCGTGGGCGACCTCATGTTGGGGGATTCCGCTATTGCGACAGGATATGGATTTCGCAGCCGCTATCAGGGCAGCAGACGCATCCGTGTCACACAGCAGCT
>DATHVW010000040.1:0-23926 GCA_035461085.1 Longimicrobiales bacterium | reverse complement strand
GGGCTTCCTGGTCACGGGCGGCACAGGGTTCCTGGGCCGCCACGTGCTCTTCACGCTGCGCCGCCTGCAGCCGGACGCGCGGCTGCTGGTGCTGGTCCGCGATGCGGCGGCGTGGCGCGAGCAGGAGTGGACTGCGGAGCTTGGAACAGTCGAGCTGGTGGAGGGTCCGCTCACACCGACGGATGCCTGGCGCGACGACCCGCGGCTCGCCGGCGTGCGCGGCATCTTCCACCTGGCCGCGGTGGTCAACCACTCGCGCTCCGCAGTCGATGAGACCTTCCGCACGAATGTGACCGGCACCACCGCGATGGTGGATCTGGCCGCGCACCTCGGCTGCCGGCTGCTGTTCGCCTCGACGTCCGGCGTCGTCTCGTGCTCCCGTCGCCCCGGCGACGGCGCGTTCGAGGACGGCGAGTTCCGCGATGGCGTGGTCGGCGCGTGGCCATACTACGCGTCCAAGATCGCGGCGGAGCGGGAGGCGCGCGCACTGGCCGCGCGGCTCGGCGTCGAGCTCGTCGTGGTGCGCCCGCCCGTGCTGCTCGGCCCCGGCGACCACCGGTTCCGCTCGACCGTCAACGTGCTGCGCCTGCTGCGCGGCCGCGTGCCGGCCGTGCCGCGCGGCGGCATGCACTTCGCCGACGTGCGCGATGCGGCGGACGCGATCGTGCGCGCGATGCTGCTGCCGCGGCCACGACCTGTCTACCACCTAACCGGCACGGTCTCATCGCTCGACGCGTTCTTCCGCCGCGTCGCAGCGGCTGCCGGGCTGCGCCGCACCTGGCGCGTGCTGCCGTCGTGGCTGATGCTGGCCGCAGCCCGGCTCAACCGCCGACTCGGCTCACCGCTGCACGTACTGCCGGATCCCGTCCTGCTCGAGATGGCCAGCCACCACTGGGACCACCGCTCGCGCTACGCTGAGCCGGACCTCGGCTACGCCTCGCGGGCGCCGGAGGAGACACTGCGCGATACGGTCGACTGGCTGCGGGAGCACCACCCCGAGCTGCGAGCGGCAACGGCAGAGCCGCCTCCGGCCGTGCGCGACAGAGTTTCCGCGCCCGTCAGGGACGGGAGCTCGACCGGGGAAACGTGACGACCGGCTCGCAGCCCCGTCACGCCGCCACGAGATCGGCTGCAGGAGCCGATGGGATTGGACGGTGTGAAGAGCCGTTCGGATTGTCCCGGCGTCACGCGGTGCGCGTGCGATGACTGCGGCCCGTCCGGCATGGCCCGATGAGGCCAGCCGCTCCCGCGGCGGAAAATGGCACGTCCGGGCGAAGCTGCGAACGACCCCCCACACCTACCTTCGGTGCACCATTCAGTTCAATTCAACCGGAGGTCAGTTATGCCGAAGTTCGTAATCGAGCGGGACATTCCAGGTGCGGGCGCCATGAGCAGGGAAGAGCTCCATGGCGCATCCACCCTCTCCTGCGCCGTCCTGGACGACCTGGGTCCCGACATCCAGTGGGTACACAGCTATGTCACTCAGGACAAGCTCTACTGCGTCTACATCGCCCAGAGCGAGCAGCTGATCCGCGATCACGCGGAGCGCTCCGGGTTCCCGGCAAACCGGGTGTCCGAGGTCAGGGCGATGATCGATCCCACCATGGCGTACGCCGCCGCTGCGGCCTGAACGGCTGCGTCCACTGAAAGGGATACCGAAATGAGAATCACTTCGACGCGCGGCTTGGCTTCCGCGCTTGTTCTGTCGGGTGTCGTTCTGGGCGCCTGCGAGCCGCAGGCGGAGCCGATCGAACCCTACCTCACGGCGGCGGTCGAAGCGGGCGCCGTGCCTGCGGCGGCAAGTGCCGACCCTGGGCTGCTGGCGGAGCTGCGCAAGGTGACGGCGCGGTTCCACAACATGGAAACCGCGACGGCGGCAGGATACGAGACGCGGATCACGCCGTGCTGGGCCCACCACTCGGCTGGAGCCATGGGATACCACTACGGCAATACCGACCTGCTCGACGCGAGGGAAGACCTGCTCGAGCCGGAGGTCGTGATGTACGAGCCGCAGCCGGGGGGCCACATGCGGCTCGTGGGAATGGAGTACATCGTGCCTCTGGCTGCGTGGGAGGAAGCCGGTCACGACCTCGACGACCCTGCGGATGTGCCGCAGCTGCTCGGGCAGAATTACACGCGCCATTCCTTCCTGCCGATCTTCAAGCTCCACATCTGGCTGTGGCGCCAGAACCCCGCGGGCGTGTTCGCGGACTGGAACCCGAACGTCACGTGTGCTCACGCCGAGAGCACGGAGGTGTTCTAGACACCCTGGGATCCTGCAGCCTGCGGCCGCCGTCAGGGGTGCGACGGCCGCAGCGCCGCGTGGATACGTCGCCCTTGCAGAGTGCGACGCCGGCGGATTACTTCTGAGGTATGCTGTTCCGGTCCCTGTGGTCGAGCGCGACGAGAAGTGCGCGAGGCCGCGCGGACGCACCCCACAGTGAAGCCCTGCAGGCCGCGCATGTCGACCGATCCGCGACATTCGTCCGCGCGCGCCGCCATCGAAGCTGGCGACTGGACGAGTGCGCGTTCGCAGTACGAAGAGTTGGTCCGAAGCACGGACGGGCCGGAAGCGTGGGAGGGGCTGGCCGAGACAGCCTGGCTCCAGCAGGACACCCGACTCATGATCGACGCGCGGCTGGCGGCGTATCAGCGATATCGCACGCGTGGCGAGGATGTCGCTGCAGCGCGGATGGCCGTAGCGCTCGGGAACGACTTCCTGGATTTCCGCGGTGACGCGGCGGTCGCGAACGGCTGGTTCAAGCGGGCCCGCCGTCTGCTCGAGCCGCTGCCGCCGTCGGCCGTGCATGCGCGGCTCAGCGTGTGGGAGGCGCGCCTCGCCCTGATCGGGCTTCACGATGTCGCCGCCGGTCTTCGTCTCGCGCAAGAGGGCCGGCGCCTTGCGCGCGCCAGTGCCTGCACCGACGCGGAAGTGCTCGCCACGGCGATGAACGGGCTCGCGCTCGTGATGGCCGCGAAGCCCGACGAAGGTCTGGCGCTGCTCGACGAGGCAGCGGCCGCCGCGCTGGGCGGCGACGTGGAAGACGCGTACGCCGCCGGACTCACGTGCTGTTATCTGATCAGCGCGTGCGACCGGGTGCGAGACTACGAGCGCGCCGCGCAGTGGTGCGCTCGGCTGCGCGAGTTCTCCACCCGACAGCGGTTCACCATCCTGCTCACGACGTGCCGCATGCAGTACGGCAGCGTGCTGATATCCTCGGGCGCGTGGGATGATGCAGAAGCGGAACTGCATGCGGCGATTGCAGACCTGCGGGAGACGCGGCCCGTGGTCCTGCCCGCAGCATACGCACGACTGGGTGAGCTGCGCCGGCGCCAGGGACGCACCGAGGAGGCGCTTCAGCTGTTCCGCCAGGCGGGCACTCACCCGATCGCGCTACTCGGCGCCGCATGGATCGACCTGCAGCGCGGCAGCGTAGCATCCGCCCTGGAGCGCGTGCGCACCTACCAGCGGCGATTTCCCGCCGACGCCCTGCTGGAACGTGCGCCGGCCAACGAGTTGCTCATACGGATCGCCGCCGCTTCCGGCGCTCCGGCCGACGCGAGCACGCCGCTCGAAGAGCTGGAGTCGGCGGCCGACAGCCACAACCTGCCGCTGCTGCGCGCTGCGGTGCTTGCCGCCCGCGGTGTGCTTGCCGCTGCGAACGGCGAGTCCGTGCAGGCGGCTGAGCTGCTGGATGATGCCGCCGCCCTGTACGACGCGGCAGGTCACGCGTGGGAGGCGGAGGCGGCGCGGCGCACGCTGGCGCGCGACACCGCGGACAACGTCACACTGACGCGTCGCGAGCTCGAGGTGCTGCGGCTCATTGCCAGCGGGTTGAGCGAGCGCGAGGTCGCCGACCGGCTGTTCATCAGCCCGCACACCGCGCACAGGCACCTTTCCAACATCCGACTCAAGCTCGGCGCCGCCACCCAGGCGGCCGCCGTTGCGCACGCGCTGCGGGTGGGTCTCCTTTGAAGCGGCGGCCGTCCTGCTCGAGCGCTTGAGACGGCGGCCAGCCGACCGATACCCCCATTCACTGCTGGACCCGTCAACGGCCAGCATATTGCAATAGCCGCGGCCCAAAAAATCACGGCGCTCACGTCCCGACTTCCTGAACGGCTTCGAGGAGCTGACACGATGGTGTTCCCGATAGGTGACGACAACACCGGCCGCGTCCGAACGCCCTACGTAACCTACATCCTCATTGCACTGAACGTGCTGGTGTTCGTCGTGTTCCAGGGTTTCGGCGCGAATGAGCAATTCACCTACGCCTACTCCGTCGTTCCCGAGGAGATTCGGACGGGCGAAGATATCGCGCGGCCGGTTCCGGTGGAGGTCGGCGAACGGACGGAGCAGATCCCGCTGCAGCCGACGCCGGTCTCTGTCTACCTGACGCTCCTGATGTCGATCTTCATGCACGGCAGCCTGATGCACCTGCTCGGCAACATGCTGTTCCTGTGGATCTTCGGGGACAACGTCGAGGACGATCTTGGCCACGGCCGCTACACGGTCTTCTATCTCCTCACCGGCATCCTGGCGTCGGCCGCGCACGTCGTCTCGACATTCGTGTTCGGCGACAATCCGTTCATTCCCAGCCTCGGAGCCTCCGGCGCCATCTCGGGTGTCATGGGTGGCTACCTCGTGCTGCATCCCCACCGCCGCGTGCGCGTGATCATGCTGCGTATGCTGACGACGGTGCCGGCCTACGTGGCGGTGGGCCTCTGGTTCGTTTTCCAGCTGATCAGAGCATTCGGGGTCATCGGGCAGGGCCCGCAATCGGGCGGCGGAGTCGCCTTCATGGCGCACATCGGTGGGTTCATCGCCGGCGCGGCGCTGGTGAAGTTGTTTGCTGTGGGCGTCGCGAGGCCGGCACGCGCCTGACTGGATCGTGGGGCGCGATGCGGCTCACGCCTCCGCGATCAGTTTCGTATGCGTCGCTGCTCGACGGCGCCGATGTGCGAAGGTGTCAGACCCTTGCGCCCTGAAGCCCGCCAGTAACAAACTGGGTGACACTCCGATTCTGGCTGAGCTCGTCGGCCCGCATGGCCCCTTCTTCATACCAACGACGCTGGTGTCCGAACGTCCAGAAAGGCTCCCGCTCCAGCTTGGTGCCGTTTACAGCATCGAGTGCGAGCTGGGCGGTGACGGCATGAGCCGCGTATTCCCTGGCCGGGGAAATCGCGCCCGGCCGGCGGGTCGTGCTGAAAGTGCTGCCGCCCGAGTTGGGCACTTTCGCCGTCAGGATGGCCGCGGATTCGGTTACTCGTGGCACCGGGCCACGAGCGACCTCTACCTGGTGGAAGGCCCGGGATAGCCTCGGAACGAGATGCCTGACCGGAACCCCGAGCTGGCCGCACTGGATGCGGAGCTGCAGCCCGCGCTTCACGTGCTGCGCCTGCTGGGCAGCGGCGACACGTCCGACGTCTACCTTGCGCGCGAGCCTTCGCTCCAGCGGCTGGTGGCGGTGAAAGTGCTGCGTCAGCATGTGGCGGCGAACGAGACCGCGCGGCTGCGCTTCGAGCGCGAAGCGCGCTCGATCGCCAGCATCACACACCCGAACGTGACCGCGGTGCATCGCGTCGGCCGAACGAGCAACGATGTGCCGTACATGGTCATGGAATACGTGGACGGGCGCACACTGCGCGATATTATCGAGTCCGGCAGTGCGCTCGACTGCGCCAGCGGCTGCGCGATCCTGGCGTCGGTTGCGGGCGCTCTGGCCGCGGCGCACGAGCGCGGCATCATCCACCGGGATGTACGGGCGGACAACGTGTTCGTGGAAAACCGCACCGAGCGCGCAGTGCTCGGTGATTTCGGCATCGCTGCACGTCTGGACTCCGGCGCGTCCGCCGAAACCCGGCTCACGGCAGCGGGCATGCTCCTTGGCAAGACACACTACGTGAGTCCCGAGCATGTGCGCGGGGAGCCGGTGACGGAGCAGAGCGACATCTACTCGTTCGGCATCCTCGCATATGAAGTGCTTGCCGGCCGTGGCCCGTATGCAGCCAGCGGTGACGCGCAGATGCTGATGGCGCATCTGCAGGGCCGGCCGCTGCCGCTGCAGAGCCTGCGGCCCGAAGTCGATGTCACGGTGGCGAGCACGATCGAGCGATGCCTGTCCAGGGAACCGAACCGGAGGCCGCGTGCGCAGGAGCTCGTTCGCGCGCTCGCACCGGGGCAGGCCGCACCTGCGTCACCGGATGGCGATGGGCCGCTCGCGCAGTTTCTCGCCGAGCTGCGCCGCCGCCGCGTCTATCGGGTGCTGGCGGCATACGGCGCGTTCGCGCTCGCCGTGTTCGGCGTTGCTCAGGGCGTGGACGCGGCCTTCCCCATGTCCCGCCTCGCCAACCAGATCCTTGTAGTGGCCGTCCTGGCAGGGTTCCCGCTCTCGCTGACGCTCTCGTGGGTCTACGACATCAACGCTGGACGGATCCGGCGCACTCGCGCGGTGGCGGCAACCAGCCGGGCGCGGTCGATCATGTGGTTGGGACTGGCCGGCAGCGTGGCGGTCGTGGCAGTGCTCGGCTGGCTGCTGCTTCGCGGGCGATAGGCCCGGGCCGTCCCAGTCGCTCAACACTCTTGCCGGAGGCGGTCACCGCTCCGCATCATTGACCAGCCGCACCCCCCTCTCAGTGCAGTGTCCTCATGTCCCTCGAGCTCACGTCCGCGTCCGCGACCGTTCCCCCGGCGCCCCCCGCGCCTGAGCCGGCACCTGCAGTTCAGGCCGAGCATGCCATCCTGCAGGCGGTGGTGCGCGCGGCCACGGAGTTCCTTCGTTCCACCGACCTGAAGGAGAGCCTGCACACCCTGCTGGCCGACATCGGCGCGGCGACACAGGCGAGCCGGGCGTACGCGTTCGAGAACGACCTCCCTCTGGCCGGCGCGTTCACCACGGCCACGCTTTATGCCGAGTGGACTGCGCCCGGTATCGATCCGCAGCAGGGCATGCCGGGAGGGAAGCATATCGGACTCGACGGGGCTGCCTCCGATCGCTGGTTCAGATCGTTTTCCAATGGCGAGCCGTTCGCGGCAGTAGTCTCCGATCTTCCGAACGGCGTGCGCGCGCAGATGGAGGCGCTGCACATCCTCTCGATCGCCGTAGTACCGGTGTTCAGCGAGGGCCGGTTCTGGGGATTCGTCGGAGTGGACAACTGTGTTTCCGCGCGGCCGTGGACGGCCATCGAGGTGGAGGCGCTGGCGGCGGCTGCAGTGGTGGTGGGGGCGGCGATCAGCAGGAGCCGCATGGAGGAGCATCTGCGTGATGCCACCGTGAAGGCGCAGCTCGCGGCGGACATCGGCGAGGTGGTGACGCGTGCGGGCGACACCGTGCAGCAGATGCTGGAGCGATGCAGTGAGGCCATCGTGAGGCGACTGCAGCCCGACCTCGTGCGCATCTGGATGATGAGCGAGGACCTCGAGTGCCTGCACGCCTGCCAGTCGGCTGGAACTGCCACCATCCAGTCCAACCACTCGGCGGACGTGCCGCTCGTATCCGCAGAGCTGGCGCGCGTCGCGAGAGACGGCGGCGTGATCACCTGGCGCGATGGCCTGCCCGACCTCTGGCCCGGATGCGAGGTTGTCTACCGGCAGCACGACCTGCGCGCAGGCGTGGGTCTCCGGCTGGTCACGAACGGCCGCGTGACGGGCATCGTGGTGCTGCTCGGCCGCGCGTTTCCATCCGCCGCCGTCATCGACGCGCTGGAATCGGTGACGGACGAAATTGCGCTCGCCATCGAGCGGCATCACGCGCAGAGTGCCAGGACGCGTGCCGAGCTGCGCTACAGGCGACTCGTGGACGCGACGATAGAGGGAATCGTGATTCACGACGGCAGCAGCGTCGTCGATGCGAATCCCAGCTTTGCGGCGATGGTGGGCTACTCGCTCGAAGAGATCATCGGTCTCAGCCCGTTCGGGTTCATCGCACCGGAGTGGCACGATACAGTCCGCGGCAACCTCGTGTCGAACTACCAGCACCCGTACGAGGTCGAAGGCGTCCACAGGGATGGAAGACGGTTTCCGGTCGAGCTGAAGGGGAGTGACTTCTTCGATGATGGCCGCAAGCTGCGGGTGGCCGCAGTCCGGGACATTACTGACCGCAAGGCCGCACAGAACGCGGCGGAACGACTGCACGAGGAGCAGGCTGCACGAGAACTGGCAGAGCGCACGCGTGAGCGCGCGCAGTTCCTCGCGGAAGCGAGCCGCATCCTCGCGTCGTCACTCGACACGTCCACCACACTCAAGCAGCTCGCCGTGCTGGCGATACCGGAACTGGCCGATTATTGCGTGATCTCGACCGTCCAGAACGGTGTCATCGAGCGCGTCGCCGTGGTGCACAGCGATCCCCAACGCGAGCAGGTTCTGCGCGAGTCCGTCAGCATGTGGCCCGAGGCGTTCCCTCCCGACCATCCGATTTTTGCAGCCCTGGTGAACAACAGGCATTACATGATCGAGGAGGTGACGGAAGAGGCGATTGCCGCGATCGCCGTCAACCCCGAACACCTTCAGTACCTGCGCCTGATGGGTGCGCGTTCGCTGATGGCTGTGCCGATCAGTCTCGGCGGCACGCTCATGGGAGCGATGATCCTGTCGCTGACGCGTCCGGACCGCCGCTATGGCGCCGAAGACCTCGCGCTTGCCGAGGAGTTTGCGCACCGTGCTGCGCTGGCGCTCCAGTCCGCGCGCTCGTACCACCTGGCGCAGTCGGCGTCGCAGGCACGCGATGAGATGCTCGCTGTCGTCGCGCACGATCTGCGGAATCCGCTTAATACCATCATCATGGGGAGCGAGCTGGCCCTGGAGATGGCAGATGCCGAGGCGGTCGATGCGCCGGGCACACGCCAGCTTCAGATCGTGCTCCGCAGTGCCGAGCACATGCAGCGCCTCATTCAGGATCTGCTGGATGCCAGCCGCCTCGACAGCGGCAGCCTGGCACTCGAGAAGGTCACGCTGCGCCCGGCTGACCTGCTGCGCGAGGCGAGCGAGATGCTGGCGCCGCTCGCTGCGCATGCGAGCATCGATTTCCGGATCGAGTCGGCGCCCGACCTGCCTGTCGTCTGCGCCGACCGCGGCAGACTGCTCCAGGTCCTGTCGAACCTCGTTGGCAACGGGATCAAGTTCACACCGAAGGGCGGAACCGTCCGCGTGTCCGCCATGGCCGGCGGGGATGCCGCCTCCGCGACACGCGACGTCACGTTCAGCGTACGCGACACCGGGTCAGGCATACCGGCCGACCAGCTGCCTCACGTGTTCGCCCGCGGCTGGCAGGCGCGGCGCGGAGACCGCCGCGGCATCGGGCTCGGGCTGGCCATCGCGAGCGGCATCGTGGAAGCCCACGGCGGCCGGATCTGGGCGGAAAGCGTGGTCGGGGAAGGCAGCTGTTTCACGTTTACCGTGCCGGCTGCCTGAATCGAGCGGCTCGCATCGCAGGCGCTCCGATCGCGACACTGCCCTCTGTGTAATCGACAGCGCTGCACACGTTTGATCGCGTGCAGCGCTGTCGCAGCCTCGAGCGTCTACCTGCCTGCCGTGCGTGCAGGCGCGTTCTTCACGTGCCGGTCCATCCAGTCCACCATCTCGGCCAGCGTGTGCATTACCGACTCGCGCGCGGCGTAGCCGTGGCTCTCGTGGGGCAGCACGACGTAACGTACGGTGGCACCGTGGCCCTTCAGCGCCTGGTACATGCGCTCGCTCTGAATGGGGAAGGTGCCCGAGTTGTTGTCGGCTTCGCCATGGATGAGCAGGATCGGCTCGTTGATGCGGTTCGCGTAGTTGAACGGGCTCATGGCATGATAGACGCTGGTCGCCTCCCAGTACGAGCGCGGTTCAGCCTGGAAACCGAACGGCGTGAGCGTGCGGTTGTATGCTCCGCTACGTGCGATGCCGGCTCGGAACAGGTCGGAGTGCGCCAGCAGGTTGGCCGTCATGAATGCGCCGTAGCTGTGACCGCCGACACCAATACGATCGCGATCCGCCACGCCCATCTGCACTACTTTGTCGACGGCAGCCTGAGCGCTGCTCACGAGCTGCTCGACATACGTGTCGTTCGGCTCCTCTTCCCCCTCGCCGATGATCGGCATGGCCGGGCCGTCGAGGATCGCGTATCCCTGCGTCAGCAGGAACAGGTGCGAGCTGCCGCCCGGCCGGCTGAACCGGTTCGGCGAATCCTGCACCTGCCCTGCGGCGTCGGCATCGCGGAACTCGCGCGGATATGCCCACACCAGCATTGGCAGCGGGCCATCGCGTTCTGCGTCGTAGCCGGGGGGCGTGAACAGTGTCGCCGAGAGCGTCACGCCGTCCGCTCGCGGGTACGTGATGAGCTGACGCTGCACGCCCGCGAGCTGCGGTGCCGGATCCGGGAAATCGGTGAGCGCTCGAGCCGCGCCCCTCGTGCGGTCGTGCAGGTAGAGGTTCGGCGGGTCGGTAATTGCCTCGCGTTGTGTGACGTACCGGCGCGCCTCGTCGTCCAGCACCGCTACGATCACTTCGTAGTGCGGGTCCTCGGCCTGCCAGAGGCGTTCGGTGTTGCCGGTAGCGAGGTTCAGCATATCGAGGAACGGGTAGTCCCCGCGTGTGCTCGCGCCTGCTCCGCTCAGGTAGATGTGCTGCCCGTCGGGCGAGAAGCGCAGCACGGGGAATCCGCGGTCGTTCAGCTTCGCCACCGGCTGGCCGGGATCATTGTAGCGGTCTTCCGACGAGAGATCCCAGAGGAGACGGGGCTCGCCGGGACGGGACGGATTCACGATGTATGTGTGCGTCCGCGCATCCGTGCTCCAGCGCGACTGCACGAGCGCGAGGTCGGGCCGGCCCCAACGGATCGAGGCCGCGCGCTGCGGCAGGTCGATGAGAGTTTGCGGAGAACCGTGGAACGGAGCGTCGAGCATCAGCACGCGGTCGCGGACTGCCGCCTCGGCGCGTGCGTCGCCGCCGTCCACAGCTTCGACCCAGACCAGCGTCGCTGGCACGTCCGCCCGCCAGCTGACCGAGCGTGGCCCCGGATTCACCATGTCGCGACCGATCGGCGACATCGTCACTTCCGACCGGTCGATGACCGTGTGCACACGACGGCCGCCCGCATCCGTGATGAATGTCTCGGTGCCGAAGGCGAACATGGGAGCGAGGTAGCTGTACGGGCGCTTTATGCGAGTCACGAGCAGGTACTCGCCGTTCGGCGAGGGTGTGAAGCCGGAGATGATCCCGGGCTCGCCCACCGGCGTCGGCGCTCCACCGGACGCGGGCACCCGCACCAGCTGGGATGTGAAGTAGTAGTCGAACAGCGCTTCGTCGAACGCGTTCGTGAGCAGGTCCTGATATGTGCGCACCGGGGCAGCGCCGCCGACGTTTTCCTGTACTACGGGTCCGGCCGGCACCGCTGGCGCTGCCGGCGGTCCGCCCCGGCCCGGTGTGACCCGCTTCAGCAGGAGCGAGCGTCCGTCCGGCGCCCACTCGTACGGCGAGCCGAGCGTGGCATTCAGCTCGGGGCCCAGCAGCCGGCGCGCGTCCGCCGTGCGGGCGTCGGCTACCCAGAGCTCGACGCCGTCGGCGACGGTGTTGGTGAAGGCGAGGTGTGTCGCGTCGGGCGACCACTGCCACGAGCTGACGCGAGCGTCTGCCGGGAGTGCCACTTCCCGGCGCGCGCCGCTCTCCAGATCCTGGAACGTGAGCGAGCGGCCGAACGTGCTTCGGCTCGGCCCGTTCGTGCGTGGGTTGATGCGCGTGCCTGCCAGCCGCAGCTCCGGCTCGGCAAGCTCGGCGATGTCCGGCAGGCCCGGACGCCCCACCAATACCATGGTCGTGCCCCCCGGCGCGATGCTCGTCCATGGAGTCTGTTGCGCATCGAGGATCTGCGGAATCGGCGGCGGAGGCGTGCGGTACGGGGCGACGTCCTGCGCCGACGCTGGCGCAACTGCAGTCAGGAGTGCGGCGAGGGCGCCGGCAAACCGGTTTCGAAGGAGAGCGTTCATCTCGAGCTCCCGGGCTGGAGTTTGCGGGTGATTCAGCGCCGCACTGGAGCGACGACCGCGTAGCGCATCGCAGTGGATGTCGCAGCTCCGGGCGGCGGCGTGCAGCGGAATCGTCATCCATAATAGGGCGTCGCAACCAGCCCGATCAAGCCGGGCCCGGTTTCGAACGCACACGCCTCAGAGACGCGTGATGACTACAGCGGTGTAGGGCGTTTCCTGCTGCCGTTCACGATGCCGCCCGCGCACTATGGAGTGTCGGACCGCTGCATGCCGGGCGTCTGACCTGCGGCCGTTTTCCACTGCCAGGAACAGTCGCGGAGGACGACTTCAGGAGTTACGGAGAGCCTGCCACGCCTGCCACAGGAGGACCGAATGTTCCGGATCACAACCTCGCACATCACTCCGTTCGCCGTCATCGTCAGCCTGGGCCTGGCTGCCGCAACCGTCCACGCGCAGGAAACGCAGGTGCGCGGCGCGCCTCCTGAAGGGGCAGCGGTGCATGAGTTCCAGGCAGAGAACTGGAAGGAGCCCATCTGCACGGGCACCACGGAATGGACACTCGAGGTTCCGCGCGGAACGTGGATCCAGTTCCCCGCGGCATGGATCGCGGTGGATGAGGCAACCGCGCGTGCGAACTGGGAGCACATGCAGTACGAGATCTCCATCGAGGGACGCCGGCTGGAGAATCCGGCGAACGTGGAATGGATGGTGTTACCGGTCCGCTTCGAGTGCCCGGATCGTGTTATCGAAGGAGTCGCGATCGCGCCCGTCCTCTATTTTCCGCCCGTCACCGGAGCCCGGACGTTTCGTCTGAGGATGCTGTTCGATGCAGACGTCAACGATGGCTGGACTACGTATCCGAAGGGAACGGATTCGGCGGTTACCGTTACGCACAGGGCGAATGACTGAGGGTAGGCCGGGTCGCCAACAGCGGCGGCGAGCCTGTGGCCCGCCGCCGCACCACTGAAATCACCGAACCCTAGGGCTGCAGCATTCCGAACGCGTACCACCATCCCGTCACCGGTGACCTGCGGTAGAGGACGGTTCGGCGGGTGCCGCGGAACGTGTAGCTGACGCTACCCTCGTCGCGGCTCAGGATCTCCCGCATGGCCCTCGTGACATCCGGGTCTCCCTCCTCCAGCGGATGCAGGAAGATGGTCTGCGGATCGACGTGCAGCCCCACCAGTGGCTCGGCGTCGAGGGAGTAGAAGAGGTGGTTCGGCTCCAGCTGCATCTCCGTCCTGATCCGTGCGCTGAGGCTGTCCAGATGGACGGAGCCGCCGAGCACGCCCACGACGGCGTTGTCGCGGCCGCGTACGGGGACGGCGACGATGGCGGTGTTCCTGCCGGTCGCGCGGCTTGCAACCAGGTCGCCGATCACGGTCCCGCCTGCCATGAGGCGCGGCCAGTATGCGCGATCCGACAGGTTGCCGGAGGCCTTGCCCTCCTGCACCGACCAGTAGTTCCCGTCGGGCAGTGCGAACCAGTTCACGGCCGCCACGTTCATGCGCGCGGCGTCGGCCAGCGGGCCGCGGAGGCGTTCCCAGTCGGCAGAGCGCGCTGCATCCGTGGTGCCGAGCATGTGCAGCGCATCGGCCAGCTTCTGCAGGTGCGCGTCGCTCAGAGACATCAACGAGTGCAGCGCAACGCGACCGTCCACGGTGAACGGCGTGATGTCGTCGGCTGCAGCCGCTCGCGCGGGCGTATGGGCGCGGCACGCGCCGAGAGCCAATGCTCCTGCCAACGCGACCAGTCCGAAAAGCTTGAGGCCCGATCCTGCGCGGTTCTTCATCTGGCCCTCCGGTGTTGCTTCAGCGTTGATTCCGTCCGTGCCCCATGCGGCCGCACCACGGTGGTGGACGCAGTCGCTAGTTCCCATCTCTCAGCTGACCAGCCGCTTCGGGCGTGACTCGTAGCGGGCCACGCGCGTCCAGTGCGGCGTGCCGTCCTGCATGCGCACCGCCCAGAAGTCGAAGTCACCGTACTTGCGGTCGCCCGCCTCGTTGAGCACGGTCCAGCCGGTGGCGCCGTAGCCGGAGGACGCCGCGGTGGTGAACGCCTCCTTCAGCCTCTCGATCTCCTCCGTGGCACCCGAGGCGATGTACGCGCGGGCAACGACCCAGACTGCGTCGTAGACGGCGAGTGCGAAGCCATCCGGCTCGAGATTCGTGCGTGCGCGGATGCGTGCTGACAGGGGCTCCCAGATGTCGCGCGCACCCTCGTCGGGACCGAAGATCGGGTTCGGATATCCGACGCTCACGGCGAACTGCGCAGCCTGCGGGCTGCCGACCACCGCGTCACTGAGCGCCACGCCGTCGCTGCCATACCACGCCACGGAGCCGAGCACCGGGTCCGCAGCCACGGCCGCAAAGAGCTGCACCACCTCGTCGAAGGCGGCCAGGTAGATCGCCACCTCTTCCGCGCCGTGTTGTGCGATCGCCTGCTCCACCTGCAGACGAAGATTGGCCGCAACGGTGGCGAAGTCCGGTGCGCCGCTCCCGTACTTCACACCCTCGTGGACCGTTCCTCCGAGCTCGCCGAAATGGATGCGGGTGGCTGCTTCCAGGCCGGCGTTGCCGGCGTCGTCCCGCCAGACGGGCACGACCGCGCGCACGCCATCATCCCACATCAACGCCGAGATGGCCGTGCCCTCGAGGTCGTCCGAGGGGGTGAAACGGAAGATGTTGTCGTCCGGGATCGCCAGAGAGCCGGCGGTGCTGGAAGGGCTGACCAGCAGGAGCCCGTTCGCGTCGACGAAGGGCTTGAGGTGCGCGACCTCGGCGCTGGACTGCGGGCCGATCAGCAGCTGCACGCCGCGCGCACGCAGTGCCTCAGCCATCTCCAGCGCCCTGTCGGTCTCCAGCCGAGTGTCCTCGATGGCGGCCGCGAAGCGGATTCCCGCGGCGTTCCCCTCGAGGTAGCGGTTCACGTCCTCGACGGCGAGCTCCATGGCGGCCTGGCCGTTCTGACCCAGAGTGCTCCACGACCCGGTCAGGGAGAAGAGACCGCCGATCAGCACCTCGCGCTCTGCGGGCCCGGTCGGCGAGCTCGCGCAGGCTCCCACCAGCGTGAGGCTCATCGCAAGCACAGCGATTGTTCCGCTTCGCTTCGTGTGGCTGAGTCTGTCTCGAATACACATGACCGGCCTCCTTCGGAAGCGGACTCGGGGTCGTCCTGCACGGCTGTGATGAGTATGGACGGCCTGCCGACAGACAGTGGTAGGAGATTGCCGGATGACGGGTAGGGGAGATGCTGTAAGTGGGGTGCGGGCGGTGCAGTGGCGGGCGGCAGATCGGACTCAGCGGAAGTTCCGGCCGCCGCCGCCGCCGAGCTGCAGCCTCGGGTTCACCACGTTGTTGAACACGGAGCCGAACGAGTAGCTGAAGCCGAGCTCGAGCTCGTACTCGTAATCCGTGCCGCGCTCGCGCAGTCCCAGCAGGATCTCCTCGGGAGTGAGGCGCCCCGCGCGCAGATAGATCTGGTCCTTGATGCGTGCGACGTTACCGTCCACCTCCAGACTGAACCCGCGGAAGAGCCGCACGTCGATGCCCGTGAACAGCTCGAGGCGGTGAAGCGCGAAGTCGTGGAAGTAGTTCGATCCCTCCACGGAGCCGAAGACCTCGCCCCATGGCTGGCGAAACGCAGCGGAGATGTCGAGCGACTGCTGCACGAGCGTCTCCTGCGTGACGCCGAACAGCGTGAGCTCCTCGTAATCGTAATAGGCCGGCCCGACGCGATAGGTGAAGAGAATCTGCCGGCGCGTGGACTCGTCGTACGGGTACAGGTTGTATTCGATGGCGGGCGCGAACACGAGCGCCAGATCCTGGTTCAGGCCGCTCGAGCTGGATGCCTCCGCATAAAGGCCCGCCGACCAGTGCGTGCCGAGACTCCACACCGAGATCGCCTCGGCCTCGTAGTCCCGTCGTACGATCGTGATGTCCTCCTCATCCGCGTCGTCCGCCCTGATCTCTTCCTGCGAGTAGTCGCCGGAGATGCTGAAGTCGAACTTGTGGGCCTCCGTGGTCCGACTGGAGGAGAAGGAGCCGTCGAGACTGATCTCCCTCTCCGTCTCCTCGCCGCTCACCGAAGTGCCGAGACGGGCGCGGAACACCCAGAGATTCCACGGGTCATGCACCGGCGATGACGCGCTCTCGTCAGTCTGCTCACCTTCGTAGCCGATCCTGAGTCCGCCGGCGAGCTCCGTCCGAGCGGCGAACGGGACGAGTCCGAGCGCAAGCGTACGTGTCAGTGCATCGCGCTCCTCGTCCTCCGTCGCATCCTGCCGTGTCGTTGCGAGCAGCGTATCTGCACGCCCGGCGAACTGCCGCTGGCCGATGAAGAAGAACGTGAACCGATCCCCTCCCGCGCCCGTCTCCTGTGACGTTACGAGCACATGGAGCTGTGCGTCCGCCGGCTCGCGTACATAATCGACGAAGCGGATCTCGCGTCGCAGATGGTCGAAGTCGCACTGGTTGCAGTCGAGGAATACGCGTAGCGGCCCGGTACCCGGTGGTTCCTGCGGGAGGGCGGGTGCGGCGGTCGCCGCGAGGAGGAGTAACGCCAGCGTCGCACTGAGCCGTGCAGTCATCCGCAACCGAAGTCCGGTTCGAGGGGAGATCGCGCCGTATTCAGGTAAGAGACGCGCGAGGGGCCGGGATATTAGACGGAGGGCAGCAGTGGGTCAGTCCGGGGAACGGCTGAAGATGCCAACCGCCCGGGCGCGGGGCCCGGGCGGCGGCACCGTACGGCTCAGGGGTTGATCGGCTTCGACTGTCGCACCTTCTCGGAGTACTTCTCGTAGAGCTGCCGGTGTATGTCCATCATGTCGATCTCGCGACCCTGGACGTACGCCTGCTCGACACTGGCGAGGAAGTCGAGCGGGTTGCCGGTGGTGATGAGCAGCGTGGCGTCGCGTCCGACCTCGAGTGAGCCGACGCGATCATCGATGCCCATGATGCGGGCGGGGTGGATCGTCACGGCGCGCAGTGCCTCATCGGCCGGCAGGCCGAACGCCACGGCAACGCCGGCCTCGTACGGCAGCCGGTGTGTGTACGGCGCGCTCGCTTCCCCGGTTATGGCGAACATCACGCCTTTCTCGTGCAGGCGCGCGGCCAGTCCGTAATTGCCGTCGTATCCTTCCCAGTCGCGATTCGGCGCATCCATGCTGGACGTGAGCAGGACCGGGATCCGCTTCGCGGCCAGATGGTCGGCCACGTACAGCGCGTCCCCGGCGCCGCGCAGCACGAGCCGCACGCGCTCGGACTCCGCCCACGCGATGGCATCCTGGATCTGCTGGATGTCGTTCGCCGAAACCACGACGGGGATGTCGCCGTTCACGACGGGAACCATCGCTTCCCAGCGCGAGTCGGTGTCGTGCGGCATGCCGGACGCCTGCGCATCACGGTAGGCACGCGCGGTCGCGAACATGTCGCGCAGGCTGCGGATCTGTTCGGCGTAATCCGGACCGTTGTCATTGTTGCTGCCGCGCCCGTTGTTGCCCTGGCCGGCGTTCGGGTTCGGCCAGTTGACGTTGAGCGCGGCGCCGCTCTTCAGCGTCATGGTCTCCCACGTCCAGCCGTCCAGCATCAGAGCGGCGGAGAGACCGGAAACGATACCCCCGGCCGGCGTCGTCAGCGTCACGAGCACGCCATTGGAGCGCGCAGTCCCGATGTGCCGGCTCTCCGGATTGACGGCGACCTCGGCACGCACGTTCGGGTTGAAGTCACCCAGCTCGTTCGTGTCGCTGGTCACATCGACGGCACCGATCTCCTGGAGGCCCATCGCGCTGTAGGCGTCGATCAGGCCGGGGTAGACGTGCTTCCCGGTCACATCCACACGGCGCGCGTTCGACGGCACCGCGACATCGGCTCCGACGGCAGTGATGACGCCGTTCTCGAACAGGATCGTGCCGTTCTGGATGACGCCGTTCGTTACCGTGTGGATCGTGCCGCCGGTCAGGGCGATCGGCTGGCTCTGCGGCGGGGCCGGCACCTGTGCGGCCGCAGGCGCCGCGGCAACGGCGGATCCGACGACTGCCGCGAACACCGTTGCGGCGATCCGCGCGAACGCGGCTCGAATGCCCGTCCGGCGCACGCTCGGGGAAACCATCCGTTCGTTCATCATCGTCATGGTCTCGTTCGTGGTGGCGGTGATCATCGTGAGCCTCCCGCCTCGTTGTCGTCGTCATCACCGAGGATGAGCTGGATGAGCTGCGCACGTTCGCGTTGCACGCGCGCGCGTTCCTCCATGTCCTGGGCCAGGTCGAAATACCTGCGGCCGTCGATCCACGTCTGTTCGGCGCGCGTGAACTGCGAGAGCGGGTGACCGTTCCAGATGACGAAGTCCGCATCGAATCCCGGCTGCAGCGAGCCGACCCGATCCTCGAGGCCGAACACGGCCGCCGTCCGGTTCGTCACCAGCGACAGCGCATCCTCCTCGCCGATGCCCGTGCGCAGCATCTTGCCCGCCTCCCAGTTCATGCGGCTCGAGATCTGACCGTCATCGGAATGCAGCGATGTCAGGACGCCGGCGTCGAGCAGGATCTTCGCGTTGTACGGCGTGCCGTCGTAAGCCTCGACCTTGAACGATGACCAGTCGCTCCACACGACTGCGGCGACACCGCTGGCCGCGAGCTCCGGCGCGATCTTGTACGCCTCGACCGCATGCTGCAGGGCCTGGATGCTGAAGTCGAACTCCTCGGCCAGGCGGACCAGTGCGAGGAACTCATCCTGACGATAGCCGTGCGACTGCACGCGCAGGTCCTCGTTCAGGATGTCCACCAGCGCTTCCATGCGCAGGTCCCGCCGGGGCGGCAGGCCTTCCCGGTTCCGCTCCCACTGCTGCCATGCACGCTCGTAGTCGCGCGCGGCCATGAAGTGATCGCGGATGATCTGCTGGGTGCCCATGCGCGTGTCGGGATAGCGATCTTCCCGACGCTTCGGGTTCTCGCCGAGTGCGAACTTCACCGTGCGCGGCGCGTCTTCCAGCTTCAGCTGATCGGGCAGGGCGCCCCAGCGCATCTTGAGGAACACGTTCTGTCCGCCGATCGGGTTGGCGGAACCATGCATCACGTGTCCGAGCGTCAGCCCGCCCGCGAGCTGGTGATACATGTCGATGCTGTTGTGCGTCACGACATCGCCCATGCGCACTTCCGGAACGATAGCGAAGCCGCTCTCGTTCGTTCCCGATGTGCTGGTATGCACGTGCGCGTCGATGAGGCCGGGCGTCACGTGCTTGCCCGTCGCATCGACGATCGTCGCGCCGGACGGCGCGTCGAGGCCGCGGCCGACGCGCGTCACCTTGCCACGCGTCACCAGCAGGTCGGCATTGTCGATCCTACCCTGCGGGCCCTGCGTCCACACCGTCGCATTGCGGATGAGCACGTGCTCGGGCTGCTCCGGCAGCCGCGCACGGCCAAACGCCACGGCAGGCCGGATATCAGGGAGCACGAGCGCCGGCGCGTGACCGTCTGCGCCGTTGCCATTGCCGTTGCCATTGCCGTCACCGCCGTTGGTGTTGTCGGCGACGATCGTGCGCTCCGTGCGTTCCGCGCGCCAGCTCCGGTTGGTACCGTCCGGCAGTGCGCTCCAGCCGTACGCTTCATCGCCGGAGATCGAGCCGGACAGGCGCACGACCCCGGTGGTGCCGATGGCGCTGCCGGGGAAAGCCACGTGGAGCCGGCCGGCTTCGGTGCCGGCATTGACCTCCGACAGCGTGACTTCGGGCTGCCCGTTCAGGGTCACCGTTCCGCGCAGGCGGTTCGGTGTTCCGGTCACGGTGAGACGGCCGTTCAGACGGGCATCATCCGACGACGCAACGATCCACTGGCCGCGCGGGTCGACCGCGGGATCCGGGTTGATCACATACCGCTCGCCCTGCACCCACACGTCGCGGACCTCGGTGTCGTCATCGAACAGGTCGCCGTTCGTGATGACGATGTTCGCCAGCTTGCCGGCTTCGAGCGTGCCGTGCGTGGACGCGATGTCCAGCATGCGCGCGGGGTTGACGGTCAGCGACGCCAGTGCGACATCGCGCGACAGCCCGCGCTCGACGGCTGCACGCAGGTTCGGGAGGAAGTCATCGACGTCGTCGAGCGCATCCGCCGTAAGGGCGAACTGCACGCCGGCCGAGGCAACCCGCGCCGGGTTCTCCGGCGCCAGATACCAGTGCCGCAGCTCATCGAGATCCGCGTCCAGTGCCTCTTCCGGACTCTCGACGTCCGGCGCTTCGGGGAAGTCGAGCGGCAGCACGAGCGGAACGGTCAGGCCGGTGAGAACATCCAGGATCCGGTATTCCTCGCCGCTCCCGCGCAGCCACAGCGCCACCGGGAACTCTTCGGCGATCGCGCGCGCGCGCAGGAGCTCCTCTTCCGATCGCGTCTCGACGATCAGCGGCTCCTGCCGCTGCACCACCCCGTCGAGCGACGCCAGTGCAGCGTTCGTCTCCGGCGGCTGAAGCCCGCGCGGCGCGCGCCGGTACGTGTCCCACACACGGATGTACCAGTCCGCGTCGAGCAGCGTCTGCCGCACCAGCGCGATCGCGCCCATCGGCGAGTTCGGGTAGCTGCCGCCGAGCTCCCTGCTGCCGCTCAGCGACAGCGAGTGACCGACGGCCGGGCGCAGCACGCGCTCGCGCGCCGGCCCATCCCCCAGGCTCACCACCGCGGTGCGGCCGCGGAAGATGCCCAGCCGCGGCACTGCGTGCACCGTCGTGAACCCCTGCGAGCGCAGCGCCGAGCGACGGGCCGCATCATCGCGGAAGTCGCCGGCTGCGCTGAAATCCGCCCGCACCTGCGGGTTCCAGTGGACGGGCCCCGGATCCCGCTCGCCTTCCGGCGGCGCCGCATCGATCTCGAGATCACCGTGCGCGTCGATGAAGCCGGCGTACAGTGTGCGGCCCGCCATCGGCCACTCGCGCGCATCCGCAGGAACGCGGACGCCCGTGCCCACCGCCTCGATCACGCCGTCCCGCACCACGAGCGTCGCGTTGTCCAGCACACGGCCGGGCGATACCACGATCCGCGCGCCCGTGAAGGCATGAACGCCGGGCGCGTTGTCGCGCAGCGCAGTGACCGGTTCGGTCCGTGTGGCCTGCTGTGACCAGGCCTCGGCGGGCGCCAGTAACAGCAGCACGAGCAGGGAGAGTCGCCACGATTTCATGATGGCTCCTGATTGAAATGGGGAGAGGCACCGCGACTTCGTCAGAATCACACGCAGGATCGACGGGGTGGGCCCTGACCTGAAGATACAGCCCGGAACGATTGTATGCTAATGCGTGGGCGGGCAGGCGCTTCGCTCGAGCTGGCGAACGTGGTCCGTATCCCTGTCGGACAGTACGCTCTCAATCCGCTGAAAACCTCGACATTCACTGCGCGGCATCGCAGCTTCGGTGCATGGATGCCAACGAACTGCTGCAGCGGCTGACCGTGCGGCTGCGCGACGGCAGCGCCGAGTCGGTCGCTCATCTGATTGTCGAGGAGCTGTGGCTGGCGGTCGTCGACGGCAGTCTGGAGAGCGGAGAGCGCCTGCCCACACCGCGCCAGCTGGCGATCGGCCTGAACGTCAGCCCGCGCAGCGTCGAGCGCGCATATGCCGAGCTGGAGCGGCGCGGCGTGACGGTGTCGCGCGCCGGTGCCGGCACGTTCGTGAGCCTCGCCCCTGCCTCGGAATCGGACCGGGCGCGGCATCAGCTGTTCGCCGCTCTCTGCCGGGCGACCGTGGACAAGGCAGCCGTGCTCGGCTTTTCGACCGACGATCTGATCGACGCGTTCGCCGAGCTCCGGACCGCCGACCGCAATGACCACCCAATGGAGCCGCCCTCATGAGCAGTTTCCTGCCGACTCGCCGCAGCGATCGAAGCGCCACCGTAGTGACCGGGGGCAGCTCGCCCGACGACACGCGCTTTCCGGTGCCCGCCCTCGGCGCGGGCGTGATCGGCGGCGGAGCGCTCGCCGGCGGTCTGCTGCTCGCGGGCGTGATCGCGCCGGCCGCAGCCATTGCGGGTGCCGTCGTCGGGCTCCTGCTCGGATCGTCGCTCAAGTTCACCGACCAGTGGGAGAAGGCGGTCGTGCTGCGGCTGGGTCGCTACCAGGGTTTGCGCGGGCCGGGCTTTTTCGCAGTGATCCCTGTCATCGACAGGGTCGGCTATCACATTGACCAGCGCATTCGTACCACCGCGTTCGGCGCGGAGTCGTGCCTGACCAAGGACACGGTGCCCGTCGACGTCGATGCCATCGCGTTCTGGGTAGTCTACGATGCGGAGCGCGCGGCGCTCGAGGTGCAGGACTACGGTCAGGCCGTGATGCTCGCGGCGCAGACCGCGCTCCGCGATGCCATCGGCAAGCACGACCTCGCGGAGCTCATCCAGTCGCGCAAGGAGCTCGGCCGCGGACTCCAGGAAGCGCTCGACCGCAAGATGCACGACTGGGGCATTCAGGTGCAGTCGGTCGAGATCCGCGACGTGGTGATACCGAAAGCACTCGAAGAAGCGATGTCGCGACAGGCGCAGGCCGAACGTGAGCGACAGGCGCGCATCATTCTCGGCACCGCCGAAACGGAGATCGCGTCGAAGTTCGTCGAGGCCGCGGAGTTATACGCGGAGAATCCCGTCGCCCTCAACCTCCGGGCAATGAACATGCTGTACGAAAGCATCGTGAAGCGCGGCTCCCTGATGGTCGTGCCGTCGGGTCTCGCCGACTCGCTGAACCTGCCGGGGATCATGGGGATGGCCGGTGCCGCAGGCGTGAAGCCGCCCGGTGCGGAGGCGGTGGCGGTCGAACCGGTTATGCCGGAGGAGGAGCGCCCGCCACTCTCGGGGTAAGCACGTCCGAGTGAGAGTGGCGGGGGTCCAGTGATTCCGGCCGTCAGACGAACTCTGACAGCTTGCCGAAGCGGTCGGCGAGCAGGTAACAGACCGTCACGCGGTTGCGCGTGCGGTCACCTTCATGGTCTCGCCCACTTCCGAGTTTGCCGCGTCGAGCTCCGCGTCCCGGGCGGTGAGCCCCGGCTTCTTCTTCAGGAAACTCTCCCGCACGCGCCCGAGCTCGTCCTTGTCCGAGAAGGCCACCAGCGAGGAATCGCGGTTGCGCAGAGCGATGACGCAGTAACGCACGATGCCGGCGATCGCGCGATTGCATACGCGCATGCAACACGACGACCGTGGCGTGGAGCGTGCGTCGCCCGTACGTCGGGCCGGCTCACCGCACAGGCACCGGCCACCCCTGAAACGCGGAGCATCATGAACATCCTCGACTCGATCGTCGGCGCCCGCGATGGCGCGGCGGTCCAACAGCTCGGCGCACAGTTCGGCCTGCGGCCGGAACAGGTCAGCGCGGCCATGGGCGCGCTCATGCCGGCGCTCGCAGCCGGTCTCAAGCGCAACATGACCACGAACGAGGCAGGCCTGGAATCCGCCCTCGCAAACGGGCATCACGAGACGTACATCGACCAGCCCGAAGTGCTCGGCGCACCCGCGACTACCGCCGATGGAAACGCCATCCTCGGCCACATCTTCGGCAGCAAGGACGTCAGCCGGAAAGTCGCGGCCGGCGCGGCGGAGAGGACAGGAATCGACCCCGCCGTCCTCAAGCAGATGCTCCCGCTCCTCGCGTCACTCGCCATGGGTGCGCTCGCGAAGCACAAGAAAGGCGCGGCCGGAGGCGGCGCAGGCGCGGCGCAGTCCGGTGGGCTCGCCGGAATGCTCGAGCCGCTCCTCGATCGCGATGGCGACGGGTCGATCGTCGATGAGCTGGGCGGTATGCTCGGCGGGTTCCTGAACCGGAAGCGCTGACCACAGGACGGGCGCGGTCAACCCGGTGCCCGCCGCGCTCGCTCGCGTCTCGGACCCGCACTGTTGAGCAACGGTGCGGGTCTTTTCCGTCCCGCTGCGGGACGGAGCGACCCACGCGTCGCCAGGCTTGCGCGCTGGTGGCCGCCGGATTATATACAACCATATGGTTGCATATCCC
>DATHVW010000039.1:0-4218 GCA_035461085.1 Longimicrobiales bacterium | reverse complement strand
GATCTGGGCGAGCTCATGACCGGCGGCGTCTCGACGCGCGACATCGTCATCTTCACGCGGCAGTTCGCGACGATGATCAACTCCGGCCTGCCGCTGGTGCAGAGCCTGGATATCCTCGCGAAGCAGAGCGAGAACAAGACGCTGCGGAAGGTCATCGAGCAGGTCCTCTATGACGTCGAGTCCGGTCAGACGCTGGCGGACGCGATGCGCAACCACGAGAAGACCTTCCCGGCGCTGTACGTGAACATGGTCGCCGCCGGTGAGGCCGGCGGTATCCTGGACACGATCCTGCTGCGCCTGGCCGTGTTCCTCGAGAAGGCCGACGCGCTCAAGCGGAAGATCAAGGGCGCCATGATCTACCCGAGCGTCATCCTGACCGTCGCCGTCGGCGCGGTCGCGGTGCTGCTCATCTTCGTCATCCCGACGTTCCAGACGATGTTCGAGAGCGCGGGCATCCAGCTGCCCGGCCCGACGGCGTTCGTCATCTTCCTGTCGGAGACGTTGCAGGCGCGCTGGTACGTGTTCGTGATCACGATCGCCGCCATCGCGATCTTCCTCCGGCAGTATTACAAGACGCCGGGCGGCGAGCTGGTGCTGGACAAGGCGCTGCTGAACGCGCCCGTGTTCGGCAACCTCCAGCGGAAGACGGCGATCGCGCGCTTCACGCGCACGCTCGGCACGCTGGTCGCGTCCGGCGTGTCGATCCTCGACGGCCTCGAGATCACGACCAAGACGTCCGGCAACCGCGTGCTGCACGACGCGATCATGGAATCGCGCACGAGCATCGCGGGCGGTGAGACGATCAGCGAGCCGCTCAAGCGGAGCGGTGTGTTCCCGCCCATGGTGGTCAGCATGATCAACGTCGGTGAGCAGACGGGCGGCCTGGACGAGATGCTCACGAAGATCGCCGACTTCTACGATGACGAGGTCGACGCCGCGGTGGAGGCACTGCTGGCAGCGATGGAGCCGATCATGATCGTGTTCCTCGGCGTGATCGTCGGCGGCATGATCGTGGCCATGTACCTGCCGATCTTCGAGATGATCAACGCGGTAGGGTAGGGGGAACGGGCTGCAGCGGGCGGCGGCGTCCGCCCCGAGTCTCGAACAGTCCTCGAAACGGGTGCTCCCTGCGGAGCACCCGTTTCTGCGGAACTCGATCGGTGCGGACGCCGCCGCCTATGCACCGTTGCTCACACGAAACCGACGACGTCGTACTCCTTCAGCACCGTCCGTACGCCTGCGTTTGCGACATCGTGACCCTGCTCCGGCCTCGCTCCTGCCTCGAGCAGCGCACGTACTGTGTCCGTATAGTCCGCTCCCGGCGCGGCGATGAAATCCGTGCCGTAGAAGGCCCAGCCGAGTGGTGGCGAGTCGTGCTCGTGATCGTGCGCTCCGTGGTCCGCGCCGGCACGCAGCAACTCGCGCACGATCGCAGCGTGTCCGCCAATTGCAGCGAGGTGCAGTGCTGTCGCGCCATGCTCATCCGCGGCGTTGACCGGGAAGCCTGCGGCCAGGCAGGCTCGCACGACATCCACAGCACCGCGGCCGGCGGCTTCCCGCACCATGTTCAGGTCCGCGTCATCGAGTGTCGCGATCAGCGACGGCGCCGTGAGGCGCCGGGCCAGGTCCGCGTCTCCGCGACCGCAGGCCGCGAGCAGCTCGGCCGCAGCATCCAGGCGCTCGGGCTCGGCGCCGGCGAACTCGAGCAGAGCCGCGAGTCCGCCGTGACCTGACCGCGCCGCGATCAGCCATGCACTCCGGCCATCGCCTCGGCGAGCATGCACGTCGGCGCCGTGCTCGATGAGCAACTCGATCAGCGCAGCGTCCTGTCCGCGCCGCACTGCGGCGTGCAGCGCAGTTTCCCGCTCGCTGCCGCAGCGAACATCGGGATCTGCACCGTGCTCGAGGAGCCAGCCCACGCCCTTCATGGCGGCCGGCGAATCGGTCAGGTCCCAGTAGCGGATCAGGAAATACAGCGGCGTGTTCCCCCAGTCCCCCGTGGCATCGAGATCCGCACCGAACTCGAGCAGCAGCCTCAGGCACTCCTCGTGGAATCGCTCCGCCGCGTGGTGCAGCGATTCACCGTCCGTTGCATTAGCGCCAGCCTCGAGCAGCATGCGCGCGAGACCCGGCTCGTCGTTGAGGCCAGTCACTCCATAAAGTGCGGGTGGACCGCCGCCCGCGGGTGCCGTGTTCGGGTCCGCACCCGCGTCCAGCAGCGCCCGCATGCATGCGGCGAAATCCGCACGCGTCGAATGGTCACCATGGAAAGGCGAGTAGCAGAGCCAGAGAAGAGGGTCCCCGCCCGGCGGTCCGCGCCGCGCGCGCACCTGCCCGGGATCCTCCCGAATCAGCCGCGACACGTCCTCGTTGCGGCCCAACACTGCCGCGACGTGCAGACTCGTCGATGCGATGCGCGGCTCCGCCTTCAGGATCGCTCTCGCTGCGGGCAGGTTCTGCCGAACCAGTTCAGTCAGGACCGACTCGACGGCATCGTCGACGCTCCGCATCGCGTCCACGTGCGCGCGGAGCCTGGGCCACGTCGGGAAGCCGTACTCGCGAGCGATCACGCGCTGCGCTTCCGTCAGCTTCAGGCTGGTCGCAAGCGGAAGAACGGCGTGGACGCGCTGCACCGCAGACGCATCGGCGCGGGCGAACTCTCTACGGAGGAGCTTCGCTTCATTCTTCAGGTGGTCGAGATTCGGACGGACCGGCAGGATGCGTGTGGCCATGACAACCCCCTTTCATAGCGCCCGGTGTCCGCGGATTTCGGGCTGAAAGAAGGTCGCTCTGTGCACTGCAGGCAGATGAGGTGGACTGAGTCCTTTCCGCGGACCGGCTGCGCCCTCGTGCGCAGAGGCCACGATACAGCAACGTCGCGACGCCTGTCAATGACTTCCCGCGACGTTCCACGAGAACACGTGGCGAACCATTCGCCGGGGCCGAGCCTTTGTGGGCATCCGTGTCAGCGGTGGCGAAAATCCGAGAGTCGGCTCTTGCGCGCAGCGCGGCAGGTGCGCAATATTCCGACATTGTCGAAATAGACGCGCTTCGCCGCGCGGCGCCACTGACGACCCGCTGGGAGTACATGTGAGCCTCGGTGAACTGCAGCACCTGGTGATGCTGGCCGTCGTCCGACTCCGCGACGACGCGTATGGCGCCGCGATCCGCGAGGAGCTGCGGCGCGTGGCGGGACGTTCCGTTTCCGTGCAGACCGTGTGGGTCACGCTGGTGCGGCTGGAGGAGCAGGGTCTGACGGCGTCGGACGATGTAGCGGCGCCGGAGGGCGGCCGGCCGCGGCGCGTCTTCCGGCTGACGCCGGCGGGGTGGCGGGCGCTGGAGGAGGCGCGCGTGTCCATGGCTCGGATGTGGGAGGGAGTGGTGCGGCCGTGACGCCGGCGCACGACGCGCCGCGCGCGATCCGCGCCGTCCTCCGGCGACTCCTGCCGGCCGCGCGCGGATGTGAGGTGTTGCGAGACCTGGACCGCGAGTACGCGGCGGTCCGCGAACGTCGCTCGCGCGCAGGAGCCGACGTATGGTACGTCGCCCAGCTCCTGCACCCCGACACGTGGCGTCTCGCGTTCGCGCTCCGTCGGCTCGCGCGCGCTGCTGCGCCGCCCGGAACGCTGCCCGCGGCCGGCGGTGACGTGCACAGGTTCCGCAGCGACGGCGGTCGTGCGTGGCTGAGCGGCCTCTCGCTCGATCTGCGGCTCGCGTGGCGGATGCTGCTGAAGTCGCCAGGCCTGACGGTCGTCGGTGTGCTCGGCATCGCGATCGGCACCGCGCTCGGCGTTGGCGCGTTCGTCGTGCTGACGGGCCTGTTCTATCCGAAGCTGCCGCTGGACGAAGGCGAGCGCGTCGTCGCACTCACGATGCTGGACGTCGAGACGGGCATTCCGGCGAAGCAACTGCTGCATGACTTCGCCGCGTGGCGCGCGGAGCTGCGTTCGGTCGAGCACGTTGCCGCTGCGACGATGGGTGTGCGCAGTCTGGTCACGGGCGACGCGCCAGCGAAGGCCGTACGTGCGGCGGAGATGACGGCGTCGGCGTTCCGGGTCGCCCGCGTGCAGCCGCTGATCGGGCGGTACCTCCTGCCGGAGGACGAGCACGAAGCCGCGCCGCGTGTGGTGGTGATCGGCTACGAGCTGTGGCAGTCGCGCTTCGATGGGGACCCCGCGGTGATCGGCCGCACCGTGCTGGTCGGCGGCGTGCCGCACG
>DATHVW010000038.1:0-4474 GCA_035461085.1 Longimicrobiales bacterium | reverse complement strand
CTCGACATGGAAGAGTCGGCGCAGAAGATGGTCGATGCCCTGCACGACCGGGGTCGCGTCGCCTGATCCGGTGAGCTGATGCAGCTTTTCTCGACACAGTCGGGAGTCGAGGGCCACCTGCACGGTGGCCCTCGTTGTTTTGCCCGCATGCGTTCGTCGCGCTGCCTGCGCACGATCCTGATGATCGCCGCGGCGGCCGCGACGGCAGGCGCGTGCGGCGCGCGCGAGCCCGGCCCCGAAGGTGCACGGCCGACGGCAGGCGAGGCGTTCTCGCGCCCGCTCGAGATCTACCGCGATCTCGGCTTCATGACGGGGCCCGGGCAGTTCCCTGTCGTCGCAAGCTTCGCCACACTCGCAGGTCCCGCGGACTCCACCTACGTGATGCTCGGCATGTCGATGCCGAACAGCTCGCTCCGCTTCCAGCGCGACGACGCCGGCTTCTTCGCCGAGTACCGCATCGATGTGACGTTCATGGATGAGGACTCAACGGCCGTGAAACGTGTTGAGGCCCGCGAGATCGTGCGCGTGCCGACCTTTGCCGAGACCGGACGCACCGATGAGAGCATCGTGTACCAGCAGGGTATCACGATACCGCCCGGCCGCTACATCGTCCGGTTGCAGGCGTCCGATGTGAACAGTTCACGCGGCTTCCGCATGACGGACACGCTGACCGCACCCGACTATACCGGCGCCGCGGCCGTCTCTTCGCCCGTCCTCGTCTACAGTGCCGAAGGACGCAGCAGCCGCGACGCACTGCCGGAGCTCATCACGAATCCGCGGCATACCGTTCCCTTCGGAGGCAGCTCGCCGCGTGTCTATATCGAGACCTACGGCCCTGCCGCGACGCCGCTCCACGTACGCGTCATCGATGCCGAGGGCAGCATCGTGTGGAGTGCGGCCGCCGTCCTTCGCGAAGGCGATGGCAGCCTTCACTACGGCGTCGTCGAGATCCCCGCGGACGCACTGCCACTCGGCAGGTTCTGGGTCGATGTGAGCAGCGAAGGCGTGATCACCGCACGCACTCCCATCCTCATGACCATCTCCGATCAATGGATGGTCGCCAATCTCGATGACGTGGTGGAGTTCCTCCGCTACATCGCCTATCCCGAAGAGCTCGACTCCCTGCAGATCGGATCGCCCGCCGAGCAGCGCGCGGCCTGGGATCGGTTCTGGGAACGCCGGGATCCACTCGCCATTACCGACGTCAACGAATACCGCGATGCGTTTTTTCAGCGTGTTCGCTACGCGACGGAGGCATTCCGCGAAGCCGGCGGGCGCCCGGGCTGGAACACCGACCGCGGAGAGGTCTACATTGTTCTCGGTCAGCCGGACAACGCCGTCGAACGATACGTCGGCGATATCGACATGAACCGCGAGCCGAATGCAGAGGAATGGGTCTACGCCGCCGTTCCCGGCGGGCGCCTCAACCTGCTGTTCTACGATCGTACCGGTTTCGGCCGCTACGAGCTCGTGCCATCCTCCGAGGCGGCGTTCCGGAGCGTCGCCGACCGGCTCAAGCCGCGTCCGGAACGCAACTGACCGACCGGCGTCGGGTAGCACTGTACGGGCGTCAGCAGCACCCGTCGATGCCCGTGCTTCGTACCGCTGACCGCGATGGCGGCGCCTGCCCGCGCCGCCGCGAAACCAGTCCATAAGGCAGGGCTACGACATGGTTTCCCGTCACACTCTGATCTACGCGCTGTTCTTCGCCGTTGCGGGCACCATCGCCATCCTGGGCCCGCGCGAGACGCACTCGGCCGCGCCCATCGAGGAATACAACGTCCCCGAAGAGGCGCTCGCCGCGCTGCGGGACGGCCGCTTTCTGCGGGCCAGTCTCATTCTGCGCGAGTATCTGGCGGTCAACAATGACACGACGCCATCGGCGATCCTGCTCGCGGCGCGCGCCGAAGCCGGGTGGGGCGACTGGGAGCGCGTGAGCGATCTGCTGGAGGGCCGGAACTGGCTGAGCGGAGTGGCCGCGGGTTTCGGCTGGAACCTGCTCGGCCGCAGCCAGCTGGAGCAGGGGCGGTGGCGGGAGGGGAGTGAATCGCTGGCGCGTTACCTGGAGATCTCGGGTGATGGCGAGACGCGCGAGCAGGGGCTGGCGCATCTGCGTCGGGCGCAGGCACTGACGGAGGAGAAGAAGTACGCCGAGGCGCAGGCGGAATACGACGAGGCGCTGAAGCTGCTGCCGGAAGTGGCCGACTGGATCAATGTGTTCGCTGCATCGTCGGCGGCGAGCGGCAGCGATACGGCCGCCGTACGTCGGCGTCTGACGGGCGGCGATTCGGTTCTGGTAAGAGAGTGGTCGTGGCGCACGATGGCGCGGGCGCGACAGAATGCGGGCGACCTGGGTGGTGCACTCGCGGAGGCGGAGAAGGCGGCCGCGAGCGTGGGAAGCGATGCGCGGCGTGCAGCGGCGTGGACGCTGATCGGCAAGCTGCGCCAGGAGCGCGGCAATGCCGCCGGTGCGCGCACGGCATTCATCCGCGCGATGAACATAGCGCAGGGATCATCGTCCGCGATCGAGGCGGCGCGGGGATTGTCGGAGATGGGCGGCCTGTCGGCGGAGGATCAGCTGCTCGTCGGTCGCGTTTATCTGCGCCACGGCAACATCCCCCGGGGTGTCGCCGGACTGACGGCTTACATAAACGCCGGACTCGGAACGCCGGCGCAGCGTGCGCAGCTGCGCTACGATCTCGCGAACGCGCAGTTCCGCGCCGGCGAGTACGGCGACGCGGAACGGGCACTGCTGGCCGTGGCCTCCTCGACATCGGACCGCCGCGTCGCGAGTGATGCGATGTATACCGCCGCGCGCGCGCAGTATCGCGACGGACGACAGAGCGTCGCCCGCGGCACGCTCGCACGCATCATCAGCGAGTACTCCGATGAACCTGCAGCCGTGCGGGCCGCCTACCTGACGGCGGACCTCGACCACGACGAGGCGAACCTGACGAAGGCCGCCGCCAATTACCGGAAGGCAATCGATCTCGCACCGACGGGCGAGCAGGCCGCGATTGCACGCATGCGGCTCGGCGGAATTGCCTACGCCGCGGGACGCTACGAGGATGCGCTGCGCGAGTTCGATGCGTACCGGGAGACACACCGCACGGGTCGCCCACGCCAGCAGGCGACGTACTGGAGCGCCCGCGCACTGGATCGACTCGGCCGCGAAGATGAGGCGCGCTCCCGGCTGCTCGAGACGCTCCGCCTCGATCCCTTCTCCTACTACGGCGGACTCGCCGGCGACGAGCTCGGCGACGACGGCTGGGCCGCGCGACTCGAGCCCTCACCGTCGCAGAACGATCGCTTCACCGAACAGGTCGAACGCGCGCTCTCGCGCGTCGATCTGCTGCGTGAGATCGGCTGGGATGAGGCCGCCACGTTCGAGATGGATCGCGTACGCCGCCACTTCGCTGCGTTCGACGGCGCGCTCTACTCCCTCGCCGAGGCACTCAACTCCCGTGGCTTCACAACGCAGGGCGTGAACCTCGGATGGGACATATACCGACGCGAAGGCGCGTGGAATCTGCGCCTCCTCCGCATCATCTATCCGTTCCCGTTCCAGAACATCGTCATTGCCGAGGCCCTCGAGCGCGACGTCGATCCCTTCCTCGCCGCCGCTCTCATCCGGCAGGAATCCATGTTCAATCCGCGCGCACGCAGTCCCGTGGGTGCGCTCGGTCTCATGCAGGTCATGCCCGCTACCGGAAAAACACTCGCACGGCGGCTCGGTGTCACTCGCTTCAAGGATGAGCTGCTCACGCAGCCCGAGCTCAACGTGCACTTCGGCATGGCGTACCTCGCGGATCAGCTGAGCAACTACGGCGACCGTCTCGATGCCGTGCTCGCCGCCTACAACGCCGGCCCGACACGTGTAACGCGCTGGCGCCAGTTCCCCGAGTACGATGACCGCCTGCTCTTCGCAGAACGCATCCCGTACGATGAGACGCGTGACTACGTGCGCATCGTGCAGAACAACCGTCGCATCTATGCGGCGTTGTATGGCGACGTGCTGGTGGAGTCGATCTCGGAGTCGCAGCGGTAGTCGGAGTCCCCGGCGCAGGGGCGTGCAACGCGCTGGCGATGCACGACCTGGCAGCACCGGTTGCTCGCTGATCCGGTCGGGACCGCGCCGCAACAACATTTGTTTGGGGTGGCGTCTCGCGCGCGGCTGCCACCTTTTGTGGCGCGTCACTGCAAGATTTTTCTTGACACCCGCTTGCGCACAGGCCTAGTTTCTCTATCCGTAGCGAAGCAGCTGTCGGACTCTCATGAGGAGGCTGGTGCAATGGCCAGGGGGAAGGTGAAGTGGTTCAATGACGCCAAGGGGTACGGCTTCATTGAGCAGCCGGACGGGGAGGACGTATTCGTCCACTTCTCTGCGATCTCGATGGAGGGGTTCAAGACGCTCGCTGAAGGCGAGGAGGTCGAGTTCGAGATCAAGCAGACGGACAAGGGATTGCAGGCCGCG